>DLVV01000057.1:0-12033 GCA_003445035.1 Planctomycetaceae bacterium | reverse complement strand
CGATCCATCGTTCGCTGGTGGTCGAAGATCGAGAGCATCGTTGTTCCGCTTGCTCGAGTGGCCGCAGTGCCCGATTCACCTATTCCAACGCGATCAGTAAGACGAGTATCCCAGAATCCCGCGAACTGGTCCACTTGAGAGCAGGACGACACCTGTGACCGTGCCCCGCGTCCTGCCGACACTCAAAACCTCCACCCCGAAGGGCCTCCAGAATCGAACCGGTCACGAAAGGATCTCGTGGAGCACGTTGCCGTGCACATCCGTCAGGCGGAAGTCCCGGCCACCGTGGCGATAGGTGAGAGCTTCGTGGTCGAGACCCAGTTGATGCAGAACGGTCGCCCACATGTCATAAACGGTCGCCCGATTTTCGACGGCGTGATAGCCCAGATCGTCGGTCGCGCCATAAGTGACGCCGCCCTTGATGCCACCGCCGGCCATCCAGACACTGAAACCAAACGGGTTGTGGTCTCGACCATCTGAACCCTGTGCGAACGGCGTGCGACCGAATTCTCCCGCCCAGACGATCAATGTTTCGTCGAACAGGCCACGGCGCTTCAGATCTCGAATGAGGCCGGCGATCGGCTGGTCCACCTGGCGGGCCATTTCTTCGTGACCAGCCTTCAAACCCCCGTGCTGGTCCCACGGGTTGCCCGGCAGTTTTCCTCCCGCGTGTGGAAGGCAAGTGAGTTCAATAAAACGAACTCCTCGCTCGACCAGGCGGCGGGCCAGTAGACACTGGCGACCGTATTCACGGGTTTCGTTGACGGGCGAGTCGATTCCATACAGAGACTGCGTGTCCCGCGTTTCACCACTGATGTCCACCAGTTCCGGCACGGCCGACTGCATGCGATAGGCGGTCTCGTAATTTTGGATCGCCGATTCGATCTGCCCGGCACCCCGCAGTGTCTTCAGATGCTGACGGTCGAGACGTTCGACGAAGCTCAGTCGCAGTCGTTGTCGCCGATCCGATTCACGGGGAACGACATTCGACAGCGGTTCCGACCGGGTCGGATCGAGCATCGACGCGTGGTACACGCTCGGCAGGTAACCGTTGCTGTAGTTGTTGATCCCGCCCAGGGGCGATCCCCCCGAGGCCAGGACAACGAAACCGGGAAGCTCTCTGGACTCGCAACCGAGCCCGTAGGCCATCCACGCTCCGGCGCAGGGATGTCCAGCCAGGGAAAACCCCGTGTGAATGAAATAGTTGGCCTGGGCATGTTCGTTCGCAATCGACGTCATCGAACGGATCACCGCCAGGTCGTCGGCACATGCGGCGACATTGGGGAACAGTTCGCTGACGGGCAGACCGCTCTCACCGTATTGCTGAAAGTCCCACGGACTGGCCTTGATGTTGCCGTTGGAGTTGAACATCGTCGGCCGGACGGGCACCGGCATCGGTTTGCCGTGATCGCGAACCAGACGCGGCTTGGGGTCGAACGTGTCGACCGACGAGACGCCCCCCGACATGAACAGGAAAATCACACTCTTCGCTGTGGCCGGAAAGTCGGTCGACTTTGCAGCCAGCGAGTTCGTGTGGCGGGCCACGGGTTGGCTGCCGATTGCCCCACGAGCCAACAGTCCGGACAACGCGACCATCCCAAATCCGGTGGAGGCCCGGCTCAACAGATGTCGGCGGGACAGGAAAACCCCTGGGTCATTCCACATAGATGAACTCCTTGAGGCAGAAGAGTGCGTGAGCCACATCCTGCCAGACCAGTCTCCGTCGAGCGGTTTCGTCAGGAACATCGGCATGTTCCTTCTCTAACGCCGCGACATATTCCAGCGTGGCTCGCAATTCTGACGCCGTGGGCGAGCGTGCGAACGCCCGTTCGTACATTTCCCGAACGCGATCCTCTGGTGCGAGTTGCCTGCCCACAAGATCCCCGGACCACTTTGCAGCCTGATCGATGACAAACGGATCGTTGAGCATCGTGAGCGACTGCGCGGGCACATTGGTGACATCTCGACGACCACGTGTGGTGGTCGGCTTCGGTGCGTCAAACGCTTCGAGAAACGGATTGTGAGCGTTGCGGCGAATGCGGAGATAGACGCTACGGCGGCGGCCTCCGTCAAGAGGCCCCTTGGGCCCACCGCCTTCGGTCTTGGATGTGTAGTAAACGTCGATGCCCGGGCCATACATCTTCGTGTCAAGTTGTCCGGAAACGGCCAGAATGCTGTCACGAATCGCATCGGCATCCAGTCGCCGCACCGGCATGTGGGACAGGAATCGATTACCGGGATCGTTCTCGAGCGCAAAACCGCTGGCACGGGATGACTGCCGAAATGCTGTCGAGGTGACCAGGTGTTTCAGCATCCGCTTGATGGACCAGCCGTTCTTGACAAACCTTGCCGCCAGGTGGTCCAGCAGTTCCGGATGCGAAGGCGGTGCGCCCAGGTGGCCGAAATTGTCGACCGTCGCGACGATTCCCCGGCCGAACACGTGGTGCCACAACCGGTTGACCATCACCCGGGCCGTCAGAGGGTTCGTGGCTGAAGCGGTTTGTTCGGCCAACTGCAACCGGCCACTGTCAGTCGTACGAAACGGTTGGTCACCAAACAGCGAGAGTCCGCGGCGCGGGACAGCTTGAGCAGGCCGTGTGTGCCGGCCGCCTTCGAACAACGGCTGGTTGTAAGCCACCGTTTCCAGGACACCTGGCACCCGCCGGGGCACCGGAAGCTGATGCTCGAGCCGCCGGAATCGCCTGACGGCCTCGCCCAGGTGAGGCAGTTCGCCGATGGTGATCGGCAACAGGCCACGACGGACGAAGAAATCGAGGAACGCGATCTCATTTTCACTCGCCGTTCCGGACTGCCAGGATCGGACGGTTTGTCTCAGTCGGCCGGAGTACCTGGCCACCAACTGACCGACCGATGCCGGAGCCTCGTCTTCCAGCAGACAGACGATTGGCACCGTGCTTACCAACGGGGGTTGCAGAGCGTCACCGGTCACAATCCGGTCGACAGCAAAGTGTGCCCGATCGGCCAGGTTGGTCACGAACTCCAGGTGAGCGTGCTGCCCTTTACGATATTTTGAATTCAACACGAACCAGCCGAACCGATCTCGATCAAGTGGACGGGCCGGATAAATGCCGCCGTTGCCAAGCGGATAATTCTCGATCACCAGCCGGACTCGCGCGTTCGAACCGAGTGCTCGCACGCTGATGGAGTTCGAGCCGATCACAAAACGTGGAGACATCAATACGCCGGTGTGTCGCGTACTGAGACGGCTCGAAAACACCCCAGCCGTGTGAACACCTTTGACGACGGCATCACCGTCCGACTCGACCAGAAATCCGCCATTTGATGTTGGCCGGATCTGTCCGCCCGGAAATCCGGTGCCGTAGCTGAACCACTCATCACTGCCGTCGCCTTTCAGATCCCACACGTCGGTGAAGTTCGAGTCGTTCGACTCACGACGCGTCTTGAGTTCCTGTCTCCAGTATCCGGCCTGTTCCCGCCATTGCTTCTGCAGTTCCACGGTGCCAGGGGGAACGCCACCCACGAAGGATCGCACCCACACGTGCAGTGGATTCTCCTTGTTGGTCCGGGCGTCCTCAAAAGCCTTGGCCCAGGGATCGGTCTTCCCTCCGGCCATCGGATCGAGTTTCTCCAACTCCACGCGCATCCGTCGGCGAGACTGGTGCAGCGAGGTGAGTTCTCGTCGCTGCCCGGCATCGAGAACAGCCAACAGCTCTTCCGTCGAAACCCCCTCCGGGCCGACCTCAAACGATGTGGCCACCTCCGCAGCGGTCAATGCCTGCGTGTAGGCCCGCGCCTCCTCAATTTCCCCCGCAAGTGGCGGGTTCACTCCGGACAGTCGTTGCCCGAACAGAAACCGCGACTTGCCCTTCTCGAACAGCTGCAGCTTCCCCCGGGTGTAGGGCTTCCCATAGATCCGACCGTTCCGGTAGAGCGTGACCGAATTGTCCCTCGCGTAGACGATCACCATGTGAATCAACTTGTCCGGTGGAGTGGTTTCCTCGGGACCACCGGGCTCCCGCGTCCGTCGCAAGAAGTCGCTGCCCGCCATCCAGTGCCTGGGTTTGATCTCTCCAAAGACAATCGAATCGAAGAACTGGTCACCCGGAGTGTCCAGGCCGATCACGCCGATCCCGCGCTGATCGAAGCGGGCCAGAGAGACCCAGGCTTCCAGTGTCTTCTCACGGATGTCTCGCTGCAGCGGACTGGTCCGCATGCTGGAGGCCCTGCCATCCAGGATCAGTCGGCCGTCACGGACAATGGCCCCGTTCAACAACTGGCCGTGATGGCTGCCAACGCTGTCTCGGACGTCGCCGTCAAAGCTCCATCTCGCAAACGGCACGGGAAGCGTTACGGCCTGGGATGGGGCAGGGCGGGGAGCGGCCCGACGCTTTTCAGGCGGTTTCTTGTCGTCAGCCGGACTTTTGCCGGGCCCGGGTTTCGGTGGAATCGGTCTGCGTTTCAGTACCCGCACCCTCGCCGGGTCTTCGATCGCCGCGATGTTCTTACTGAGTGTCTTCAGCCGGGCCCGCAGACCGGCCACACGCTCTGCACGGCCACCTTCAGAATGAAACCGGTCCCCAATTCCGGCAGCCGCTTCGAGCCACGCGGCTCCAAGCCCCTCACCAATCGTCTGCTTCAACGCCGTCAGCTCGGCGCGGTGTCTGTCGAGTGTTTTGGGCGAGTCGATCAGGACCTGTCCCGGACGACCACTCACGAAGACGCCGTACAGGGCATAGAAATCTTCCTGGCTGATTGGATCGAACTTGTGATTGTGACACCGTGCGCACGAAGCCGTGAGTCCCAGAAACGTCTTCGAATAAACATCAATCAGGTTGTCGACGACCTTGACCTGATCCTCCAATGCGTCGACGGGCACGAATCCCAGTTCGACCATCCTCAGATGAGCCGGCCCGATGGCCGATTCGTTGAACTGCTCCTCGGTGTTGAATCGGGGCTCGGGCAACAGATCGCCGGCAATGTGCTCGCGAACGAACTGGTCGTAAGGCACATCATTGTTGAACGCCCGGACCAGGTAATCGCGATACCGATAGGCATTGGCCAACTGGGGGTCGCCCTGGCTGCCGTGCGATTCGCAGTATCGGACGAGGTCCATCCAGTGACGTGCCCAACGTTCTCCGAACCGGGGAGAATCGAGCAACCGATCAACGACAGCTTCGAATGCGGTGTCTGATTCGTTGGCGAGAAAGTCACGAATCTCCGCCGGCGTCGGCGGCAGACCGGTGAGCACAAATGAAACACGACGAAGCAAGGTTCGCTTGTCCGCAGCAACCGCTGGTTCGAGGCCATGCGAGTTCATGGCAGCCAGCAGAAACCGATCCACCGGGTGAACCGACCACTCGCCATTTTTCGCTTCTGGCGTTGCCGGCTTCACGACCGGCTGAAAGCTCCACCATCTTCTTCGCTTCGCGAACGTCGCCTCCCACGACGTGGCTCGTGCCAGTTCGTCGGCCGATGGGGGCGTGTCCCGCGGGTCGGATGCGCCCATCGCGACCCAGCGTTGGAAGTCGGCGACGACACTGGCTTCGAACTTTGCCCCGTCCCGGGGCATCTTCAGCCCGGGAACTTCGTGTCGCAGAATCGCCAACAGGCGGCTTTGCTCGGGCCTGCCCGGAACGACAATCTTGCCACCATCCCCTCCCCGACGCAGCCCCTGGCGATGATCCAACGCCAGCGAGCCCGCTGCCTTCTTGGTCGAGTTGTGACACGCATAGCAATGCTCGACCAGGACCGGGCGAATCTTCGCCTCGAAGAACTCGATCCGGTCGTCGGCCTTCGCCTTTACCGTAGCTGCCAACCTCTCCTTCACCTGTGGCCCAGGTTGCGTCGCAACGGTCCGGACCTCTGGAGGCGAAGACTCGGCGAAACACGCACAAATCCCGAGAAACAACAACACCAGCAGAAATCGCATCACATCTCCCCAGGGTCGGTCGCCGAACACCAGTTTCTCTACCCCGGCTTCAGCGTTCAACCCGTCCGGACTGGAGGATGAAATCAATCGACTGAAATGGGAGAATCTCGTGCGTCGAAAATCGAGAGCGTGACGGCACCTTGATTGCGGCTGAGCTTCTTTGAGCGGGGGGGGAACATGAAATGGATCATTGGTCAGTGAATTTCACAAGACGTCCTTCAGCGAGTTTGCTGATCGCCGCAGCGGCTTTGACTCTACTCACGATCGTTCCAACATGTTCCGCGGATAATGTTGCTCTTGGCCGACCGTACAAGCTCAGCCACCCACCGAACTACCCCTACTGTACGGACACCGGTGACACGACGGACCTTACCGATGGGGTCCGCTACAACCCTGGTGGCACGTCGCTGTGGACTCAAAAGGGAACTGTTGGCTGGGCTATCGGCGATCAGCTCAAGAGCATTGAAATCGACCTGGGCCAGATTTGCTCAATCAACGGAGTCAGCTTCGAAACCGCGGCCGACAATCGCTCCCAGGGCACATTTCCACTCGCGGTGCTCGTCTTTCTGAGCGACGACGGCAAATCATACAACTATGCCGGAAATGTGATTGGCGAATCGGTCAACCAGGCGACTTACGTCGTCCACACGTTTCGACTCTCGAACCTCAAAGAACAGGGCCGGTTCGTGCGGCTCGTGACCGTCCGTGGTGGGTTCTATGTCTTTGTGGATGAGATTGAGGTTCTCGGTTCAAAGACAAAAGGACTTACTCCGCGGAAACGGGACCTTGATCCCGAAGCCGTACTGAAAGTCGCCCGGCAGCGCGTGCCACTGACTCGCCAGAACAATTCGTCACTGACGCTGTTGGCGCATGCTGAGGCTCGACTGGCTGCACAATCCAAACAGGATCAAGAACCGATACGGCGTGCGCGAGCAACGTTGCAACGGCTCAAGTCAAAAATCCTCGCGAGGACGAAAGCCGAGGAAGTCAACTTCCGGCGCGGTGTGCCGTTCACCGGCCTGGACCACGAAATCTGTGGAGTGATCGGCAGGTACCTGGCGGCAACGTCGAAGTCGAAGTTGATGGTCAGAACCGCCAATCCGTGGGCTCCGTTGATGCCCTTCGACTGGAAGGCTTCTGCCGATCCGGGCCAGTTGACCTTGATGAAGAACGAATGGGGCGAGTTGGCACTGAATGTCACGAATGCGACGGCCGCCCCCGTGGAACTGACCATCACAACCAAAGGCTTGCAACCTGGTGCCGTGTCCGTGTTCGCGGTCAAGTTTGTTGAGGCCTTCGGCTTTCGCATTCGGGGAGATGCGTTGATGCCGCTACGAGGAAAGCTGCAAATCCCTCCAGGCATGACCCAGCAGGTTTGGCTCAGCATTGACACTCGTTCGCTTCGACACGGACACCACGAGGGCCAGCTTGAACTGGAAGGCAAATCGACCTCCGCAATTCAGCCGTTGTCATTCACGGTCGCCCATGTCGAGATGCCTCGGCCGAAGCTCCACGTGGTGAATTTCTCCTACATGCACTGGCCGATCGCAAAGACCGACCCCAAGGGGGTCGAGCGGGATCTGCGAGAACACTATGTCGACACGCAGGTGGTGGTTTCGTCCTACCTGCCGAACCCCGTAGCCGATGCCAGTGGCAACATCACACAGCCGCTGGACTTCTCGCGGCTCGACAAATACATGGACCTTTTGCCCAACACGCGGCTGTGGATTTTCTTCATGGGCTTCGAATGGGACCACCGCAAGATGCGTCCCATTCCGGGAAATGCACGCCGCGAGAAACTCTTCAGGCAATGGCTCGCCGCCATGATTGCTCACGTCAAACAACGTGGCCTTGGGTACGAGAACTTCGCGTTCCTATGGCACGACGAGCCGTCTCAAAAGGCCATGCGAGAGATTGTCAAACCGTCAACGAAAGTCTTGCGAAGCGTCGACCCCAAGGCCCGGGTCTGGATCGATATCAGTTCGGACAACACCGCGGAAAGCATCGCAAAATACGACGGTGCTGCCGACATCTGGTGTCCCAGCAGCGAAAAGCTCGAGTGGAGCTTCTGGAAAGACAAACGTCCCTGGTTCTACGACTCGGCCAGCGACAAGGGGCGGTCGCCGAGTGGTCACTACCGTTACAAACTTTGGCTAGGTGTCAGGCATCGAGCGGCGGGGAACGGCTTCTGGACGTATACGGACAGTTCAAACTTGTGGGACGACTATGCTGGCTCGCCAACGTATTCCGTTGTGTATGACGGCCCGGACGGTGTGATCTCGAGCAAACGCTGGGAAGCCTATCGAGCGGGCGTCGAGGACTTCGAACTCTGTCGCCTGCTGCGGAAAACCATGACGGCGAAGGCCAGGCAAGACGGTCAGACCCCGACTGTCATTGCCGCAGGGACGTTGCTCAATCAATGGGTGCAACGCGTGCTCAAGAACCGCCATGACCCAACAACGGCAGACCGAGCACACAATGAGCTTCTGAAAATGCTGGTCCGGCTTTCGAGCGACCGGTAACACCCGTGGAGTGCGAAGCTCTTTGACTTTTTGACAGCGGCCGAAATCGCCTTGTCGGGGCTGAAACTCACGCTGGTGACACAGCCAATTCCTCTGCCCGGAACTCTCTCGCCCGGCAGTCACCCCGGACTCCCGTTTATCGGTTGGGATGCCAGTCGAGGTGCCGCTGCAGAAAGCGGTAGGTCCCTTCACCATGAATCTTGTGCGGCCCGTCGAAGAACTCAATCCGTGTCCTCTCTGAAATCCCCAACTTGGCGTACAGCCGACGGACCCGGGCGTATTCGGCAGCCACCCATTCATCCAGCGCCACACCATCGTCGTGCCCCCGTTCGACCATGAACGGCCGTGGCGCGATGAGGGCAGCCAACTCGCTGTGATTAAATGTCTGGCCCAGGTTCCATTCAAACACCTCCCAGACGTTGTGGTAGATCATGCTGTAGACATGGTCGATGGTGGCATTCTTGTAGATCCATTCGTTGAAATCGCCCGAGGCAATCACAACGCGGTAATCCTTCAAGAGCGCGGGCACACGCATGGCCGTGTTGCCACCGTAAGAGAGCCCATAAAACCCGATCCGCTCACCATCGACAAAGGGGAGCGACTTGAGCCATTGGAGATGACGTTGATGCTGTGCCGTCGTCAGGCCAAACAGCGTCGTTCCCAGTGGATGCGCCAACCGCTGGAGTTCCCGAAACTCATTGCCCCCGCGGTAGAAATTGTGCGGTGCATAGGTAACAAACCCCAGGTCGGCGAGTTGTGCCGCAAAGCCGTTGTAGACAGCGAAATCCCGTGAGGTCGGATCGGTATTAATCACCGTCGCCGGCAAACCCTCCAGGCCATGTTGACAGACAACCACCGGACGCCGTTCTGTGGGCGCCAGATCCCGCGGTACCAACAAGTAGCCCCAGGCGAAGACCTCGGACGGAAAGACCTCCATCGCCACCTCGTAACAACGCCATTTGTCAGTCTGCGTTACCAGTCGAGAACGGGTCTCGGCCTGTCCCTTTGGATCGGGAAACCTGCCCACGATTTCACGCCAGAGGTAGGCACGTTTCTCATCGCACCTCTCCTCCCACTTCGCGGCGTCCCCCTGTGGTGTCAGTCCTTCCCAAAACTCGCCACGTCGCCGGTTTGAAAAACGCAGCAGTTGCTGGTTGTATTCCACCAGTTCCCTGACTTGCCGCTGCTGTCGCCTGGCCGGGATCGCCACTTGCGTCCTCACGCCCGCGGGCGCGTCCTGGGGCATCGTCAGCGAAAAACTCTTCAGCAATCGTTCCAGGGCCGGCTGACTGACCTCGGCGGCGAGTGGTTGAGCCGCCACCAACGCAATCTGTGGCTCGATCCCCGCTCCTGCCAGCAGCTGGCGACAGCGGCGGACTTCCTCCGCGACCTCACTCTCCTTCGGAGTTCTAATGGCCCCCGGCGCCGCCACGGCGCGGCGGCCCTCGCGAGCCTTTGGTGGACCGCTGATCGCCGGCTGTCGAGTGTGGTCAACAACCAGGGATCTCGGGCCATAGAGTGCCCCGACTTCAGCATCTCCCAGCTCACGCAGCAGGCCGAACACGTTGCGGGACAGGGGCTCTTGCCAGATGGTTTGTCGCGAGCGGAAATAACCACTCACCAGTGTCCCTTCGACCCGTGTGTCGAGAGCCCCCGTGTAGAACGCCACCAAGCCGCCTTCTCCATAACCGGTCAGTGCCAGCGGCGCGTCATCCGGGCGACTTGCCAGCCACTCGATTGCCGACTCCGCCTTGAGCACTTCATAACCGATGATGTGCCTTCCCAGTTCGAAGGCCTGCCGATAGATCCATTCGCGGTGCGGCACGTTGGTCCACGCCACCTCCGCCGAACCCGACCACTCGTCACTCCGGTCAATCAGTGTCATCACCAGGACACGGCAACCATTGCGAGCAAGCCGCCACGGGTAAGCCGACGACTTCTTAGCCGCCAGCATCCCGCACAGTTCCTCCGGTGATTGCCCTGCATCGGGTAACGCCAGGACATTCAGAGCAATGTCCCCCCGGGGCTCCAGCAACAAGCCCTCGCCGAACACCCCGGCGACCACGGGCCAACGCACCCGCAACACCCGCAAAGCGTCGTCCTCAACAAGTTGGGCATCCTGGTCAACCGTCCCCACCAACTCCATCGTCACAGGCTCCACCCGTCGGTCGACCGCGCCGATCATCCGTCGCAATGACGCCCGTTGCTGAGCCGCCCATTGTTTCCAGTCATCAATCCTCGCTTGTTCGCGCCGCTGTTTCGAAATGTCCAGGCGTTGCAACAGGTACTTTCGAAAGCCACTCCGCATGGCCGCCGAACGATCCGCGTGCTCCTCCAGAGGTGCCGTTCCGGCAAGCGGCCCCTCCGGCACGTCTTTCTCCAAACGAACCCCCTGTCCGGGTTCCACTCCACTCCTGGCATCCCCGTTTTGGACCAATTCCTTCAGTGATTCACCTTCCCTGGAAAGTGGAGGTTTGGCTTGCGGCGATTCTTTCAGCGATTCAACTTCCCTGGAAGGTGGCGGCTTGGATTGTGGTGCCTGCTGCGCCGCGGATGGGCCGGCCGCACCGTCGTCTCCACAGCCGACCGTTCCCAGGCACAACACCACAGCCAGCACGACTCTCATCACATCTCCTCCGTCTCGGACACGGAGCCCAAGTCTCCTCACCTCAGCCTCGGCGTTCAACCCGCCCGATCCACACCACGCCTCCCAATGTTCACAGGCGACACCAGTTCGTCGTTGCTGCACCGCTTCTATCGAGAGGCTCGAACGGCTGCCGCACCCAGGCATTCGATCATCTGTCCGGAGCTCGAAGCCGCCACAGCAGAGCGGGGCTCGAAAATCGCCATCGGCGGTCGTTCAGGTTGTCCATGGTCAGCTCTCGCCAGATTTGTGGAGCCCCACAGACCCTCTGATCGCGTGGCACCTGGTGACCGGAGCCTGCGATGTTCAAGAGAGCGACCTTTTTCTGGACCCCACGAGTTGACGTCCTGATCCAAGCGAGATACCACCACAGTGAACTTGGTACGGATTGGAGACAGTCGTGTTGAAACAGATCATGGTGTTGGGGCTTCTACTGGCAGGGGCCGGGTGCCCGGCAATGGCCAGGGAGTCCTTCGAGGTCACTGTTGCCCATCGATTCGTCGGCCCGGTACTGCTCGAGGGGGGGCGGTTACTGGCGATCGACCGGACTCTCGAGATGATCCGGTCCAACGACAAGGGAAGAACCTGGACCAGCATCGGGCCGTTTCGAGATGCCGCAGGCCGAGTGATCATGAAGGGCAACGTTCGTCCGTGGAACCTGCTGCGGCTGAAATCGGGCGAGATCGCCGTCACGTTCGAGACAATCCCACCCTCCCAGGGAGGAGGCGTGGGGGAGGGGGACGGGACGTTTTTCAGCCGATCTCGTGACGAGGGAAAGACCTGGCTGCCCCCGACTCGTGTCAGTTGGCCTCGCTCTCCCGCCAACCCGACCTGGTTGATCCAGACCCGGAAAGGCCGCCTGATCCTGCCCAACGAGTACTGGCGGACACAACCGATGGATCGGGGCCTGGGAATCTGTACAGCGTTTTATTCCGATGACCAGGGACGGAGTTGGC
>DLVV01000167.1 GCA_003445035.1 Planctomycetaceae bacterium | reverse complement strand
GAGCCAAAGCCAACGCGAGTGGCAACCAAGCCCGCTGCACCTCCAGCCCCCCCACTACCGTCAACTCGGCCAGTTCGCGTCTCGAAACGAGAGTTGGTCAAGTCACCGAAACAGCAGGTTGTTCGGCAACCGGGAACGCCTCCACGCTCAATCGAAGGCGATGTCGACCGATCGCCGTCACGGATTCGTTTCCGTCCGTCGCCTCACCCGCTGACAGGCCGCCGAGTGATCGTCCCCGGACGCTGAACCGCTTTGGCCTCTTCGCACGCCCCACTGAGGCCGCCTATACTGGGTCGTACAGCGTCAAACCGAGACGACACCCCATGCGTCCCTTCTCACCGGATTGAGAACGTCCAGGAGTGACCCGTTGAACCAGGAGACCGCCCAGGATGACTCGGCAACCACTCCGGCTCCGGTCTCCCAATCTCCCTGGATAATCAGTGGCACTTGGGACCTCGTCCTGTTCATCGCCACACCTTTGCTGATCCTGCCCCTCCTGTGGTTGTCGCGACAGAGGTATTCGCCGGACCTGATCTATGCCTTCGTAACCGCATTTGGTGCCACCGGACACCACCTGCCAGGCCTGATGCGGGCCTACGGTGACCGATCGCTTTTCCGCCGCTTTCGACTGCGGTTTACGCTCGTGCCGGCGTTACTTTTGGCCACAACCCTGCCCCTGCTGTTCACCGAACTGCGTCAGGGCATGATGGTGATCCTGGTGCTGTGGGGTTTCTGGCACGGCCTGATGCAGGTTTATGGATTCGCCCGCATTTACGACGCCAAAATCGCAAACCACCATCCCCGGACCGCCCGGCTTGACTGGCTGCTGTGCCTCTCCTGGTTCGGAGTCGGATTAATCAACTCCGATGGTCGCGTCTACCAGATGCTCGAGGCATTTTACCAGACCGGTGGAGCCACGCTCGATCCGGTGTGGATCGACGGTTTTCGGAACCTGTGGAATGCCGTCACCGCGCTGGTGACCCTCACCTACATCGTTCACCTGTCGCAGGGTGCCTCCAGGGGGCAATCCCCCAATCCTCTCAAGCTGCTGACCATGGCCATCAGTTTCGGCTACTGGTGGTACGCAATGGTCGAGGTGGACAGCATCCTGTTCGGGATTGCGCTGTTCGAACTCTTCCACGACGTGCAGTACCTTGCCATCGTCTGGGTCTTCAATCTCAAGCGAGTCGACCGTGATCCGAACGTGGGCAGTTTTTCCCGATTCCTGTTTCGCCGCAGCGGTCCGATGTTGGGACTCTACGTCGGTCTGATCGTCGGATACGGCTTCCTCGGCAATCTCCAGGCTCAAATCGCCTTTCCTCCAATCCAGAACATACTGATTGGCCTGGTCTGGACCTCGACACTGCTCCATTTCTATTTCGACGGCTTCATCTGGAAAGTCCGCGAAAAGGGAACCCGGGCCGGATTGGGCATCTCCGGTGACAACGCCGGAGATGACTCCCGGCCCCTGACCGACGGGCTGCGACACGCGTCCAAGTGGATCCCATTCGTCGCGGCCGTCACCGCCCTGACGCTCACCCAGTGGTGGGACTCGGGCATTTATGTTTCCAAGGAGGAGCGCAACCGCCGGGACTTGACGAGGTACCAGCACCTGGTCCGCATGGTGCCCCGCTACGACCACGCGCACCTGACTCTCGGGACACGTCACTACGCTGCTGGAAACCTCGCCGCAGCCGGCAAGTCGCTTGATCGCGCGCTGACACTGTCCGGTGACGGTAATGCCAAGGCACACTACAACCGCGGCCTGGTCGCGGCGGCCGAAAAGGACCCCCGGTCGGCCGTGGATCACTACCTCCGCTCGCTGGAACTCGACCCGCTCTCCGACCAGGTCCATCACGCGCACTTTGCTCTCGGTGCGGCCTACCAGTCGTTGAACGACATCACCCGCGCCGAGAAGCACTACCTCCAGGCTCTTGCAATCCAGCCTCGTTTCGCCGTCGCTTCGCTCGGCCTCGGAGGTCTCTATCGAACCTCCGGAGAGATTGACAAGGCCCGGTTACATCTTCGGAACGCCGTCAAACTTCTCGGTGAGGATGGACAGGGCGGAGCACACCTCGAGGCGGCTCAACAACAACTTGAGTCTCTCGGCCGGCAGCAGTGACATTCCCGGAACCGTCGTCACTCGGAATCCGCATCCTTTGGTCGACGATTCGGGTGGTGGAGAAACAGGGCCTGCCTGGCCTGGATGACCGCATCTCCGTCTCCAGCCTCCTCCAGAACCTCGACGTAAATCCGCAACAGGTCCTCATTGCTGGTCACACCCGTCTGGATGGCCCGTTCCAGTTCCCTGCGGATTTCCTGAAGCGTCACCGGGCCCAGTTCACGGCAGGCCCCGGCAGAGGGCACCACCTGCTGGCGACACAGACCCATCTGCTGCGCTTTCAGGAAACGATACACGTCCCGATCCGGGTAGAGCCCGATCATCACGTCGGCGTAGTTGATTCGTCGTGGCAGGTACAACTGCTCGGCACCGGCCCTGGTCGACGTAACCACCAGACCACCGTCGCCCGCTTCGAACGCTGCCAGCACAACCGCCGGCAACCCGATCAGCAGCACGATTCTGTACCCCCCTCCGCCGGAGGCCCATCTCGGCCGCCATCCGGCCAGCCCTGCCCCTGAGGCGGCCACCAACGCAGCGACGCTCTGGCTGACCGGACGATTCTCGGCCCAGACCCACACCGCCACGAACAGCAACATCACCGCCACCGCGCCACCAATCGCCCTCCGTGTCCCGGCTGTCACTGCAACCCCTCCCGGACTCGATGGTCACTGACCTTCCAGATGAAACTGTCGAAGTAGTAGTGGACCATCGCCACCGCATCGACCATCGCCGTGGCAAACAACGCGTACATCTCGCGGCTGGTGAACCGCCCGATCCCCAGTTCGGGAATCGCTTCGTAGACCGAGTTGAATTCGAACACCCCGAATCCGAACGTTTCCAATGGCTGAGGTTGCCCCACAACGACCTGGAAAACGATCGCATAAAGCAGGCTGATTCCCACAAATCGCCACAGCCCGCCTCGACCGGCCAGGCTCAGACCCAGCCCGCCCCCCGCGTCACCACGATCCCGAGCCTTTCTCGCCAGGTACACCCTCACGATCACCATGTACTGCACGCCGTGCATCAACCTGTGAGCGATCCCGAAGACGAGGATCGAATCGGTGTGCCATGCGGTGACGTACCACATCGCGTAACTGGCCAACAGGAACAGCAACTTGACCGGGTTGACGCCGTCACCACGCCGGAGACAGGCCACCAGATGCAGCCCATAGGCGACCAGCACGCCACTGGTGACCGCCCAACTGCCTCCCTGTAACATCTGCACCGCGTCGACGCCGACGGGCACCTGCCAGGTGAACAGTTCACGGACCCAGTACTGCACGAACAGAGGCGCCGTCAGAAACATGTTGCCGTAGAGCACCCAGTTGACGGCCAGGTCGAACCGTCCGGTCCGCGGCGTCCCGGTTCCCGCCTTGAAGTCGTAGATCCGAGCAAACCCGTGCTGCTGCATGATGCTGTGCTGGTGATCCCACATCGTCACCACCAGCAGCAATGTCGTTGGGGCCCAGTGATGCCCCATCATCGCCACCGCACCGATCATCAGCGGTCCCAGCAGCAGCCGCCCCCTCCACCTCTGCCAGTCCTCTTCCAGCCCGTAGGTCCGTACCCAGGTGGCACAGTGGTGCGGAATGGTGATCCAGAGATTCACCGAGACCAGGGCGACAAAAGGCAGCCAGTGATGACACCCGATGGCGATCAGCACCGCAGACATCGGAAGCAGCAGGAACCAGGCCAGATCGTGGCGAGGCGAAAGAATCCAGCCGGGTTGCCAACCAACCCGACCGTCCCCTCCGGAGCCCGTCAACGCCTGGCCGCTCATCGTTCCTCATCCCCCCTCACCTCTTCCTCATGTCCCAGCAACGTCTTACGCAAACGCTCCAGCCCGGGCCGCCGCTCATCGGGCGAACCGTGAAACCGGTACCCCAGGTCCTCCAGAACCACGCCCAGCATGTCCTCGATCCCCTTGGTGGCGAACTGCCGATTGATCAGGAATTCATCATCGAGCCTCTCAAGTAGCAGCCGTAACGACCACCCGGCCCGCTGTCTCAGGACCGCGTCGGTCCCGACCAGCCGCACGGCTTCGTCCTCGCTCTCCAGCCAACCGGCCCCGACGGGTCCCTTCCGATCGGTGTACGTCCGACCCAGCACCAGCCGATCCGCCTCCGTCCCGTACCATCGCTGCAGCCACTGCAGCGTCCAGTCAATCGACCGTTCGACGTGGCACAGATTGCAGGCATTGGGATGGTTGGACTCGAGCATGCCGCGGTGGTTGGGCGAGAAAATGGTGTGCGTCCGCACGAGGTCCTGGAGCCCCTCGTTGATACGAGGCATGTGGCAATCCAGGCACCCGGCCCCCCCCGATCCGGCCATGTGATGAGTATGTTGGCGGCGGGTGTCGGCGGCGACGAATTCCTGGTGACACTTCAGACAGACCGCTTCGTCCTGGGCGGGGGTCCGTGTCCAACGCGGTCCAATCGCCTGATGGGGGTCGTGGCAGTCGATGCACTTCAACTGGGAGTAACACCCACCACGAGTCGCATCGGTGTACTCGATCGAATTCCACGTCCCCATCCCGGCCGCAAATTCCGACCGCGACCCGGCGTGACACCTTGCGCAGGCCCAGTTGAGATTCGCGTGAGTTCGGCCCGGATCAATCCTCTCTCCCGGCGTCTCAGCCAGAAGATGAGGACTTTCCGGAGCGAAGCCGGGCAGTTGTTTCGGATCATCGGCGTGGCGGCGACTGCCCAGGTG
>DLVV01000394.1:16804-28810 GCA_003445035.1 Planctomycetaceae bacterium | reverse complement strand
TGGTCAGGGTGAACTGCAGCGTGAAGGTTTCGCCGACGTCAGCCTGTGAGGGGGCGGCGATGTCCAGCGTGAGGCCAGTTTGTTTGATGGCGGTTTGCGGTGCGGTGGCGGCCGGAATGCTGTCAGCGACCGGTTTCGCCGCGATGGCCGGCGCCGCCCGGGGTGTCGGTTTGAACGGAGTTGCCTGGGCCGACGCTGTGCCGGTGATCCGACTGACCGCAGCGGCGTGCGCTGCGAAACGGATCGTGGCGGTGCTGCCCAGGTCTCCGGCAACCGTCGGGATCACTCGAACCATGATCTTGTGCTCTCCACCGGGAGGCATGGTGCCGAGCGACCAGGTGAGCCGTCCGTCCGTGAGTTCGGCCTGGGGAACCGTGCCGGTTAGGCGGGCGCCGTTGGGGATCGGGTCTTCAAGTACGACGGCGTGTGCAGCACTTGTGCCTGTATTGCGGATCTTGATCGAGTAGACCAGTGGTTCGCCGATCACGCCGTTGGCCGGGATCGTCTTGGTGATTTCGAGTTGCGGCTGTTGAAGACCCCGAGGGGCCTGTGGGTCGACAGTGGCAATGCCAACCAGTGGGCTGGACTTGGGAGTGGCCGGTTGGGACGCACGAGGTGTGATGTTGGCTGGGGCCTCGGGCAGTTCCCGTCCGGTTGGCGGATTGAGCGTATTCGGGGCGGGGGCGGTGATGGCGCGGCCGGAGTCCACCGCCGAGGGCTGGGCCAGGTCGATGGTCCTGGGCTGGTCGTCGGCCGGCGGTGGTGTCAGGGAAGGGTCGTCGGAGGAGGCCGGCAGAATGGACCTGGAGGGCGTGGCCGGCGGAGGGCTGAGCGGGGTTGCGGGAATCGCGGTCGAAGGGGGCGTGGTCGGGAAAGCTGCAGGCGGCTCGAGAACCGGGGCCGGCGGAAAGGAATCGGAAGCAAGGCCCGGAGATGGGGTGTCCGGGACGATGGGTATTGCCGTGGCTGGCGGCGGCGCGTTCACCGTCTGCCGTGAGGTGGGGAATGCCGCCGGGTCGGGCGTCAGTGGGCCGGGCGGAGTGAGGGGCGAGGGCGCGGCTTCGAAGGTGGGGGGCGACGCCGGCAGGGCTGCCGCGGCCGTTGTCACCGCGGGTTCGCTTTGCAGAGAGGCAACCCCCTGTTCGGTCCCGGGAAGCGGGGCCGGTTCGCCCAGGTCGAGTTCGTCGTCGTCGGCGAAAATGGCTTCGCCGTCGGCGCTGACCGTCTGGTTGTCGTCGAGGCTTCGTTGGACCTGTATCGCCACGAGGGCGCTCAGGGACACGACAGCGAGGAGACTGGTGAAAATCGTGACGCCACGGAGCATGGGAGTCCTTTCCCGAAACTACCAAGGACGCATCGCCTGTCGAGGTGGATGCCTCGGAGGCCGCTATCCAATCGATCTCTTCACAACGCGGGGACGGTAACACATGGCTGGTTCATCTCCTAGACGACTTGGGCGAAATTGGATCGACGGGGACATTTTCGTGTCCCGCCGTCGCCGGGGGTCAGTCGCCGGGAGTCGGCGGTTCGGTTTCCACATCGTGCCAGGTCATCGCTCTGTCCATCGGTTCGATCCGCAGCATGACCGTGCCGTCCTGGAAGATTCGCACGGTGCCGTTGGATTCTGATACGGCGATCGCCACCGCAGGAGTGGTCTTGGTGATGGCGGCGGCGGCCCAGTGCCGGGCGCCCAGGCCCTTGGAGAGTGTCAGGCCGCTGGCTGCGGCCCTGAGAATCCGTCCGGCCGACTGGACAACACCGTCGGAGGAGACGACGAATGCTCCGTCGAGCTGGGCGATCTCCTTCACACTCTCGCGAACCCTCCGCATATGAATGTCGCGTTCTCGGCGGGGATACCCCTTGAACGGGTCGTGAACACCCTCTTCCGAGAGTGGGAGCACCTTGCGATGACTGCCGACGACGAACATCGTTCCCACCGGTTTCCCCTCGCGGCCCTCGCGGCCGATTTCCACCGCCAGGTCAACAACCGAGCGAAGCGTCTCGAGCGGGACCTTGGTTTCGAGTCGTTGCAGGTCACGTGAGGTCAGTTTGGCGAGGTGGTCGCCGAGATTGATGATCGAGAGCGAGTCGATGGTGTCGCGTTCATACCCGGAATAGAGCGCCACAATCGTGTCGCCACTTTCGAGGTGCTCGTCGGCGATGGCTTCGAGCAGGGCCTGGCTGAGCTGAACCTGGCGAGTTTCGGAAGACGAATCGAGCGGCACGAGATCGACTTCGTCGGCGGTGGCGGCCCGCTGCACGTCGGGGTTGTTGCTGGCGACCAACAACTGGGCCGGATGGAGCTTCTTGCGGATCTCGGCGAACTTGTAAGGCGAATCGGCCAGCATCACGACCGCCGCGGCTTTGGTCTCTTTGGCCAGTCGCTTGGACGCGACCAGAAGCCCTGCAACGGTGGGTGAGAGCGACTTTCGTTGCATGAAGTTGTGAAAATCCGATCGTTAGAGACTCGCGTCAGCCTCAATTCTAGGCGAAACCGTCGCCCGGTCAATCACCTTCGGAGAGCAGAAGTTCGTGTTTGGTGCGGGCGATCATCAGTGTGTCAGCTCCGAAGGGGCCGACCAGCGTTCTGTCGATGTTGCTCGTCTTGGAGATCAGCACTCCCCGGTCGATGTCGAGGACGACCTTGCCGGTGTCGACGAGTTGGATGAGCTGAGCGAGCAGCCTGGGATCGGTGATCGGGGTGAGTCGGATGGTCTTCCAGGTGATCGTCGCGAGGTCCTTCTCGACTTTCTGAAGCGAATAAATCTTCTTCAACGTGATCCGATGCTGTTTGCCGACGCGATCGGAAGTTGTCGCCTCGTGCGACTCCTCCCAGGTTCCCCCGATGGGGACCGGTTGTTCGGGCAGCGGAACCAGGAATCCCTGTTTCTGCAGTGACTTGGCCAGCGACTGGTTCGAAGCACCCGGATGGGCCTTCAGCCAGGACTTGCTGATCGACAGCACGTTGAGCAGTTTTCCGGAGCTGTCACAGCGGCTGCGGGCGATCGGGCGACCGATGGTCGCCAGCAAGGTCCGGAAATTGACCGGGCAGGAATCGGGTCCGTCGGAGCTGTCGATGGTGATGGCCGGTTCGTCGCCCTGCTGGGCGCGGATTTTGATGTGATCGATGACCGTCTCGACCAGCCCCTGCCCTTTCTTGTCCACCGACAACACCCGGTAGTGCTTGCGGCTCTTGCGGTTGTTGAGGATCCGAACCGTCTTGTTGGCCTTTTGCAGTCGGATGGTGCTGTGAAAGCGGTCCTCGTAGTGGACCACCTGTTCGGGGGTGAACTTGAATGCCAGCTGCCAGGTGGGAGCGTCGTTCGGCTGAGGAGCCTCCCCGGCCGGCAGGGCAGCCGCCGACACCCCCACGATGATGGCCAGCTTCGGGAGTGTCCGTGCGTGGAGAGAGAACATGACGTGCGAGCTCCGCGGGGACGTGGGCGCGGGAGGCTAGCAGATCGTCGGAAGTGAGGGGAGAGGAGATCGGGAGGGAATCAGCGGCCGCGTCCGCGGACCTGGCCGCTCCAGCCCAGCTTATTTCTCAGGGCCGAGTAGTAGCTGTGGCCGGGAATCCTGGCCAACTGGAATGTCAGTTCGGATCGGGCCACGTGGATTGCGTCCCCGGCGGCGAACGGGCGGCGGACCTGGCCATCGACGACCAGGGTCACTCCCTCGGGTGCCTCGTCCATCGTCAGCGTGTATTGCCTGTCAGCCCGGTCCACCAGCGGGCGGTTACTGAGCGTGTGTGGGTTCAACGGTGTGACGACAAACGCCTGCAGATCCTGTCGAAGAATGGGACCTCCGGCCGAAAGGCTGTGAGCGGTGGATCCGACGGGCGAACTGATGATCACGCCGTCACCGCTGAAGGTGGTCACGTCCTCGCCGTCAATTTGCAGTTGCACGTCGAGCATGGTGAGGCTGGCACCGGCAGAGAGCGCGACCTCGTTGAGTCCGATGATGGTCTCGGTCTCGCCACTCGAGGATTCGTGTTGGCACTCGAACATCAGGTGCTCGATGACCCGGTACTGTCTGTTCCGGATGGCCGCCAGGTTGTCGCGGAACTCGTCCAGTGACAGTTCGGCCAGGAAGCCGAGTCGTCCGAGGTTGACGCCGAGGATTGGCCGTTGTGTGGCGGCCAGTTGGCGACAGGCTCTCAGGATCGCCCCATCTCCACCCAGCACCACGACCAGGTCGGCTTCCGGCGGGGGCTCCCCCAGATCCTCGGTCACCGCTGCGGCTACCACCTCGACTCCTTCGGCTTCGTCGAGGAACGCCGAAAGTTCCGCCCAGGCGTCCTGGACACGGGGTCCCTGGTCTCGGGCGAGGACAATCAGTTTCAGGGCGTCGTCTGGCATGGGGGGGCAGTGGCCTGGGCGTCATTGGGAAACCGAAGACAAATTGTCCACAATGCTCCCGGTGACGGCAACGGCATGCCGCCGATGGGGGGTGCGGTGAACTACTTTGCACACGGGCTGCGTTTCATTGACAGGCCGTTGTTCCTGGCGGGAACGGCGGTGCCCGATTGGCTGAGCGTCGTTGATCGTCGGATGCGGATGCGGCACCGGCTGGTGGCTCCGGTTGCAGACGGCAGTGGCACGCCGGCGGCCGAGGTGGCGGCCGGAGTGCTGCAACATCTCGACGATGACCAGTACTTTCATCGGTGTCGTGCGTTCGTGGAAATTTCCGGGACGCTGGCTGTCGAGTTTCGTGATCGGCTGCCGGAGACGAGCGATTACCGTCCGGGCGTGCTCGGCCACATCACCAGCGAATTGGTACTGGACGGAGTCTTGGTCGATCGGGATCCCGGGCGTCTCGAGCGGTATTACGAGGCGTTGGGCGAGGTGGATGCCTCCGCGGTGCAGGAGGCCGTCAACGGGATGGCGCGGGGCGGCACGACTTCGATGCTGGTCGAGATGATTTCGCTGTTTTGCCAACGACGGTTCCTGGGCGATTACGGAGATCCCGAGCGGTTGCTTTATCGCTTGAATCAGGTCATGCGGCGAATCAAACTGGCAACTCTCCCCGACGCGGTGCTGCCGGTGATCGAGCGGGGACGTGAACTGGTCGAGCCGCGAGTCAGCGAGTTGCTGGGCTGGACTCCTCCCGAACCGGATGACATCTCCGGGCGGGCGGTTGAATCACCCGAGGAAAGGACCGAGGCACAATGAAGTACGGCATGAACCTGTTGTTGTGGGCCACCGCTGTCGACGAGTCACACGACGGGATTCTGGAACAGATCAAGGAGATCGGGTACGACGGGGTTGAGGTGCCGATTTTCGAACACGACGCGGCAGCCTTCCAGCGACTGGCTGGGAAACTGGACGAACTGGGGCTCGAGCGGACGGCTGTCACGGTTTCGACCGACGACGCCAACCCGATTTCTCCGGATGCCTCGGTCCGGGCCGAGGCCGTCGCCCGGCTCAAGGGGGCCGTGGACATGTGCGACCTGGTTGGTGCCCCGATGCTGTGCGGGCCGTACCATTCGGCACTGGGTTCGTTTTCCGGGGCGATGCCGAGCTCCGAGGAATGGGCCAACGGCAAGGCGACACTTCGCGAAGTGGCCGATTACGCCGGTGAGAAGGGAGTGACCCTGGTACTGGAGTACCTGAACAGGTTCGAGCTCTACTTCCTCAACTGTGCTGCCGACTGTGCGAGGTTTGTTCGAGAGGTCGACCATCCGAACCTGCGGATGATGTACGACACCTTTCATGCGAACATCGAGGAGAAGGACATCACCGAGGCGGTCAAGTCGTGCATCGACGTGTGTGCTCACGTGCACATCTCCGAGAACGACCGTTCAACGCCGGGTTCGGGTGGGGTCGACTGGGACACTTCGTTCGCCGCCCTGAAAGAGGTCGGTTACGACGGCTGGATGGTGGTCGAAGCATTCGGGCTGTCGTTGCCCGACCTGGCTGCGGCGACGAAGATCTGGCGGCGGATGTACGAATCGGAGCAGCAATTGGCCACCGATGCCCTGGCGTTCATGAAGAGTCGCTGGGAGGTGTAGGTGGCGGCCCGGCGGGTGTGGTCGCCGGCGGCGATCCGTCGGTGGTCGGCTCGATGACGTCGATGGGGTTGAGTGTCAGGCCGACGGCCAGGAATGCGAGTGTGAGCCAGCCCAGCACGTGACGGCCTGCGCCCAGTGGCATTGTGTCGTCGGCGGTGGGGGGGTGTTTTGGCCCCATTATGACCAGCAGCAGCAACAGCACGATGAACGACGGGTCACGCGAATACAGCATGTACCCGGCTGCGGCGAACAACAGGCTGATGGCAACGATGTGAGCGGACTTGCCGATCAGGGAATAAAGGATGTGGCCGCCGTCGAGTTGCCCGATGGGCAGCAGGTTCAGGGCCGTGATGAAGATTCCCACCCAGCCGGCAAAAACCAGCGGATTGAGCAACACCGTCTGGTTCTCGCCCAGTGGCCCGTGAACCCACGCCATCATCCACCGTAGCAGCGGTGGGTCACCGTAGACCAGGATCGGGTATGCGGGGTTTTCCGGAAGATTGATGACTTCGACCGATTGCAGACCCCACAACGTGATCGGGATCGTGACGACCAGTCCGGCCAGTGGACCGGTGATGGCAATGTCGAACAGGGCCCGGCGGTCGGCCGCGCCCGCCTGTTGGAGGATGACGGCTCCCATGGTGCCAAATGGGGAAATTGGCATCGGGATGAAGAACGGAAGTGTGGCGGGCACACCGTAGCGAATGGCCTGGAGGTAGTGGCCCATTTCGTGGGCAAGCAGGATGCCCATCACCGCGGTGGTGAACTGAAGTCCCGACCAGAGCATCGCCCGGGTGACCTCCGGACCGGTCATCTGTGCGTCAAGTTCGGCCAGGTGGCTGCCCGCATGGGTTGTGCTGAGGCAGGTGGCCACGAACAGGAACGCGACCAGCCTGGGGCGTGTGTTGAGCCGCCGGGCGGGAGACGGCCGCGATGGCCGACGCACGGGGTGGGCCGGAGTGGCGTCGTGCGAGGGGACAAGGGAGGTGCCGATATCCATTGGCGTGGGTGAGCCGGCGGCCTGTCCGAAGTCGTCCTCGTCGCGGTTGGAGAGGTGGTCGGGAGTGCGGTCGTTCACACCGTGGGCCTGCGGGAGGTCGTGTCGGGCACGCCGATTGTAGACGAATCCCCGGGGGTGTGCCGAGAGCCTTTGGTGGCTGGCGTTGACGAGGCGTGGTAGAACATCGCCAGCCCGTCCCCTGCCAGGGGGGATCAGTCCGGACCGAAGGCCCCGCCCAGGGAGAGAACTGCGATGCGAGTGACCAACGTGGACGTGACCGTGGTCGAGGTGCCGCAGATCGCCCCGATTGCCCCCTACCGATCACACGTTCGCACCAGTTCGACGACAATGAGTGCTGTCGTCAAGGTCGAGACTGACGAAGGGCTGGAAGGCTGGGGTGAGCACAACGTCAATTTTCTGCCCGAGATCAGTGGCTCGCGCATGCAGGCGGATGCCCGGGCGTGGCTGGTGGGTCGGGATCCTTTGAACCTGCAGGCCTTCCATCGCGATTGTCGGCTGGAGACGCGGCTGAAGTCCGGTGTCGAGTTGGCCTTGTGGGACCTGAAGGGGAAGGCGTTGGGGGTCCCGGTGGTCGAGTTGCTTGGTGGGAAGATCCGTGAGGAGGTCGAGGTGGCCGCGTGCATGGGGATCCAGACCTACGAGCGAGCCGGGGAGATCGCATCGTTTTACGTCGAGCAGGGTTTCGAGAGCCTGAAGACGAAGGCCGGCAGCGACATGCAGGAGGACCTGGAAATGGTCCGCGGTGTCCGCGATGCGGTCGGTGATCGACTGAAATTGCGGATCGATCCCAACAGGGCGTATTCGCTGGAAGAGGCGATCGAGTTGGGCAAGCAACTGGAACAATATGAACTGGAATACCTGGAACAGCCGATTCCGGCCGAGCCGTTGGCCAATGCAGCCAGGTTGCGGGACGAGACCCGGACACCGATCGCGTTGAATGAGAGCGTGGTTGACCCGGCGAGCGTCTGGGAGATTCTCGAGGCAGGGGCCGCCCAATACATTCTGCCCGACACGCACATCGCCGGGGGGATCTGGCCGTGCGTCCAGATCGGACACCTCGGGCACGCCGCCGGGGTGCCCTGCATCATGCATTGTGGCCACGACCTGGGTCCCAAGACTGCTGCGATGGTGCATGTCGCCGGGGCTTGTCCGGCTTACTCTCTGGGCAACGATTCGACCTATTTCGGCCTCGAAGACGATGTGACACTCGCGCCGTTTGTGATCAACGGCGGAAAGATCGCCGTGCCCGAGGTGCCCGGCCTGGGCTGTGATGTCGATCCGGAGAAACTGCAACGGTACCGGGTCGAGTGTTGAGCAGCGAACACCGGCCTGGCGATGGGTGAGGAGAGACTGTGATGCACCTGAGAACCGTGTTCCTGGGAAACATGTTGTTGCTGGCCGCCCCGGGCCTGGCGGTGTCCGCGGAGGCCGAGTCGGTGTCTGTGACCGGCCGGGACGACAAGCGACTGGGATCCCTGGATCGATTGATGACCGGATTCGTGTCTCGGCACAAGCTGCCGGGAGCGTCCCTGGCCGTAACGAGAAATGGCCGGCTGGTTTACGCTCGAGGTTTCGGCCTGGCCGATCGGGAGAGCGGTGAGCCGGTGCAGCCCAACAGCCGGTTTCGCATCGCCAGCCTCTCAAAGCCGGTGACGTCGGTGGCCGTTCTGCAACTGGTCGGGGCGGGCCGATTGAAGCTGGATGATTCGGTTGCCGAGATCCTGGGGCTGGAGCCGGAGGTTGATGAAAAGCGGAATCGCCGTGTGACGATCCGGCAGTGCCTGCAGCACATCGGGGGGTGGGATCGCAGCGACTCGTTTGACCCGATGTTCCAGTCGATCCGGATTGCCCGGGTGCTGGGCACCAAGGCACCGGCGGGGCCGGACGAAGTGATTCGGTTCATGCAGAAGTGGCCGTTGGATTTTGATCCCGGCACGCGATACGCGTACTCGAATTACGGTTACTGCCTGCTGGGACGGGTGGTCGAGAAGATCTCAGGCCAGTCTTACGAACGGTACGTCCAGAAGCACGTGCTCAAACCGATGGGCGTGACGCGGATGAGGGTCGGCAGAACGCGGATAGCGGGTCGGGCCAAAGGCGAGGTGCGGTATCACGTCGACGGGGAAAAGGTGGGGCTGAGTGTCTTCGATGAAGACCTGGGAAAGAAGGTGTCCCGGGCCTATGGGGCGTGGAACCTGGAAGCCATGGACTCGCACGGTGGCTGGATCGCCTCGTCTGTCGACATGGTGCGGTTTGCCTCGGCGCTGGAGTCGCCCGGCCAGAAACCGTTTCTGAAGGCGGAGTTGCTGGCCGAGATGTTCCAGCCGCCGGCGGCTCCGGTCTCGAGGAAGACCGACGGATCGGTCGAGGATGTGTACTACGGGCTGGGCTTTTCGGTGCGTCGACTGGGCGACGGACGTATGAACCAGTGGCACACCGGTTCGCTGCCGGGTACGTCGACTTTGCTGGTCCGTCGGCACGACGGTATGGCCTGGGCTGTGATGTTCAACAGTCGAAAGTCCTGTGGGGGCAAGAACCCCGCATCGGCAATCGACCCGTTGGTCCACGCTGCGGTGGATGCGGTAAAGGAGTGGCCCGAGGGAGACGCGTTCGACGAGTTGCTGGTCAAATGACCTTAGACGTCCGGCTGGCCCGGCCACGCCGGTCGAAAACTCGGGGCGAAAACCGTGATGGGCTTGCTCAATGTTCTCCTGGTCGTCCTCAGGAGGGATGGCGGGAGCACGACAGGAAACACTCGGGATTTCGGCCGGATGGTCTCAACTGGTAAGATGGCCGGATGAGTCGTTCCAGGCAGTTGTCCGAAATGAGTCCGATCCGTACTCGGTTGGCGGTCCTTGCCGCCGTCGTGGCCATGCCATTTGCTGATGGCCTGGCGACGGAACCCAAGGCGGCGCCCGCCGGAAAACTGGAGATTCGTGCCAGGGCGATTTTCAAGACCCGTTGCCTGGAATGCCATTCGGGCAAGAAGCCCAAGGGGCTGTTCGGGCTGACGAGTCGTGACGCGTTGATCCGCGGTGGAGAATCCGGGCGAGTGATCACGCCGGGCAAGCCGCTGGAGAGCCTGCTGTTTCAGCATGTGCAGGACGGATCGATGCCGCCGGGCGACGGCAAGCGTTTGCCCAAGGGGGATGTCGAGGACATCAGGAAATGGATCACTGCTGGAGCACCGTTCGGACCTCAGGGCCGGTTGCCGGTCGTGATCACCCAGCACGACGTGTACCCGATCCTGCAACTGCGATGCGTGGTTTGCCACGGGGGGCGGGTGCAGAAGGCCCAGCTTGACCTGAGGTCCCGGACGTCGATCCTCAAGGGAGGCAAGTCGGGACCGGCCGCCGTTTTGGGCAAGCCCGGCGAGAGTCGACTGCTGAAGAAGATTCACGACGGGACTATGCCTCCACGGCGAGACCTGGTGGCGGCGAGTATCAAGGTGATCGAATCCGGTGAGATCGCCAAGGTGACGCGATGGATTGCCGACGGGATGCCACTGGTTCCGGACCCTCCGTCGTCGGGTCAGGTCCCGGTGGTCGACGACGAACAACGCCGGTTCTGGGCCTTTCGTAGACCCGTGGCGGTGGCCGTGCCGGTTGTCGAAGCCCCTGGCCGGGTTCGGAATCCGATTGATGCCTTTTTGCTGAAACGGCTGGCGGGCAAGGGGCTGTCGTTTTCTGCCGACGCCGATCCCGTGGCCCTGTTGAGGCGAGCAACGCTGGATGTCACCGGTTTGCCGCCGCGCATCGATGATCTCGATCGCGCCGGCTCGGGTAGTTCAATGGGGGGTGATGGCTGGGACGCACAGGTCGACCGCCTGCTGACGTCACCACACTTTGGGGTCCGTTGGGCCCGGTTCTGGCTCGACCTGGCAGGCTACTCGGACTCCGACGGCATTCAGAACGCCGACCCGATCCGCCGATCGGCCTATCGATTTCGGGATTACGTGATTCGGTCTCTCAATGACGACAAGCCCTACAACCGCTTTCTGCTCGAACAGATCGCCGGCGACGAGTTGGCCGATTACAAGCGGGCGAAGGCCGTGACGTCCGAGATGGCCGACAACCTGGTCGCCACGGGGTTCCTGAGATTCGTGCCGGATGCGACGTATGCGAACATCACCGGATTTGTCCCGGACCGACGTGACGTGATCGATGCGGAACTCGAAGTGCTGACCTCCTCGGTGATGGGCCTGACGCTGAAATGTGCCAAGTGTCATTACCACAAGTTCGATCCCTTGCCCCAGCGCGACTACTATCGCCTGGCGGCCGTCTTCAAGGGAGCCCTGGATGAGAACGACTGGTTGAAGCCGTTCGGGACCAATCAGTTCAGCAGCGGGCCGATCGGCTTCCGTCATTTTACGGTTGTCAGCACCGAGGAGCAGTCGGCTCACGACGTGCACAATTCCGGAATCGACGCCAGCATCGCCGCGGCACGCAAGGCTCTGGCAGAGTTGGCCGGCGTGGCACGCAGGAAACACGTCGAGGCCAGGTTGGCCAAGTTGCCGGACGCGATTCGCGAGGACGTTCGCAAGGCGGTCGCCGCCGAAAAAGCCAAGCGGACGGAGGTTCAGCGGTACCTGGCCGAGAAGTTCACGGCGGTGTTGACCATCGATGACGCGGCGTTGAAAAAGCTCGATCCCGGGTACGCCAAGGCAATCGGCGAGACAGACAAGCGGGTCAAGCAGTTGGGCGGGCAGAAGAAAGAGCAGCCGTTCGTCAGAGCGTTGTGGGATCGCGGATCCCCGTCACCCACCTACGTCTTGATTCGCGGCAATTACCTGACCCCCGGCCGAATGGTCGAGCCGGGTGTTCCCGAGGTGTTGGCCCCGTCTGGTTTTGAACTGGACGTGAAGCCGCCTTTCCCGGGTGCCGATTCGACCGGTAGGAGATTGGCGTTTGGTCGTTGGTTGACAGCTGACGAACATCCACTGACGGCCCGGATCGTCGTCAACCGGATCTGGAAA
>DLVV01000394.1:8991-16394 GCA_003445035.1 Planctomycetaceae bacterium | reverse complement strand
TGGCTCGCCGTCGAATTGGTTCGCAACGGCTGGCGGCTGAAGGCGATCCATCGCCTGATTCTGACCTCCGCCGCCTATCGCCAGTCATCGGCGGTGTCCGACCGGCAGCGGCGAGTGGATCCCGAAAACTACCTCGTCGGCCGAATGCCGTTGAAACGACTGGATGCCGAGAGTCTTCGGGACAGCCTGCTGTCTGTGGCGGGGGAACTGGACAGCCGACATTTTGGTCCCGGCGACGCGGTGAGTGCTCGGGCCGACGGGCTTGTGACTGCTGTGCGAGGCCCCCGCGGCTGGCGACGCAGCATCTTTCTGCTCCAACGCCGCACACAGATTTCCACGTTGCTGCAGAATTTCGATTTGCCGCGAATGAATCCCAACTGCGTCCAGCGACCGATATCCAACGTCGCCCCCCAGGCCCTGCACCTGCTCAACAACAAGGTGATCCGTGAGTTGGCGGATCGGTTTGCCGAGCGAGTGGTGAGCGAGGTGGGCGACGATGCGGGACGGCAGACCGTTCGCGCCTATCGGATCGCGCTGGGGCGAACTCCCGGCGCCGAGGAACTGGCTGCGACGGTTCCCGTGCTCGAGAGACTGCGACGCGAGTGGGCGTCCCAGTTGAAGAACGACCAGGCTGCTGCGCGACGACGGGCTCTGGGTAACCTGTGCCATGCCGTGATGAATTCCGCGGCGTTTATGTACCTGGACTGATGGACGTGTCGAGCTCACGAAGAGGATCGTGTTGATGCTATCGAAAATCGCCGACCCGTTGACGCCGGCCGTGTCCCGTCGAGACTTCTTCGCGTCGATGTCGGGTGGCTTGGGCACCGCAGCCCTGGCTGGACTGCTTTCCCAGGACCTGTATGGCACCAACGGGCTCCTGGCTGCCGAGTCGGCGTTCCCGGACCAGACACCCAAGCAGCCGCATTTTGAGCCACAGGCCAAGGCGGTGATCCACCTGTTCATGAACGGTGGTCCCAGCCAGATGGACCTGTTTGATCCCAAGGAGGAGCTGACTCGGAATCATGGCAAGTCGTATTTCGACAAGATTGCCGGCGAGGTCGAGAACCCGGGGGCGGCCGGGGCATTGATGAGGAGTCCGTTTCGCTTTGCCAGGTACGGTGAATGCGGGATGGACGTCTCGGAATTGCTTCCGCACCTTGCGACCCAGGTGGATCGGATCAGTCTCGTCCGGTCGATGTACACGACCAACCTGACTCATGAGCCCGCGTTGTTCATCGCCCACTGCGGACGGATGACTCCGGGGCTGCCGAGCCTCGGGTCGTGGGTCACTTACGGCCTCGGCAGCGAGAACCAGAACTTGCCGGCGTACATCGTGCTCGACGACCCGGCCGGGTTGCCGGTCAACGGGGTGCAGAACTGGCAGGCCGGGTTCCTGCCACCCGTCTACCAGGGCACCCGTTTTCGTTCGACAGGAAAACCCGTGCTCAACCTGGACCGTGAATACGAGGAAGCTGAAGCGGTCGTGAAGCTGGAGCGGGACCTGATCGGCACTCTCGACCGAATCCATCGCCGCCGCCGTTCCGGCCAGCCGCAGTTGGACGCGAGGATCGCCAGTTATGAGCTCGCCGCGAGAATGCAACTGGCCGCCTCCGACGCATTGGACATTTCCCAGGAAACCGCTGGCACTCAGAAACGGTACGGAGTGGGAGGCAAGGACACCGATTCGTACGGTCGCCGTTGCCTGATCGCCCGCCGACTGGTCGAACGGGGCGTCCGGTTCGTGCAGTTGTTCATCAATTTTCAGATCTGGGACAACCACACCAACATCGGCACGAGCTTGCCCGGAGCCTGCCGCAAGACCGATCAGCCGATTGCGGCGCTGCTTGAGGATCTTGACGAGCGAGGGTTGCTGGACAGCACGCTGCTGGCCTGGGGTGGCGAATTCGGCCGGTTGCCGATCGCCCAGTTGCCCGGTGACAAGAACGTGCTGAAGGCCGGTCGTGATCACAATCAGAACGCGATGGTGACGTGGTTGGCCGGTGCCGGTATCAAGCGGGGTCACATTCACGGGACGACCGACGAGATCGGTTTGAAGGCAGGTGACCAGAAGGTCACCGTCCACGATTGGCATGCGACGGTGCTGCACCAGTTGGGCATGCATCACGAGGAACTGTTCCATCGCCGGAACGGATTGAAGGAACGCCTGACGTCGGTGTTTCCGGCTCGGGTCATCGACGAGATCTGTTCCTGATATGACAGAGAGTCCGGTGATTCCCGTGGAGAGTTGGACTCCAGGAGAGGTCCTGAGGAGTCGCGGCGGCGTGTTGCTGGTGTCGTGCTACGAACTGGGCCACCAGCCACTGGGTGTCGCCTGGCCGTCGGCGTTTCTCAGGCGAGCGGGTTTTGATCCGGCTTGTTGCGACGTGTCGGTGGAGCCTCTGTCGCGAGCCGAACTCCGTCGTGCGGCGGTCGTGGTGGTCGCCGTGCCGATGCACACGGCGCTGCAATTGGGTGTGCGAGTGGCGGGTGCGGTGCGGGAAGAGAATCCCCAGGCCAGAGTTGTGTTTTCGGGCCTCTACGCGGTGCTCAATGCCCCCGCCCTGCTGGACGCCGGTGCCGCGGCCTGCCTGGGGGGCGAGATTGAGGGCGAGTTGGTCGCGTTGTTGGAGAGCTGGGAACGAGGTGAAGGCCAGGTGTCCACCGGTCCGCGGGTCGGATGGAAGCGTCAACCGTTTCCCGTGCCCGATCGGTCGACGTTGCCCGGCCTGGACCAGTACGCGGGATTTGAGTCGGTCGACAACGATGGGCACGTGAAAGTCGTGACCGCGGGGACGGTCGAGGCCAGTCGCGGGTGCCGGCACCTGTGTACGCACTGTCCGATTCCCCCTGTCTATGGTGGGAAGTTCGTGGCGGTGCCGGCGGAGGTCGTGCTGGCCGACATCGAGCAGCAGGTCACCGCCGGCGCCGGTCACATCACGTTTGCCGACCCCGATTTTCTCAACGGTCCGGCTCATGCTCGCCGCGTGGCCCGCGGACTGGCGGATCGGTTTCCTGACGTGACGTTTGACTTCACCGCGAAAGTCGAGCACCTGGTCGAACGCGGTGATGTGTTGCCGGAATTGGTCGAGTGCGGGGCGGCGTTCGTGATTTCGGCGGTTGAGGCCCTGGCCGATCCCGTTCTCGAGATCCTGGAAAAAGGCCACACTCGAGATGACGTGCTGGTGGCGCTGGAACGGTGTCGCGAGGTGGGTCTGCCGATCCGGCCGACCTGGGTTCCGTTCACACCCTGGACGACCCGGGCCGACTACTGCGAGATTCTCGAATTCATCGTCGATCATGGCCTGGTGGGCCATGTCGACCCGGTGCAGTTCTCGATCCGGTTGCTGGTTCCGCCGGGTTCGTTGCTGGAGGAGCATCCGGGTTTCGTTCCTCATCGCGGCGAACTGGACGCTGAGGCGTGGTCGTGGCGATGGGAACATCCCGATCCGAAAATGGATGCGTTGCACCGCGAAGTGGCGGCGGTTGTTGAGACGGCAGCCTGTGGCGGCCAGGAAGTGGGGGAGACGTTCTCTCGGATTGCCGGGCTGGCCGGGCTCACGTTGACGCCGGAGCAGTCGGCTGCAACGATCGATCGCCGCCCGGTGCCGCGATTGACCGAGGACTGGTTTTGCTGAGCTGAGCCGACCGAGACTCAGTTCGAGTCTCTCGTGATTGGGAAATGATCAGGGTGAGGAGCTGAGATGGGTTCGAGATTGCAGGAACTGTTGGGCCTGGCCGATGCGCCGGTGGCTGTGGCGTTTGTCGATGAGTTGCCGGCCGGGGTCGAGCGGGCGGATGAAGTGGCTCTGTCGGGGTGCAGTTACTGGCAGCAGGCCGCTGCCGGCAAGGTGGTTGCGACTGTTCCCGAGGACCATTTCTCGTGTCCGATCGGGGCATTCACCCATGGTGTGGAACTGCCCGAAGCCGAGGCCGAGGGGCAGCAGCAGATGATTGGAATGATGGTCGACCTCGAGTACGTGCGGATGGAGGAGGTGCCCGAGATCCCTCACCGCACCGAGTCGTTTGGGGCGGTGGTTTATTCGCCGCTGGAGCTTGCGCCCTGCGGCGTGGATGCGGTGGTCGTGCAGGGGACACCGCGGCAGATGATGGTTTTGGCCGAAGCGGCCACGTCAGCCGGTGTGGCAGGCGGGCCGACGATGGGGCGTCCGACCTGTGCGGCGATTCCCGAGGTGATGCAAGAGTCGCGGTTCGTGACCAATCTTGGATGTATCGGCAATCGCGTCTATACCGGCATCGAGGACAATCAACTCTACGTGGTGCTTCCGGGAGATCAGGTTGAGGCGGTCCAGGGGAAGCTGGAGGTGATCGTGTCGGCCAACCAGGCACTGGAGCAGTTTCACGGCGGACGCGTGTCCGACCAGCAGTACGGCTAACTACAGATTGAGCCTGCCGGGAAAGTCGGATACTCTAGGAAAACAGTCAGCGGTGGTTTCCACCGAGGCCTTCACAAGGAAACTCTACGATGACGGATGATGTCAAGATCAGCGGCGAACCGATGAATGTCCCCACGATGTGCCGTTTCACCGTCGATCGGCCCCTGTACCCTGACCAGTCGTTTCACTTCGGCAGTTCCGAGGCGGCCGAGATGTCGCCGTTGGCCAAGCGGTTGTTCGCCATCGAGGGCGTGGCTGCGGTGTTGATCACCGACAATCGGGTCACCGTCACCAAGCACGGTCCGTCACCGTGGCCGGAAGTCGGCCAGCAGGTCGGTACGGCGCTCCGTGAGCACCTGGCCACCGGTGATCCCGCCGTCGATCCGAGTCTCCGTGACACCATCCCGCCGGTTGATGTGTTGCGGGACCGCGTCCAGGGGATACTCGATCGCGAGGTCAATCCGTCGGTGGCCAGCCATGGTGGTGTCGTACGTCTGCTCGACGTGCAAGAGAACATGGTCTACGTCCAGATGGGCGGAGGCTGCCAGGGCTGCGGAATGGCCGACGTGACGCTGAAGCAGGGCGTGGAGATTGCGATCCGGTCGGAGATTCCTGAGGTGGGTGAGATCATGGACACGACCGATCACGCGTCCGGAAACAATCCCTACTACGCCCCGTCGAAGAAGTAGACCGGGACGGCCGTCGGCTGACCTAGCATGCCCCGGTTGCTGTTGATGCTGCCGACACGGACGTATCGCACCCCCGCGTTGCTGGCGGCGGCTGCGCGGTGCGGTGTCGAGTTGACGGTGGCGTCCGAGGAAGGCAGTTCGGTCGCTCATCTGAATCCCGCGGGGTTCCTTACCCTGCCCTTCTCGTCCCCCGACGCCTGTGCCGGGCCGGCGCTCGCGTTCCATGACGAGTACCCGGTCGACGCGGTGATAGGAATCGACGACACCGTGGTCGAAGCGGCGGCGGTGGTGGCTCGAGAGTTGGGCCTGCCGCACAACGATCCCGAGGCGGTGGCCGTGGCCCGTGACAAGCGGCGCGCTCGTGAACGGCTTGCCGCCGCCGACGTGCCCTGCCCCGGGTTTGACTGGCGCCGGTTCGAAGATCCCGAGCGGGCCCGGCCACCGGTGTTCGGGTTCCCGGCCGTGATCAAGCCGTTGTCGCTGTCGGCGAGTCGTGGTGTGATTCGTGTCGATGACCATCCTGGAATGGTTGAGGCTGTGGGGAGACTCGAGTCGATCGTGGACGACGAATCAGGAAGTTTGATTGAGGAGGGGTTCCTGGTCGAGTCGTTTGTGTCTGGTCCAGAGGTGGCGATCGAGGGGCTGTTGAGGGACGGGCAACTGCAGGTTCTGGCCGTCTTTGATAAGCCCGATCCCCTGGAAGGGCCTTACTTCGAGGAGACGATTTACCTGACACCGTCGCGATTGCCGGCCGAATGTCAGCGGGCGTTGCTCGAAAGTTCTCGGGCGGCCTGCACAGCCCTGGGACTGACCGAGGGGGCTGTGCATGCGGAGTTGAGGATCACGGAGTCGGGGCCGGTGGTCATCGAGGTCAATCCTCGCGCCATTGGCGGATTGTGTTCGGATGTGATGCGGTTTGGGACCGGATTGAGGCTCGAAGATATTCTGCTGCACCATGCCCTGGGCGACCGGGCACCACTTCCGGATCGTGTTGAGTCGGCAGCGGGGGTGCTGATGCTGCCGGTGAAGAGCGGCGGAGCGCTGTTGCGAGTTGATGGAGTGGCGGCAGCCGAGGCGGTGGCCGGGGTCGAACGGGTGGCGATCACCGCCCATCCCGGTCAACAACTGTCGCCTTGGCCCGAGGGAGGACCCTATCCCGGGTTCGTGTTTGCCAGGGGAGAAACCGCCGATGAGGTTGAACGGGCATTGCACACCGCGGACCAGGAGTTGACACTGGTGTTCGAGGGTGGTTGAAACGATCCGAAACACACATATGCAGAGTGCTGGCTGATGGGAAACGCTGAAGTGCTGACACGAACCGCGTGCCTGGTGCGCTACGGCCGGTTGGGCTGGGTGGGGTTGTTCAGTGCCACCGACGAGTTGAACGCCGAGCACGGCGACAGCGTGGTGATCCAGACCGACCGGGGACAGGAACTGGGGGAGTTGCTGTCCAACATCTCGGAACACCATGTTGGTGATGTCAGTCCCTCCGGGGACGTGTTGCGGCTGGCCGGTCGAGAGGATCTGGAGGTCGATGACACCGACTCTGTGGATCTGGACGAGTTGATTGAGACGATTCGTCACCAGGCGGCCGAACTCGAGCCGGTCGATGCGGAGTTGCTGGTCGATGGTCATACGGTGGTCGTGTATTGCCTGGGCGAAGTGGGCCAGGAGTCCGAGCGGATTGCGGTGTTCCTGTCAAAACGGACAGGCCGGGATATTCGGCTCTCGCCGATGTTTGATCCCGAGCCCGGTGGATGTGGAAGTGGCGGTGGTGGTTGTGGCAGCGGTGGCTGCGGTAGCGGCGACGGGGACGAACAGGGATGACCGGGATGACCGGGATGGGTGTGCATGTCCTGCGAGTGATTGTGGTCGGGACGGGACTGGTGTTGTCCGGATCCGGCGTGCTGATGGCGGCCGACGGCCCGGTTACTCCCGAATCGGTTCGCGATGTGTTGAATCGCAGTGTGCCGCTGTTGCAGAAGAGTGCGGCGACCTATGTCGAGAAACGGGACTGCTTCAGCTGCCATCATCAGGGGCTGGCCTCGGTGGCCATTGCCAGGGCCCGCCGGGCCGGGTTTGCCGTCAATGCCGATTTGACGGCCGACCAGTCGGATTTCACGTACGAGTATTTCAACGGTCGCGGTAAACGTGTTCGGGTTGGTGAGGGGGTTCCGGGTGGGCCTTACAACGCCGGCTATGCTCTGTGGGGACTGCATGCCGATGGCCGCAAGCCGGACTCGGTCACAAACGACCTGGTGGCTTACCTCAGGACCAAGCACCGTCGCGATGGCAGTTGGCGCATCCGCACACATCGTCC
>DLVV01000394.1:6653-8614 GCA_003445035.1 Planctomycetaceae bacterium | reverse complement strand
GGCAAGGATGGCGCCAAGGACCTGGCCGAGCGGATCCCGCGGGCGAGGAAGTGGCTGTTGAAGGCCGTGGCGAAGACGAACGAGGACCGCGTATTCCGACTGCTGGGGCTGGTGTGGTCCGGGGCCGCGAAGACGGATGTCCAACGACTGGCCAAGGAGTTGAAGTCGAAGCAGCGACCCGAGGGGGGGTGGGCACAGTTGCCCGAGAGAAAGAGCGACTCGTACGCCACCGGCCAGGCGTTGTTCGCTCTGAAGGCCGCCGGGATGAAGGTCGGCGATGATTCCTACCAGGCGGGGTGTCGGTACCTGCTGAAGTCGGTGAAGTCTGACGGGTCGTGGCTGGTCGCGACCCGCAGCAAGGCGATCCAGAAGTACTTCGAATCGGGTTTTCCGCACGAGAAGTCGCAGTTCATTTCGATCTGCGGCACGTGCTGGGCGACCCTGGCGCTGCTGGAATTGCTGCCCGCGGCCAAGTGACCACGGTCACTCGCGGTACTCGTCTCCGCAGTCGCCGATGCTGTCCAGCAGGTCGCGGTGGCCCTCGGTGGTCTCGTCGATCACTGCCCAGTCCTGCTCGTCGAGTGTGAAATCGAACACGCGGGCATTTTCGGCCCGGTGTTCGGTGAGGCCCAGTCGGCATCCCACGATCACGCCGGCGACACGGTCCTGGTCGAGAATCGCGCGGGTGGCCACGTTGGCCAGGCCGACCTCGTGCCGCTGGGCGATCGTTGCCAGGCCGGTCAGCAGTCGCTGGAACAGGTCCCATCCGCCCCAGGCGTCGACCATTCGCTTGTACTTCTTTTTCGAGTTCGTCTCGAGATCGCTGGGCCTCGGTTCGTCGCTGTCGATGTACCTTTCGGAGATCAGTCCACCGCACAGGGTGCCGTAGGTGAGCAAGCGGATGTCGTGCTCCTGGCACACTGCCAGTTGCTCCCGTTCGGGCCGCCGGTCGACCAGGCTGTACTGGACTTGATTGGAAATGACCCGGATTCCGGATTCGGCAATCCGGGCCAGGTGGATCGAGTCGAAATTGGTAAGGGCCAGGTGCCCGATGCGGCCTTCGGCCTGCAGGTCGGCCATGTGGCCCAGGGCGTCGAGGTAACGGGTGTCGTCGTAGTCCCACCAGTGGAACTGCAGTACGTCCAGACAGTCGACATCCATTCGTTTTAGCGACACTCCAATCGCCTGCTCCACCACTTCACGATCCATTGGCCCGGGCGACGGGCACCACTTGGTCATGGCCTGTACAGCATGGGTCGGGTGGTCTCCGCGACGTTCTCGTAGCCGGCGGCGAAATTCGCCGTAGATGTCCTCGGCGGGTCCGTAGTGGTCGGCCATGTCGAGGGTGGTGTAGCCGTCATCGAGGTAATCGAAAAGCGATTCGGTGGCGGCCTCGTTGTCGATGACCCCATGTCCCCCGGAGAGTTGCCACAGGCCGACAGGAAGCGGGCAGATCGAGAATCCGTCTCCGAGCTCGCGACGGTTGTTCGGGGAAATTGGCATGAACGGGTTGTCGGAAAGGGGCTGGTGGGGGTGGGAACTCCGGGGACGCTGTTGCCGGTGAGTGTCGTCGATACAATGGCGGCGTCCAGTCGCATTGCAGCCCGCCGTGGGGTCGAGGTCAAGTGCGGCTGGCAGCCAGGGCCAGCAGGGAGACGAAAGATGCAACGGTTGGGACTTGTGGCGATTGTCATCATCGCGTGGGGAAGTGGTCCGGTCAGCTCGGCCGAACCCGTGACGGCCGACGTTGTGCTGGAAGGTGGCGAGATTCACGATGGGACAGGGCGGCCCGGGGTGATCGGTGACGTGGCGATTCGCGGTGGGAAGATTGTCGCGGTGGGGGCGTTCAAGACGAAGTCGGTCGAGTGGAGACTGGATTGCCGGGGCCTGGTTGTGATGCCCGGTGCCATCGATCTTCACAACCACAGCGATCGGCAGGTGGTCGATTCGAAGACGCGAGC
>DLVV01000394.1:3434-6254 GCA_003445035.1 Planctomycetaceae bacterium | reverse complement strand
TATTCAAAGATCAACCAGGCTGGCGCCGGGGCCAACGTGGTCCACCTGTTGCCTCAGGGGTCGCTGCGTCGGGAGGTTGTTGGAACCGATCGGCGGGCGGCGACCAGTGAGGAACTCCAGGAGATGGTTCGCCTGGCCGAGAAAGCGATGGCCGAAGGGGCCTGGGGGATGTCGACAGGACTGATTTATGTCCCCGGAACCTACGCCGACACCAATGAACTGGTCGCCTTGGCCAAGGTGGTGGCCCGACACAACGGGATTTACGCCAGTCACATCCGTAACGAGAACGTGCGGTTGCTGAAGGCGGTCGACGAGGCGATGGAGATCGGGCGACGGGCCAAATTGCCGGTGCACGTGTCACACTTCAAGTCGAGCGGCCGCGAGTCCTGGGGGCTGGTGCGACGTGCGGCGGAGCGGATTGCCGCCGCCCGAAAAGCGGGACAGGTGGTCACCGCCGACCAGTATCCGTATGTCGCTTCGAGTACCTCACTGGACGCAACGGTGATACCGACCTGGGCCCGGGCCGGGGGGCGGAAGGAGTTGGTTCGGCGATTGGACGACAAGGAGATCGGACAGAGAATTCGTACGGCGATCGCCGAGAACCTGAGTCGCAAGGAGAACGGCCGGGTGCTGAAGATCGCCCGCTATTCTCCTCGGTCCGACTGGGTTGGGAAAAGTGTGGCCGAGATTGCCGAGGGCGAGAAGCTGACAACCGTCGAGGTGGCCGTGCAGGTTGCCAGGAATGGTGGGGCGGCAATCGTGAACTTCAGCATGAGCGAGGAGGACGTGCGACACATCATGCAGGTGCGCTGGGTTGCGACGGCGTCGGACGGCCGGGCCTATCTGCCCGGCGCGGATCGTCCACATCCTCGCAGTTACGGCACGTTCGCCCGAAAACTCGGTCACTACGCAATCCGGGAGAAGGTTCTGGGATTGCCGGCGGCCGTGCGCAGCATGACCGGATTGCCTGCCAAGATTCTTGGATTGAAGGATCGTGGCGTGTTGCGGGTCGGCACGGTGGCCGACGTGGCGGTGTTTGATCCCAAGGCCATTCGAGACGCCGCCACGTTCGAGGATCCTCACCAGTACTCCGAGGGGTTCCGTTACGTGTTCGTCAACGGCCGGCCGGCAGTGTTTCGAGGGAAACCCACAGGGGCCCTGGCGGGTCGGGCGGTGGTGCATGAACAGGAGAAGGCGAAGTGAGCGGCGGAGCCGTGGGGTTGCTGGTGAGTGTTCGGTCGGTTGAGGAAGCGAGGGCGGCCATCGAAGGGGGCTGCGCGGTGCTTGACGTCAAGGAACCCGCACGCGGCCCGCTGGGGATGGCCGATTCGGCGGTTATCCGGGAGGCCGTCGAATGCGGTCGAGTCGCAGGGGTGGCCACGAGCATGGCGTTGGGTGAGGTGGTGGAATGGACAGACGAGTCGGCAGCGGCGTGGGATGGCCCGCGAGTTGACTTCGCCAAGCTGGGCCTGTCGGACGCCGACCAGCAGGCGGACTGGAAGGCCCGCTGGCAGGAATTGCGAGGCGAGTTGCGAGGCGTGGACCGTTGGATCGCGGTCGCGTATGCCGACGCGGCGGGGTGTGGCGCTCCGGCCGTCGAGGAAGTGGTTGCTGCGGCCGTGGGGACAGGGTGTGCCGGCGTGCTGATCGACACCTGGGACAAGTCCCGGGGGCGGCTGGTCGATCACCTGACGGTGGAACAGCTCGCCTCGGTCCGCAAGTTGACCCGTGATGCGGGGCTGTTGCTGGCGCTGGCCGGCCGGGTGTCGATCGTGGATTTGCCCGGTGTGGCGGCCATCGGGCCGGACCTGGTTGCCGTCCGCTCGGCGGCGTGCCGCGATGGACGACGTGAACTTGCCGTGGAGTCGAATCGGGTCAGGGAACTGGTTGGTTGCCTTGAGGTTGCCAGTGGACCGGCTGCGGAGTGGCGGAACGCAGGTTGACCCAGTCGGTTGCAGGCAACTGGTCGATCCAGGTGGTCAGGTGTTCGTCGACAAGACCGGCAGCGGATACCGCGGCGGGGCTGTTGTCGGTTGGCAGGTCGACCGACTTGACCAGGGTCAAGCTCGAGGCGGGCCAGGTGCGTGCGATCCATCCGGCGATGGTGTCACTGGTGGCCTGCCAGGAATGGGGAAGCTTGAGGGCCTGTAGCGGCTCCTGGGCGGCGAGAAACGTGCCGCAGTCGAGGATCGGCCAGCGGCCTGTCGCCCACGCCTCAACGGCCTGGCCGTGATCGGTGACGATCTCAGTGCGGGGCAAAAGGGTGGCCAGGAATCTTGAGTTCAGCGTCATGGCGTCGATCGCCAGGGCGTGCGCGGTGTCGTCGTCGAATGCGTGTGCCTGGTGCCATTCGCGAACGATGTTGGCAGCCGAGCCGCCGCCAACAATCAGCAGGGGCCGCTGCCTGGGAGAAGCGGTGAGCAATTCGGCCAGCCGCGAGGGCATCTTGGGCCAGTTCAGCAGACTGCCCCCGAGCTTGACGATGTGCACCGGTGTCGCGTCTGGTGGCATCGACGCCTCGCGGTCGGCTCAGTCGATGATCTTGTTGATCGGATATTCGACGATACCGCGGGCCCCGGCGGCCTTGAGCACCGGGATGATCAGTCGCACGGTGGGGCCGTCGAGAATCGTGTTGACGGCCACCCAGTCGGGGTCCGAGAGGGACGAGACGGTGGGTTGCTGGAGGGCTGGAAGTTGATCGAGGATCGTCGGCAAGTCGACTCGGCGGACGTTCATCATCAGGCCCGCTTTGCCTTCGGCGTCCAGGCAGGATTGCAGCATCAACGCGATATTGTCGAGCTTGGTCTTTTTCCACTCGTC
>DLVV01000394.1:0-3054 GCA_003445035.1 Planctomycetaceae bacterium | reverse complement strand
CGCAGGTTGTTGGCTCGCAACGAGCTGCCGGTTTCGGTGACCTCGACGATCGCGTCGGCGAGTTGTGGAGGCTTGACCTCGGTGGCTCCCCAGGAAAATTCGACGGTTGCCTCGACGCCGTGCTCGGCCAGGTAGTTGCGTGTCAGTCCAACGGCCTCGGTGGCGATCCGCTTTCCGGCGAGGTCGTTGACCGATTGGATCTCGGAATCTTCCGGAACGGCCAGGACCCAGCGAACCTTGCGGCGGCTGACCTTCGAGAACACCATTTCGCAGACCTCGAACACGTCGGCCTGGGTCTCCAGTACCCAGTCGTGGCCGGTGATGCCGGCATCGAGAATGCCCTGTTCAACATAGCGGGCCATTTCCTGGGCGCGGATCAGCAGGCACTCGATCTCGGGGTCGTCGATCGTGGGATAATACGAGCGGGATGAGAAGCGGATGTTGTAGCCGGCCTGGCTGAACAGCGCCGCAGTGGAGTCCTGCAGGCTTCCCGCTGGGATGCCGAGCTTGAGGACCTGGGAGGTGGCGTCGTTGGTGGGGGAGTCGGTCATGGTTTCAGCTATTCGTCTTGTAGACCTCGGCCGGATCGAACACCCGCTCGCCAACGACCGTCACGTCACCGCTTTGGAGGTCGACCTGCCGAAAGAAGCAGCTGCGATAACCTTCGTGGCAGGCCGCGCCTCCGTGCTGGGTCACTGTCACCAGCAACGTGTCGGCGTCGCAGTCGTAGTAGATGGCCTTGACCTCCTGGAAGTTCCCGCTCTCCTCGCCCTTTCGCCACAGCTTGTTGCGGCTGCGGCTGTAGTAACACACTCGTCCGGTCTGGCAGGTCTCCTGCCAGGCCTCCTGGTTCATGTAGGCCAGCATCAGCACCGCGCCGTCGTCGGCGTCCTGGGCGATGACGGGAATCAGGTCGGACTTGGTGAAGTCGGGGCCGCTCACGAGACACGTGTCTCCAGGATGGTGGTGTTGGGGTCGCCGCGTGACCCCGAAAAGGGGGCAGAGACCTCGGTCGTGGGAACGATCCAAACTAGCAGCTTGTTGAGGTGTTCACCAGTGGAGGGTTTTGGGTTGGGGTGGTCGGCTTTCCAGCACACGGACCGTGCTCTAATATCAGTTCAGCCCGCAGAAGCCGGGTGCTTGGCGGTGAGAACACTGGGAGGAAGACGGGAGTGGTTGAAGCGATGAATGAACAAAAAGCGGTCAATATCACTTGGCACGAAACTCGGGTCGATCGAACGGCTCGAGAACAACTCTCCGGGCACCGCGGGGCGGTGATTTGGTTCACCGGCTTGAGTGCGTCGGGCAAGAGCACCGTGGCCAACGAAGTCGATCACCTGCTGCATGCCCAGGGCAAAAAGACTTACGTGCTTGACGGCGACAACGTCCGGCATGGACTGAACAAGAACCTTGGGTTCAGTGCCGAGGATCGTGCAGAGAACATTCGGCGAATCGGCGAAGTCGCCAAGTTGTTTGTCGATTCAGGCACTTTCGCCCTGACCGCTTTTATCTCTCCCTACTCCGCAGACCGACAACAGGCTCGGGAACTGATGGAGGAGGGGGAGTTCGTCGAGGTGTATGTCAACGCCTCGCTGGAGACTTGCGAATCCCGTGACCCGAAGGGGCTCTACGCCAAGGCACGGGCCGGTGAGATCAAGGGGTTCACCGGGATCGACGATCCGTACGAAGCTCCCGAAACGGCCGAACTGGTCCTGGACGCTGATGAAAAAGGGATCGAGGAACTGGCAGCCGAGGTCGTTGAATTCCTCGAATTGAACGGATACCTCTCGCTCTAGAGGCCAGTGGGTTCAAGGACCGGCCCCGGGTTCCTGGTGGAATTCGGGGCCGGTTTTTTTTTAGGTTTGTGAGAATTGGTTCTTGATTTTGGCCCCCGGGTGTGTAAAGTAGAATACAACTGTTTACAACACTGAGGTGGGTGAAAAAGGACACCCGGTGACGGAAAACAGCAGATTGGCGAAACCGGCTGTGGTGTGCACCGTCTCGCCCGTTGATGCTGCCGGAGGCAGCACAGTGTGTGGTGAGACGAAGTGAGGGTTCTTTGCGAGGAAAGGAATGACGCATGAACCACAACACATTCGGACGAGGACAATCAAGAGGAACCTTTGGCGACCGGACTCGGCCGGGGCGAGGCTCGAGGAGGCATCGTCGGGGGAACCGACTGCCGGGAGTCCTGCTGTCCAGCCTGGGATTGGCGACGCTGGGAGTTGCGGTGATGTGGTCGGAGGCGGCGACGGCCAGGGGGGCTCACAGACCGGGCAAACATCCGACGCGGACACCGTCTCCCACTTTGGTATCGACGGTGACTTCGGTTGCACCCGTCCTCCCGGACTCGGTGGATTCTGGTCGACACTCGAAGTTCGCGATGCCGGTGACGATCTTGGCGATCGAACCGGTGGCCTTCGGTCAGACGGCTCAGAGCAAAACCCGGAGACGGGGGGATGCGAAGCCCGGGCCGGCAGCGAAGCCTCGCGGGCGATTGCCGAAGTACTTCGGCAAGGTCGGAGTGAGCGCGACCCAAAAGCAACGGATCTATTCGATCCAGGCGATGTATCGGAAACGGATCGAGGCGTTGAACCGTCAGCTTGAGGATCTGAGATCTCGGGAGCGGAAGGAGGTCCTCGAGGCACTCACCCCGTTGCAGAAGCAGCGACTGTCCGAGTTGATTCGAATGGCCGAGTTGGCTCGAAAAGCGAGGTTGCGGGCACGGAAACAGCGGAAGTCCTCGCCGAAGCCTCCAGTGACGCCGAAACCGGGAGGGCCTGGAATCCGCTGATGACACGGGGGTCGGTTCGCCCGATCCCCTGACGAACGAACCATGGCATCGCCGGCGTCCGTGTCCTGTGACCGGCCTCCGTGCCTCCCCTGCCCCGGGAGACGGGCGTCGGTGGTGCCTGGATTCACATTGCAACTAATTGAGAGGAAAGAGAATCGACCGAGGTGAGCGGTGGGCTGGTGATCTTCGGGCATGATGCGGGAGATCATCGGGAACCGGGAACATGGATGCTCGGACACCGCAGCCGCACCACCGGTTCG
>DLVV01000065.1:21781-22952 GCA_003445035.1 Planctomycetaceae bacterium | reverse complement strand
CCTTGCCGTCTTTGTCCTGGCTGTCGATCTTCTTGACGAGGTCCCGGGCTTTTTTCGCAGCATCAGACTGCTGACCGGCAACCCGGTCGGTTGCGTCACCCCGTTCGTTGGCAGTACGTGCCCGCTTGTGCTTGCCGATTACGGTCCGCAGGTTCTTCAACAGATCCTTGATCCGCTCCTGTTCCTGCTTGAGCGAGTCCTTGAGATCATCGCTTTGAAGTAGAACGAGCAGGGATTGGAGATTGACGACCACTTCAGTCTGCGCGCCAACCGCATCTCCCAATCGCTTCTGGCCGGTCAACAGCGCAGCGATCCGTTCCAGGCTATTCGAGATATTGTCGTCACGGCTCTGTCCGTATGCCCGCCGAAGCAACTCGGCCCGTTCGGGATCGTTTTCCTTGAGGAACTCGGCCAGTTGCAGCAGCTTCTTCTCGAATTTCTTGTACCGGGACGAGATCCCCTGCTGTTGTCCGTCGAGCTTGGCCTTTCGACCGCGTTTGCGTGCCGGCGCCTTTTTCGGAGTGGCCTTCAGACCGACATCCTTCTTGGGACCAGCCTTCCGTGGAGCATCCTGCGCGGAGACAAGAATGGCTCCTCCAAGCAGCAGGGCAACCAACAGCGAGCCAATTCGAACGTTCATGAGAGGATCTCCGGCAACGACCGCGGTCATCTTCGCGGGACAATTGAGCCGATGGAGGGCCGGGAACACGTCACGGCCGGGTCAGGGTTTCTTCTCTGTCGAGGGTCTCTTTTCCGGTTTTGGATCGCCATTGGAAGCGGGCCCGTTGAGCTTTCTGATCAGATCGCGTTTGCGTTCTTCACGCGTTTTGTCGAGCAGTTTCTCTTCGTCGTCAATGATCTGCTTGAGCAGCTTGAGTGCTTCCTGGTACGTCTCGAGCTTCTGCATTTCTCTCAGCACCCGCCGCATACGTTCGAGCAGGGACTGCAGAGAATCGGTCGCGGTGTCAATGGCCGTCAGCGGAGGGGTCGCACCGTCACGTGAAACACGGGCCAGGGCCCTCAGTGCTCCCTCCACGTCAGTGTAGTCTTCGGTGGTGATTCGTTGTAGAGGATTCAACACCCCCTCATCGATTCGGGTCAGGGTCTGCTGGGTGTGGATTCCGTTGTTGATCAGCTCGTCTCGGATATCGGCAAATCCTTCGGTAATCGC
>DLVV01000065.1:0-21433 GCA_003445035.1 Planctomycetaceae bacterium | reverse complement strand
ACCTCATTGATCGATCGTTCGGCCGGATTGACCTGTTCCCCACCGTCCTCGCCACCGTTTCCGTCTGTCGACTTGTTCGCGTCGTCGACCTGCCGCCGGTACCCCTGGAGATTCTTTCTCGTCCGCTCAATATCGTCGATGACCTGCTCAAACCGCTGCCGCAGCCTGAGTTCCTTTTGGATCAGACCGAACTGCAAGTCCTCGTTGCTGACGATGGAAAAGACGTGAATCGGGCTGGACCGAATCGCGTGAGGCCCGTTCTTGTCGTCGGCATCGGTGGCCACGAGCGTAATCACCAGTTTCTGTCCGACCGTCGGCTCGGGCGTCAACTGTCGGAGATCGAACCAGACGGCCTGTTCGTGCCGAGGGGTCTTCAATGCGTCGTCGCGTGGAATGTCCTCGCGGGCCGTGGTCAGAGGAAATTCGCGAGGCCGTCCCGAAGGGGGTCTCAGCAGCGACCGTTTGAGCCACTCGCCGCCAAGTTGATCGGGCCGCGTGTTGCCGTCGACGACCTGGTATTCGAAGTGCACCTCATCGACGCCGTAATCGTCGCGGACCACTCCGGAGATCGGGATCCGGGCGATCCGGGTCACTTCGGTCCCGATCCCCCTCAACGTGGTTTCGATCTCCGGCGGCTGATCGACGATGCCGTTGATCGTCAACCGTGAAGGATCTCGGGCGAGGATATCGTCCGTATCGAGCACCGAGATCCTCATCTGAACGTCCGCGGGCATCGGAATCGGTTCGGACAACATCTCCGTGCCGGAGTCAGCGTCAAAGATCCGGTCCAGCCCCTTGGCCGACCCGGTGCCGACCAACAGCGGCAGTTTCAACAATCTGCTGGGCCACTCGAGTACCCCCTCCTTCGAGATTCTCAGCAGCAGTTTCGGATCGATGGCCCGACGCCGAACCGCCTGCCCATCCTCGGTCTGCTGTTCGAACCACGCCTTCGGGGCGTTGTTATCGTTTTCGAGCACCAGCCGGTAGTTATCGAATTCGACACGCACTCCCACAAACGGCTTGTTGGTTCGCGCTTGCAGACTGACGTCGGTTTCGAGTGGCAGATCGACCTGGACACCCTGGACCTTCTGCCGGGCCGGGGCGATCCCGGTGTATTCGGGGTACCGGCAATCGAGCACGATCTGCTCAACGGTTGGCGGATCGACAACGCGGACGCGATACGGATGACGGTTGATATAGTCGCCCCCACTGACCCAGAAGGTCAGATCCTCGAGCAACCCGCCGCGTGTGAATCGAAACTGGTGAGGACCGCGTTGCGAACAAACCCCTCGCCCCGATCCTCCGGCCTGGCGGTAGGTCACTTCCACGTCGGTCAGCGGAGCGACATCCGGTCGTGACGGGTCAGGCCGCACCTCGATCGCCAGCACCAGATCATCACCGCGAGGATGTCGATACGGCGACTGGGAATCGATGGGCACATCGGTCCGAGACGGTCCACGAACGACCGACACCACCAGTTGGTAGTCGCGGGGCCAGTAGGTTTCCTCGAGTCCCAGGAACCCGTCGGCCCAGCGAGAGATCGCGCCCGATTCGGCAACGGCGAGGCCACCGATCGACACCAGCAGACCCACGGCCATCAACACGGCGCGGCGCAACGGCCGTTTCTGGAACACGTCGCCGACCTCGATTTGCCGACTGGCCTCGACCACTTCTCGGAGCATCTGATCGAGCATCGCCCGACTCAGCGGAGTCAGTTCGTCGTCATCCAGGTCACCCATTTCGATCGCGGTGATCATCCGGTCGTCGAGTTCGGGGAAACGGCGTTCCAACACCAGGGCCAGTCCCCGGGCCCGGAACCGGCGTGCCCACCGCAGCCCAATCCAGCCGACGGCCGCGACGACCGCCCCGCTGACCACCAGCACATCAAAGACCACCCGGAACCAGACGGGCAACTCGAGCCGGCTGACGCGGAACCAGGCCCAGTCCAGCCCCAGGCTGATCCAGAACATCGTCGCCAGCAACACCAGCACCAGCGCGGCCCCCTCGACCGCAACGTACAAGCGGATCCGTCGTTTCAGCCCCCCCAGCACATCGGCAACGGCCGTGGGGACCCTGGCCCCCGACGGTCCTCCGGCAAACGGCACGGTCGTGCTGTTCATCGATTCGGTCCCACTCTCGGCTGATCTCGACTCGTCATTCTAACCGCACCCCGTCCCAACGTCTCAGGCCAGTTTCAACAGCTTCCGCGTGGTCCACTCGACACACAGCAGGCCCACCAGCAGGTACAGCACCCAGACCCGGTCCCACAGCGGTGACGGCCTCCCCTTGTCGACCAACAACTCGGTACCCAGGTTCGGCAGACTCGCCGGCAATGTCTCGGCCCTGGACAACTCGAGATACTCGCCGCCGGTCCCTCGGACCATACCGGACAACAGTGGACGATTCTGTCGAGGATCGATCGACTCGAGATCGGGCAATACGACATCAATCCGACCACTCAACCGCTCGTCTTCCTCGGGAGGAATCGGCACCGCCAGCCGGAACGTGCCCGGCTGGCTGGCCCGGAAGCTGCCGACGTACTGCCCGGGACGGTTGGGCTGCCGCCGCAATTGACTGAGTCCCAGTTGTCGACCATCCGGCCCGAACAACTCGATCGGCACGGTTTCCTCGGCGAGATCCTGGAATTGCGGGTCAAGCAGGTGAGCCCGCAACGTGATGGTCTGTCCGAGCAGGTACTCGGTGCGGTCCAACAACAGCGTCCCGCGGTTGGTGCCTCGCTTGAGCCGTGCCTGCCCCAGTTCCCGGATGGCCTTGATCCAGAACCGATCGAACAGTTCCTCGTCAAGTGCTCTCAGTCGCCACAACTCGGGAGACCCCAGGTAGAGCACCCGGCCACTGCCATAGAATTGCGAGGCCATCAGCACGGGACGATCGCTGCTGGGATCCGAGAAGCGGGCAAACACCAGTGCCCCGTCCTTGGGGCCTGTCGTGGGGAAGCAGCGAAAGACCCCGCTGAATTCGGCCCAGGCCTCCATCGGGTCGGCGGTGTCGTCGGAAAGGTGCAGGAAGGCGGCGTCGAGCCCGTCGTCGGAAAATTCGACTGGCCAGGCCTGATCGGCATTGCGGGTGAGATTGGTTTCGAGAGGGAGTGGTTCGAGGATGACCGGGTAGAGCGTGCGAATGTCATCCAGCGGGACCGCCGCATCCGCCAATTCGGGAGTGAACACGTCTCCGGCCACCGCCAGCAATCCCCCCGCCTGCTTCTCGATCCACTCGGCCAGCATCTCGCGACGCGTGTCGGGAATCGCCTGCCAGTCGGGGTCGAACCCCACGATCACGTCGTAGACAAACAACTCCTCACGTGCCGCGGGGAATTCCTGCAGCACGCGGTCGGCGTCCTGGCTGATCGCATCACCCGGATCAGCCGTCTGCAGCAGCACGTCGATCTCGACGCCCGGGTGCCGAAACAGCATGTTGCGGACAAAGCGGTAGTCTCTCATCGGGCCACCGGCCAACAACAGCACCTTCAATTTCCGCTCGGTGACATTGACCAGCCGACGACGGTGGTTGTCATCGTCGGAAAGTTCGGTGATGCCCGTCGGCGACACCGCCCGCACCAGGAACTCGAACCGTCCGGCTGTATCCGGATTCAGTTCGAATTTCACCTCCACCGGTCCCGCGTCCGGAGGAAGCCGTACCGTCTGCGTGTCGACCTTCTCATTGGGATCGCCCTCACCCGACTCGGGCTTTCGGAGCAATTCGATCTGAACGTCCTTGCCCAGCACCCCGGCCCCCTGGCCCTTGACGAACACGCTGAAGCCGTAGGCATCACCGACATGGACATCGGTCGGAGCCTGCACATTGACCAGTTGGATATTGTCCGGCAGTTCCAGGCTGCCGACTCCGACGGCAAACAGCCGGATCTTGCGACGAACCGCCAGCTGCCGTGCCGGGCCGGGATCGGTTCCCGCGTTGGAGGCTCCGTCGGTCATGACCACCACTCCGGCCAGGCCGTCTCCACCCTCCCGCTGCAGCACGGTCAGCACCGCTTCGCCCACACGGGTTTCCAGTCCTCCGGCGGCGGCTTTCGCCTGGCCTTCTTCGGCCACCGACCATGGACGAATCGCACGGTCCCAGGCATCAGCGGTGGGCAGTTCGAGATCGCCAAGCCCATCGCCGGCTGGTGACGGTTCTTCGGCCGGGCGTCCGCGTGGATCGCGACTGGCGAATTCGAAGACCGGCTCGTCTTCCAGGCCGGCGTCGAAAGTGTAGATCCGGACCTGGTGGTCCCGGGTCAGTGTCTTGACCAGCGGTGTCTCGGAAAGCAGTTCACGCAATGCCAGTGCCCGGGTCCGTTCCCCCTCGCCGCCGGCCACCTCCCGGCCACCCGGCTTGTTCTCCGGAAAACTCATCGACAACGAGGTGTCGACCAGCAGGATCACCCGGGACGGGCGAAACGTCTTCTCGCTCTCCCGTTCACGGGGATTCAGGAACACCAGCAGCAGCCCCACGATGACCGCCAGCCGGAGCAGCAGCAGCCAGCCGGTCCACAGGCGGGACATGTCACGGGTGTCGCGGAGATAACAGGCGACAACGAAGACCAGCAGCAGCACGGTGCCCAGCACCATCGCCAGCCAGCCGAGTCCCGACTCGGGAAGCCCCCACTCGATCTCGCGGATTGTCTGTTCGGCGGCCAGCACGGTGGCGATCATGCCGCACCTCCGGCGGCCGAGGTATGGTAGCTCAGCCGGTAGGCCATCATCTGCTCGGCCAGCATCACCAGCACCAGCAATCCGAGAATCCATTCACGGACGTCCCGGTCCGACTCCTCGCCGGACAACCACTCGGTCGCTCCCGCCTCCTGGATCCTCACCTCGTCGGTCAATTCCGGTCCCAGGGCCTTGTGGATGCCCCCGGTCGCGATCAGCGCCATCCGGCCCTCATCACGACCGGTGTTGTAGGCGTACCACCGCTCAACGGTCACCTCGCCGGCATCAATCAACCGCACGCGATACACCCCGGGGAAATCGGTCCGGTCATAATCGATCACCCGACGTAGGGTCGGAGTCGCATCACTCTGTCCAGGGGACGCCGGCCCGGTTCGGGTTTCGGATTTTTCGTCGTCCGCCGAGTCACCCGGGTTTCCGTTCTTCGGGCGCGGCTTTCCACCGGCCGGCGTCGTCCGCACGGCCTCCGGCTGCACCTGCAATTCGGCGGTCACCTGCCCGGAGTTCTTCGGAGGCTCAATCCGGATGGCCGGACCGAAGCGGGCGGGGTCGAGTTCCAGGTGAATCGGGGCCCCCGACTCGCGGCGGGGCAGCACACGATCGGCCCGCGAGATGTACTTCTGGAGTTCGAAGTGGAACGGCACGAAACTGCGGTATTGCGGGAAGTTGGTCCAGCCGGTTCCGCAACTGGTCAGGCAGGTGATCACCCGTCCTCGTCCGAACCGGTGTTCGAGCAGCAGTGGGTCGCGTGTCCGCAACCTCGCAATCGTCCGGACGGTGTCGTTGCGCTGGCGATCATCCTTCTGCCAGTCATCGGATACGGGGAAATAGCGGAACACCCGGGTGGCCTCGATCTCGGGATTGTCCTGTCCCTGCAATCCGGCCAGCATCGGGTGCTCGGTCAGCTTCAGATCCGGCCCCGGTGCGGCCACTTCGTCCCGAACCAGCTCGCGGGGCGCATCGCCCAATGGGACCGGGAACAGGCCTTTCCCCTCGGCATACAGCAAGGTGTTGTACGAGGCGGGATTGATCGAGTCGCCGGCGTACCAGACCAGCCCTCCTCCGTCACGGACAAACGCCTCCAGCGACTCGACCGCATCGGGAGTCAACTCGGCGACGTTGAGCATCAGGATGCTCTGGAAGCCGTCGATGTTCTGGCGATAGAGATAATCGGGGGTGGCCACGACGGTCCGGTACCCCGAGGCCTGGGGATTGGCCGCCAGGGCCAGTGTCGGGAAGATGCCTTCCTGCGCGGACGGGTTCCCTTCGACCACCAGCACGCGGTTGGCCGGAGCCACTTCGACGGCCAGGTGCCGGGTGTTGTCGGCCCGCAGGGCGTCGCCGGGCAGAGTCACCTCGACCCGGTGTTTGCCCGGATTGTCAAAGGTGACCTCGAAGGACTGTTCAACCGTCTTTCCTGCCTCGAGTCGTTCGACGGTCACCTCCAGCGGGAGCCTCTCCCCGTCGACGCTGACGGACAGGTTGACCCGGCTGACGAGAGCTTCTCCGTGGTTGGCCACCGTCGTGGTCAGCTTCACCGGCACGCCCGCACTGGCCACCTGCAACTCACCCTCGAGTTCGGTCACCGCGAGGTTGGCGTGGCGATCGGGAACCGTCCGAACCAAATTGACCGTCACGCCGTCTGCGTCCAACTGTTCGATCTGCTCGACCAGCCGCGTGCTGTCCTGCCAGTCGTGCTGGCGGAAGTCCGAGACGACGTGCAGGTGTTTGACGCCGGTGGGTTGCTTGGCGAGCAATTGGGCGGCAGCGTCGAGACCATCGGAGAGGTCCACAGTGCCGAACGAGCACGGCAGGGACTCCAGTCGAGCCGTCAGTTCGCCCTGGAAGGCCCGGTCGATGCGTTGTTCGAGATAGTCCGGCTGCGTGACACGGGACAGCCTCAGCACCGTCAGCCGCTGGGCCCCGCCTTCGGCCAGGCTGGCCGCCACCAACCCGTCGATGACCGCCTTCCCCTCGTCGAATCCGTTGGTCTCGTTCCACTCATCCTGCATCGACGCGGTGTCGTCCAACAGCACGACATGGTGCACATCAGCTCCCTGCAGCAGGGCCAGCGTCGAGGGGTCCAGCACCATGCGGGCGATCAACGCAATCAGGCCCATCACCAGCAGGATCCGCAGCAGCAACAACAGCAGTTGTTCGACCAGCACCCGTCGCCGGTTGCGTTGCTGGCTGGCGAGCAGGAATTCCATCGCAGCGAACTCGATCCGCTGGAACCGGTAACGGTTGATCAGGTGGATCAACACCGGCGCCGAGACCATGGCAGCGGCGCCCCATCCCAGGAAGGTCGCGTTGAGAAACCACGAACCCATGCCGTGTCAGCTCCGGATCGATTGCCGCATGCCGATGCGGTGGTTGAGGTAGTGGGCCAGCGCGGCGTCGAGATGTTCACTGGTCCGAATGGTCTGAAAATCCACCATTTCGGCCGCGCACCGTTTCCGCAGTTCGGAGCGAAAGGCCTCGACCGCTTCCAGATAACCGTCCCGCAGGCTGCGGGGGTCACAGACCAGCTCACCGGCCTCCTCGAGACCCTCGAACCGCGTGGTCCCGGTGTAGCTGAAGTCGAGTTCTTCGTCGTCCATCACGTGGAAGATCAGCACGTCGTGACCCCGTCGTCTCAGCATCCGCAACCCGCGGAACAGGCCCTCGCGGGGGACGAACAGATCCGAGACGATCACCACGATCCCGCGACGGTTCTGGGTCGCGGCGACCTCCTCGAGAATCTCGTAGATGTCGGTCTTCTGGGCCGGGTCGGGGGCATCCAGAGCCGTGAGAAGAGCCAACAGATGGCTGCGACGGCTGCCGAAGTCGACCCGGCCACGGATCGCATCGTCGAACACGGTCAGCCCCACCGAATCCTGCTGACGCAGCAGCAGGTAAGACATCGCAGCGGCCACCGTGCAGGCGTACTCGTACTTGTTCAATGCCCCGGTGCCAAACCGCATCGATTCGCTGCAGTCGACCAGCAACGCCGTCCGCAAGTTGGTGTCTTCCTCGTACTGCTTGATGAAATAGCGATCCGTCTTGGACCAGACCTTCCAGTCAATCCGACGCACGTCGTCACCGGGAACATACTCCCGGTGCTGAACAAATTCGACCGACTGGCCCAGATAGGGACTGCGGTGCAAACCGGAAAGAAAGCCCTCGACGATGTGCCGGGCACGAACTTCGAGCCGGGCAATCCGCGAGATCTCCTCAGGCCGCAAAAATCTTCTGGAGTCTCGGGTCACTGGTCAGTTCGCCTTCCTTGCTGGGTGTCTCGGCAATCAACTTTTCGATCACCGTATCGGGAGTCACCCCGTCGCTCTCGGCCGCGAAGTTCGTCACGATGCGGTGCCGGAGAACCGGGGCCGCCAGCGCCTGAATGTCCTCCGTCGAGACGTACGTTCGTCCCGACAGCAGGGCCCGCGATTTGCCACCCAACAACAGAAACTGCACGGCGCGGGGGCCCGCGCCCCAACTCAACCAGTTGTTGACGAACTCGGGGCACCCCGGCTGGTCGACCCGCGTCTGCCGCACAAGCGCCAGGGCGTAGTCGACAACATGATCGGTGACCGGCACCTGGCGGACGATCTGCTGCAGTTCGAGGATCTCCTGGCCGGTGAGAACCGGCTCGACATCCGCCTCGCCGACCGACGTGGTCTGCTTGGCGATCTGCCGTTCCTCCAGAAAGCTCGGGTAGTCGACGACCACCTTGAACATGAACCGATCCTGCTGCGCCTCCGGCAGCGGGTAGGTTCCCTCCTGTTCGATCGGGTTCTGTGTGGCGAGCACGAAGAACGGATCCGAGAGTTCGTGACGCTCACGCCCCACCGTGACCTGACGTTCCTGCATCGCTTCGAGCAAGGCGGCCTGGGTCTTGGGCGGCGTCCGGTTGATTTCGTCGGCGAGGATCACCTCGTGGAACAGAGGCCCCTCGATGAACCGGAACGCCCGCTCGCCCGTCTCACGGTTCTCCTGCAACACCTCGGTCCCGGTGATGTCCGACGGCATCAGGTCCGGGGTGAACTGAATCCGCGCGAAGCCCATCGACAGGCTCCGTGACAGCGTGCTGATCATCAGCGTCTTGGCCAATCCCGGCACGCCCTCGAGCATGCAATGGCCACGGCTGAACAGCGCGATGAGCAACTGCTCGATCACCGAATCCTGCCCCACGATCACGCGGCCCATTTGCTCGCGGATCTTCAGATAGGCGGCATTGAGCCGCTCGATCGACTCGCTGTCCACGCCGCCGTCACCTGCTGATTCGCCGGCTCCAGCGGAGGCGGCCGAGGTCACATCGGGAGTTGTTTCATCATCCGGTTCGGACAATCCGGTCGCTTCATCATTCATCGGCATCTCGCTTTACTCATGCGATATCTGTGATGTCGCCACACGTGCCAACTGGGAACGGCCGGCACGATCAAGACACGACATCAACGCGTCACAGCTCGTTCGCGGACCTTCCCCAACCGGTCGGCGTGCTTATCCTACAGGGTCGACCTCCGGTTTGCGACAACCGGATCACCCCAACCCGAGCCTGCATAGGTGGCACCGGATGTGTGCCACGGAATTTCCGGCGGACGGTCAGTCGATCGCTGCGATCAACTCGTCGAGCCGGAGGACCAGTCGCTCGACATCGTCGACTCCTTGTTCACTGACATCGACCAGATCCCACGCGTCGTCGGGCTTGCTGAAGAGCCGCGCGGGGACCGCCAGTTGGGTCGCATCACCGTCCTCACTCGACCGAACCAGGAACAGGTCCCGAGATCGGATCCCCCAATCACCGCCGGCATCCCGCACGACGATCTCCTCGCGCCCCCCCCGCCCGTCCTGTTGCAGCAACTGCAACAGGCTGATCCCGCCGAGGTCCTCGACCGCCGACGACGTCCCGAACCATTCCAGCAGCGTCGGCAGCATGTCGATCACCTGGACCAGTTCCAGACGTCGCTGTCCAGGTTCGATCTCCGGCCCCCGCAACAACAGCGGTGTCCGCAATCGCTCCTCGTGCAACGCGGCGGCCAAGCGATCGTCCTCGAATCCGCGATCTCCCAACCACGCACCGCGTCCGCCGGTCACGACCAACAGCACCCTGTCAGCCAGCCCACACTGGTCCAGGGCGGTGACGGCCGCGGCGACCACCTGGTCCCAGGCAGCCATCGCCGAATCGATCTCCTCGAGATGATCGGGCCACGGCCCGTCAGCGGCTTCGGTCGGTGCCGACACCGCCACCCACAGCAGACGATGGTCGGTGGCCCCTGTCGCCAGGCGATCGATTGCGGAGGTGACACGTTGCTGAAGGCCATCACCGTTGGTCACTTCCGGCGTCCAGCCGGCGATCTCGAACCAATCGAAGGCCGTATCGGCCAGGATCTCGACATCGACACCGGCCGCATCGAATCGGTCGGCCGCCCGGATTTCGGCCGGCCCGGATCCCCACCCCTCTCCAGCCCATGCCCGACCGTTGACCGACCGGTCACCTGCTGGCTCAACGGAAAAGTGCTGGTCGAAGACCGCCGATTCGGCCGCCAGCCGGTCCACCGACGGCGTCAGCAGTGGCTCACCTCCACAGAAACCGCTCAGCCCGGCGTTCCAGTGATCCAGCGAGAGCACGACCGCAACACTCACGAGACCGACACCGATTCGAACCCGCCCACGCTCCTCAGGTAACGGGCACTCTCGAAAGCCGCATCCTCTGGACCCATCAACTCGGCGTACGCCTGGTGCACCGTCACGCACCCGTCGTATCCGATCCGCTGGAGTCCGTCGAAGACCGTCTCGAACCCGACACCGCCATCCTCCCACAGAGGAATGTGGCGAAAACGGCGTTCGCCCAGGCACCAGGTCTCCAGCGAAACCGGCCCGAGGTCATCCAGGACGTGGTTCTGGACATAGACGTTGACCAGCCACGGAGCTATCGCCTCGAGTGTCGCCGGGCCATAGTCCTCGCCGCACAGCATCAGGTTGGCCGGCTCGTAGATCAGACCGAAATTCGGCCGATCGATCGCTTCGAGCACATCGATCATCGGCTGAACCTGCTCGAACAGGGACGTGGTGTGACACTGGTGAGCCAGCCGAATTCCCCGATCGGCCGCCCGGTCGGCCGACTCGCGGGCCCTCACAATGTCCTCGGAGGTCTTGAGACAGACCCGGATCAGGTCACACCCAAAGGCCTCGGCCACGTCGAGGCTCGGCCCGATCTCCCGCAGCGAATCGGGCCCGCGTTCGTTGTTCAACGGGACGTCGAAATCCGCGGTGACCATCGACACGAACAGCCCCGCCTGCCGGGCCTCATCCCGCATCGCCTCCAACCGCCCGCGATCGGTCTGAACACCTCCGGCGCTGGCTCGCAGGCAGATCGCGTGGTATCCGTGAACCCGCGCCAACTCGACCAATTCAGCGAACGGAACGTTCAACCGTGTCTTGCAGGCGGCCTCGGCAACGCGAACGGACAAAGAGAGCTTCATACGTCATGGACCCCGGGGTGAGCCGGCCTTCTCCGCCTGAAAATCGTCTCGCGCATCACGGACCCGGCCTGTTTCACGAAGAGCGACCGCAACCCCGGCGGCCAGTCAACCACGATACGCCCCATCCCAGAAGCATTCAACGTCCCTCCGTTCACTACGCCCCGCCCCACCCGCGGCGTATCATCGGGACATCATGGGCTGGGAACTGCTCAACACACCGATGCTCTGGGGCCTGGCCGGTCTGGCGTTGCCACTGTTGGCCCACCTGCTGACGCGAAAGCGTTTCGAGCGGGTTCAGTGGGCTGCGATGCAGTTCCTTGAGCTCGAACGAGATGCTCGTCGACGAGTGAGGATCGAAGAACTCCAGCTGATCCTGCTGAGAATGCTGATGGTGGGACTGTTGGTGGTGGCCCTGTCCCGGCCGGCTGGCAGCGGCGGATGGCTCACGAAGTTCCTCGGTGAGGTCGAAACATCACGAAGAGACGTGGTGATCGTTATCGACGGATCGAGCAGCATGGGCTGGCGAGACGGCCACCAGACGCCTCACGCCGCGGCCATCCAGTTCGCGCACCGCTTCCTGGAGGACCTCGGTCCCGGCGACAACGTGGCATTGATCGAGTCCCGAACCGGGATCCGGGGGATCGTCGACCCACCGACGGTCAACCACGACATCGTCCGCGCCGCGCTCGGCCGGCTGCCTGCTCCGGCCGGCCCGGCCGACCTGCCGGCGGCCATCCGTCGCGCGGTCGCCCTGCTGCGTGACACCGGCAACCTCCGCCGGGAGGTGCTGGTGCTGACCGACGGCCAGGCCGAGGGCTGGCGGTCCGGGGACACAGTGCTCTGGGACCGTCTCGATGACCAACTGGCCGGGTTTCCCGACGCCACGCGGCCGGTGATTCGCGTGGCCACTCCCGGCGAACCCCGCGACACCACTTCGCCCCACTTCCACGTCGATCCGCTCGACATCTCGCGCGAACTGGTCCCGCTGGGCCTGCCGGTTTCGATCCGCACCACCGTTCATGGCCACGGAAATTCCAACATGGCCACACGACGAGTCGGCCTGGAGGTTGACGGTCAGCGGCTGCCCGACCGCACGCTGTCGGTCAGTGTGCCACCCGACGGTGAGGCCGCCGTCGAATTCTCCTACCGGCTTCCCGCCGCCGGCTCCCATCACCTGGCGGTCGTGCTCGACGAGGACGCACTTCCCGGTGACGATCGGGCCGACGCGGTGGTGACGGCCGTCGACGCCCTGCCGGTCCTGATGATCGACGGTGCCCCGCATCCCGACATGACCCGCAGCGAGACATTTTTCGCTCGGGCCGCACTCTCGGCCTCTTCAAACCAGCAACCCTGGATCGCCGGGCGCGTCGTGGGCTGGGACCGGTTGACCGTCAACGATTTCCCCACCACCGGTGTGATCGTGCTGGCCAATGTCGCCCGCCCCGACCCGGCGTGGCAACAACCCCTCACAGATTTCGTTTCCTCCGGCGGAGGCCTGCTGATCACGCTCGGTGACCGCATCGATCCTTCCGCGTGGTCCGAGTGGGCGACCAGCACGGGCCTGCTGCCGGCGGTGATCGTCGGCCGCGGCGAACCCGCGACCGCCGCGGCAGCGATTCGAGCTGACGGGGAGAGCCTGGCGACCTCATGGATGTCCCGGTTCGGTTCCGACCGACAGGGCGGATTCACCGAGGCCCGCTTCACCGGATGGTGGTCGATGGCCCCGGTCGAAGGCCCCGATCCGCCCCGAGTCACCGCCAGGCTGTCCAACGGAGATCCGCTGCTGGTCACCGGCCGCAGAGGACGGGGACACATTGCCGCCTGGGCCTCGACGCTTGATGCCGACTGGAACACCCTTCCGGCCCGCCCCGACTACGTCTCTTTCCTCCACGAGCTGCTGTTCCATCTCGCTGGTGGCCAATCGGCCCGAACGGTTGCGCCGGGTGTGCCGCTGCTGTTGCCCGTCGCCGACAACTTCCAACACGACCGGTTCGTCATGGTCGGCCCCGAGGGACTGCGGTTCGACATCGAAACTGTCGGCGGATCACCCGGTCGACTCGCCAGACTCACCGACACCCTGCTGCCAGGTCACTACGCCCTGGTGCCGCGGCAGGTCAGCGACGATGGACTCGGGCCCCCCGAGCACTTTGTCGTCACGAGGGACCCCCGCGAATCGGCTCTCGACCGGCTCGACCAGGCCACACGTGGTCGCCTGGCCGCCGGGGGACGCCTCGACTTCGTTGCCGACCAAGACGAATTGAGGGAGGCGATCGGAGAATCGGCGCCACGGTCGGAGGTCTGGTATCTCGTGCTGCTGCTTTTCCTGGGCCTGTTGCTCGGTGAAGTGGTGATCACCAGGCGAATGGTCCGTGGCGGTTATCGCCAGGAGGCTTCCACGTCGTGAACCACCGCCTGGTATTCCACGTGTTCGATTCTCCGGCCCGGCTGGTGCTGGGCGGCCTGGCCATCCTGGCCGCCGCCTTCCTGCTCACCAGGCTACTTCAGTTCGAACGCCAACTGGTGCCGCCGCGAGCCAGCCGTTGGCTACTGGGACTCCGGTTGGCGGTGGTGATCCTGCTCGGACTGGCCCTGGCCGAGCCGGCCATGAGCATCTCCCGCGACCTGGCCCGCCGTGGACGGATCGTGATCGCGATCGATCGATCCGAGAGCATGACGATGACCGATGCGCAATCCACCGCCGCAGAGAAACTCAAATGGGCACGGGGACTGGGGTTGATCGGCAACGACAGGATCAACTTCCGACTGGACCGCTGGATCGCCGACCTCGACGCCGAACGGGAACCCCGATGGGTCGATCCGGGGGAAACCGACGATCCCAAGAGACAGCGGGAGTTGTCCAAGATCCGCCGAACGAATCTCGACGAGGTCCTGGCTTCTGTCGCCCGGCTGTCCCGACAGCAGATCGTCGACCGCCTGCTGGCCCCGAACTCGGGACTGGTCCAATCGCTGAAATCCGTGGGCGAGATCGAGTACCGGGTGTTTGGGGGCCGTGCCGAGGCGGTCACCGTCGAGACGATGTCCGGCAAACCCCCCGAATCGGTGGACATCGGCCGCACCGACCTGTCGGCTCCCCTGGCATCCGGACTCGGTGACCAGGACGTGCCGGTGACCGCGATCATCGTGCTCAGCGACGGGCGGCAGACCGAGTCTACCGATCCGCTGGTGGCAGCAACCCGCCTGGGAGAACAATCGATCCCGGTCTACACCGTCCCGATCGGATCCAGCAGGCTGCCACGTGACCTGGCGATTTCCACCATCGACGCGCCGGGGACCGTCTTCGGTGATGACACCCTGAGGCTCACCGCAACCGTTCGCACCGGTGGGTTCCTCAACCGGCCGGTCGCCATCTCGCTGTTTCCCGCCGACGCACCCCAGGAGGCGGTCGTGCAGACAATCACCCCCACAAACGACTCCACCGAGGTGACCTTCGAATGGACGGCAAATCGACTGGGGCGACAGCGACTGGTGGTCCGCGCCGAACCGCATCCCGACGAAATCCGGAACGACAACAACCAGAAGGACGTGCTGGTCAATGTCGTCGACGACATCGCCCGCGTCCTGTTGATCGACGGAGAGGCACGCTGGGAATTTCGCTTCATCGACAACGCCCTGACGCGTGATGAACGTGTCGAAGTCGACCAGGTCGTCTTCGCTCAACCGTTCCTGGGAGTCCGCGACAGACCCTTTTTCTCCAACCGGTTCGAGATCCCCGAGGGAGACGATCCGCTGGAACGATCGATCCTGGCCGACGCGGACCTGGTCGTCGTCGGTGACGCAAGTCCCGAATCTCTCGACGAATCCGCCTGGAAACTGCTCGAGACGTTTGTCTCCGAAGCCGGCGGAACACTGGTGATGGTCGCCGGCAAACGTGACCTGCCGTCGGCATACCGGTTCGAGTCGTTCGAGAGCCTGATGCCCGTCGACGGGCTGGTTCCACTCGAATTCACCGACAACAGCGGCCGCACGGCACCAACCCGCCGGGGCTTTGGAATCGCGTTGAGCCCCGAAGGGCAACGCGAGCCGATGCTGCAGTTTCATCTCGACGCGACCGAAAACCGCCGCATCTGGGACGGCCTGCCCGGACACACCTGGGGGCTGGTCGGGACGGCACGTCCGGGCAGCACGGTGCTGGCGAAACCCAGTTTTCGGGGCCGTCCCGACCGCATCCCCGACGAAGGGCACCAGGCACTGTTTGTGCACCACTTCCACGGACTCGGCCAGGTTCTGTGGCTGGGCATCGACAGCACCTGGCGATGGAGACACCGCACCGGTGACGCTTTCCACCATCGCTTCTGGGGTCAACTGGCCCGCTGGGCAGCACGCAACAAAGCCGTCAGCGGAAACAGTTCGGTCCGGTTGGGGGTCGAGACGGCCGAGGTGACCGCGGGTGAAGCGGTGGCCGTCACCGTCCGCTGGCGGCCCGACGTGTTGGAACGGATCGGAGATCTCTCGGCACAAGCCGAATTCCACCCGGCCCCCTCCAAAGGTGAAACGGCCGCCGGTTCGCCACTGGCCATCGCACGGCTGACGGCCGTCGACGGCAGGCCACTGCTGTGGCGTGGACAAGCCACCGGACTGCCGCCGGGTGACTACCAGCTCCGCCTGTCCGTCTCCGATCCCGGCATCGACACCGCTGGTGTCACCGCCGACGTGTTCGTCCATCCCCCCACCTCCGGGGAACTCAACAACCTTGCCGGCGATCACCTCCACCTGGCCGAACTCGCCGTCGCCTCCGGAGGCCAACTCGTCACACTGGAACAACTTGACTCGCTCGCCGAACTGCTTGTCGGCACCCGCAGCCACCGGGAACTGACCGAGGACATGTTGATCTGGAACCACTGGACAGTGCTGCTGGGTTTCTTCGTGTTGATGACCGCCGAATGGGTGGTCCGCAAGGTTCACGGATTGCCCTAGCCGGGATTCGCCACCGCACACTCGGGTCAAACTGATAAACTGCCAATTCTTCAACACATCATGCCCAACCCGCCTCGCCCATCCCTGCCCCCCCACGTGCAGTACGCCCTCGGCCAACTCGGCCGCCGCTGGCGTTGGCTGACGGTGTTGCACGGAATCGGCCTGTTCATTCTCGTGACAACGGCGTTGCTGGCCGCCGGACTGCTGCTCGACCTGATCCTGCCGCTGCCGACATCCGTCCGCTTTGTCGCCCTGGGACTGGTCGTGGCCGGGATCTCCTGGGCGGGGTACCGCCTGGTCATCGCCCGTTCGACGGCCAAGATCTCACGGGCCGAACTGGCAGCACTTGTCGAACGGGACCATCCGGAACTGGAAGAACGTTTGACGAGTAGCGTCGAGTTGATCGAAGAAGACGATCCGGTCTCCGAAGGGGCTCTTCGTGAACTCCTCCTGGAAGAAACCTCCGCCGCCACGAGATCGGTCGATTTCGACAGCGTACTGGGCTTGCGTGCCGCGCTGATCATGCTGGCCTGGGCCGGACTGTCGGCCAGCCTGGTGTTCGGCCCACTCGCCGTCCCCGATTCGGGCCACGCACTTCTGATGACCCGGTTCTTTCTCCCCTGGAGCAATCTCCAGCGCTCCGTGCTCTACCGCGTGAGCGTCGAGAACGGTGACCGGGTGGTGGCTCGCGGCAGCGACGTGCAGATCACGGTCCGGGTCGAACGGCCGGGAGGTCCGTCGCCGGGGGCTCATCCCGGATCGGTACCTCGAAACGTCTGGTGCCGTTGGACCACTCGCTCGGGCAACACCGATCGCCGCCTGATGGAGCGGGACACCGATACGGCGACTTACACCACGATCTGGCCCGAGGTGCTCGAGGGTTTCGAGTTCCACGTCGACGCCGACGGCAGCCTCTCGCGACACCACGCCGTCCGGGTTGTCGAACCACCGGCAATCACCGGCCTGAGACTCGATATTGTCCCACCCGACTACACCCGTCTCCCGCCCCGCTCGACCGACGCCGTCGTCGGCGACGTCACCGTCCTGGCCGGCAGCCGACTGACCTGGCGCATGCAGTTCAACAAGCCGATCCAGAACGCGCGACTGAAACTGTCGAGACCGGCGGCCTCGACTTCCTGGAACGCGACGTTGGCCGAAGACGGACGACTGGCGACTGTCGACGTCATCGCCGAAACCGGAGGGCCACTGCAGGTCGAGTTGATTGACCGGGACGGCCTGGAGCGGAACGATCAGACCTACCGGCGACTGATCATCCGGGACGACCACCCCCCCACACTTTCCCTTTCGGGACACGACCGCCCGACCGCCGTGCGACCCACCGACGCGATCGTCGTACGAGCCGAGGCCACCGACGATTTCGGACTCCGCACGCTCGAACTCGAACTCCAGGTCGATCCGACCACCCAGGATCACCTGCGGATCGATCCCGATCGGCTTACCGGCCGACAAGCTGTCGAGCACTTCACCATCGATCTTTCGCGGTTCCCGCTCCCGACCGGAAGCCGATTGACCTACCGCGTTCACGTCACCGACAACCGCCAGAGACCCGCACCCAACGAGACGTGGTCGACACCACGCGTGCTGTTGATCGACCCCGACGCCCAGCCGCCGGACCTGGCCGACGTGATCGATCGACAAAAGGACACTCGCGACCGCATCGAGAAGGCCCGGTCCGAGAGCATGGTGGCCAGAACCACTCTGTCCGGGACCCGGCAGGCGGCACTGGTGGCGTTGAAAAACCAGTCCCCCTTCTCGGCGAACAACTCGATACGGAAAACCGGAGCCGACCTGCGTGAACTCGCCGGCCGCGTCGACGGAATCGCTCATCAACTGGCCGCTCATCCCTTGTGGAGGCCGTTGGCCCCGTCCGCCGACCGGATCGCCCGCACCCTGCTGCCGGCCGCCGCCGAGCGACTCGAACCCGCACTCGAAGCCGCCCTGGCCGACAAGGCCACCCGGCTCGGACAGGCCGATGAGGATCTCGCACAGGTCCTCTCCGCCTTCGACCAGCTGCTGGTCGACTTTGACCTGCTGGCTGCGCTCGAACGGGACCTGCTGGAGCTCGACCGCCTCGCCCGCCGCACCGGCCGGCTGGCCGACGATGTCGATGCCCTCTCGGCACTGGCCGGCGATGGCAACGCGGGCGAGACCAAGATCGAGGAGCGACAGCGGCAGCAAGACTTTGACAGGAGAAAGCAGGACCTCACCAAGCAGCACGACGACCTGCGGGGGGAACTCGACGGACTGCTCGACCGACGCCCGGAAGTGCTCGAAGCCGCCCGGCAGGCCCAGTTGTCTCGACTCAGAGCTCTCGGCCTGCGGGCCCGCGAACTTGCCGCTCCCCAGCGTGACCTGGGCCGGGAACTGGAGAAGGAGACCGAAATCCCTCCGGCCCGCCCCGACACTTCCACCGCGGCACCCAGCGACCCCTCTTCGACACCGCTGGGACGGCAGCAGGACCTGGCCCGACAGGCCGCCAGCCAGGCACTCGAAATCGCGTCACAACTGGGGACCGATGCCGACGCGGCCAGGGACGCCGCCCGGTTCGCTCGCCAGGCCGCCCAGACCGCTCGCCAATTGCTCGGCGGTCGCATCAAGGATTCCGGGAACGCGGCAAAGACCGCCGCTCGATTGGCAGTCACTGCGGCCAAATCACTCGAGGATGCCACCGAAGCCCAACCCGACCCGGTGCTGATTCGGCGTGCCCGCGACCTCGCCAACCGTCAACAGACCGAAACCCGCATCCTGTCCGCCGCCGCCGGATCGGCCGCCGGACGCCGGGCCGTGCGGGCTGTCGGACAACAGGCAATCACCACCGCCACCGACCTGCTCGTCGACGGGCTCGACCGGGTCGCCACCCGACTGACAGCACCACCGGTGGAACTCCCCGAACACGGCCAACAGGCTCGCGATGCCCACGCAGCGACAATCACCAGCCGACAGGCCATGGACAAGACCGTCCAGGGACTCGCCAAGTCGCAGTTCAAACCAGCCGCCGCCGCCGCCGCCCAGGCCGCTGAACGACTCGAACACACTGCCCGGGTGGCGTTGGATGCCGCAGACACCTCCGAACGACCCGACACCCCGGTGCCCGAACGCGTCGGAGAACAAGTCACCTCGGCTGTCGAGCAACTCGAACAATCTCGAAAAGGACTTGCCGATTCCCGCTTCGATGATCCCCGCCGCTCCGGCCAGAAACCGGGTTCCAGGAAAGGGGGCAAGAAAGGTGGCAAAGGGAAGTCGTCGGGAGGACAGGCCAAGGGAAAAGGCGGCAAACCGGGACAGAAGCCGGGGGCCGGCCAGCCGGGCAAACAGGACGGACCACTGGCCAAGACCGCCAGGCAACTGCGACAGGCCGCACGGTCGCTGGCGCAGGCCTCGAAAAATCTCCAACCCGGACAGGCCGATCCCAACAAGAACGCGGCTCCGCCCGGGCCCAACGACCCCGACTCGAAAGACACCAGTGGCAAGGCCGGCACCGGCTCGTCAATGGCCATGGAACTCAAGCGGCTGGAGGCCGAACTCGCGCGTCTCTCGGGCCGGGCCTGGGGCCGGTTGCCCGGAACGCTCAAGACCGAAATCCTTCAGGCCGCCCGCCGCGACCCCAACGGCGACTACGCTCGACTGATCCGGTTCTACTTCGAAGAGATCTCACGTCCGGGACGCGAACGCCGGAAGGAAGACTCTCCGTGATCGACACAAGACCCGCAGTTCTGCTCATCGCCCTGATGGCCTTGTCGATCCCGCTCACGGGATCCGCACGATCACAGCAGCAACAACGCCCCAACCGCTCCCCGAGGACCGGCGCCGAAACCGAGCGACAGAGACAGGTCGACGCGGCAATTGTCCAGGGGCTCGAATTTCTCGCCAAGGGCCAGCAACCTTCGGGAGCCTGGTCGGTGGGGCGACTGGGGGAATCAACGGCGACAACATCCTTGGCGGTGATGTCATTCCTGGCCGCCGGACACGTCCCTGGTGAGGGCCCCTACGGCCGACAACTCGAACGCGGCATCCGCTGGGTCGTCGATCACCAACGTCCCGACGACATGATCGTGCACCGTCGCAGCCACGGCCCGATGTACAGCCACGGGATCAGCACACTGATGCTGGCCGAGGTCGTCGGAATGCTCGACGACCCGCTGGCCACCGACACCCGCAAGGCCCTGACCCGCGGCATCTCACTGATCCTCAAGGCACAGAACGTCGCCAAGGCCGAACACCACGCCGGGGGCTGGAGATATCAGCCGACGAGTACCGACAGCGACCTGAGCGTCAGCGGATGGCAACTGCTGGCGTTGCGGGCGGCTCGCAATGTTGGAGCCGATGTGCCGGTCGAGAACATCGACCGAGCGGTTGATTACATCCGTCGCTGCAGCGTGCGGAACAAGCGGGGTTTTGCCTACCAGCCAGGTGGAGCCCCCACACCGACACGAGCCGGAACCGGAATTCTGGCCCTGGAGATCTGCGGCAAGCACCGCAGCGACGAAACGATGGGAGCGGCCGAGTATCTGGTCGCCCGACCATTGAAGACCACCGACCACTACTTCTACTACGGCGTCTACTACTGCAGTGTCGGCATGTTCAAGGTCGGCGGGCGGTACTGGACCCGGACCCGTGATCACCTGGTCCCCATCCTGCTCGATGCCCAGGATCCGGACGGCAGTTGGAAGGCACGCCACGGCAGCGAACGGACACATGGAGCCAATTACGCCACGTGCATGTCGCTTCTGGCGTTGGCCGTCGAATACCAGTACCTGCCGATCTACCAGAGGTGATCGATCCAAGTCGACGTGCTCGCACCAATTCGTATCACCGGATCCCCTTGAATCCCTTACTGTCTTGTCACAGAATAGCCGCTCGGCAGATGGGCACACGGCAGGACTTGCTGCACAACAGGACACGCGGATGTCGCTTCTTGAAGAGGTCCCCGGACTGCAACGCGAATGGACGGATCGGTTCGTCCAGGTTGACGGTTCGATTCCCGAACTCAAGCGGTTTGCTGGGCTGACCGGGCAGGTGAAAACGGTGAACATGAGCGGCCAGGCCCTGGTCGAATTCGTGGGATCCGAGGACATTGGCTGGTACGACATCCACCCCCAATTCCTGACCGTCGTCGAGGTCGAGGTGCCGGCCGAGTCAGTGGACGACACCGAAGCCACCGTGGAAGACGCTCCAGCACCGGCCAAAGAGACAGCCGCTCCGGCCGCGGAGCCCCCCGCCGACACCAGCAATCTCTCGCCGCTGGAACTCGCACGGCTGCAGGATTCCAGTGGCGCTGCCCCCGCACCGGCGGCGGCGCCGGCCAAAGAGACAGCGGAACCTGCC
>DLVV01000204.1:10023-10658 GCA_003445035.1 Planctomycetaceae bacterium | reverse complement strand
GCTGTTGCTGTTGGCTTCCGGTGAGGCCTCCACTGGCTCGCCGATTGCCCGCAGGGTGGCCAGGGTTTCCAGCGCGGCCATCGCCGCCTCGTGGCCCTTGTTCCCCATCTTGCCGCCGGCCCGGTCCAGGGCCAGTTCGAGGCTCTGGCAGGTCAGCACACCGAAGGCGACCGGGATCCCGGTCTGCTGTGCCGCCGTCCGGATTCCCTCGGCCACCTGATGATTGATGTATTCGTGGTGAGTCGTCTCGCCCTGGATCACCGCTCCCAGGCAGACGATCGCGGCGTAGCGGCCGGATCGAGCGAGTTGTTCGGCGACGACGGGGATTTCGAACGACCCCGGCACCGGGACCACCACGATCCTCTCGTCGGCGACACCATGTTGTCCCAGTGTCGTGACGGCGGCTTCGCAGAGACGGTTGGTGATATCGGAGTTGTATTTCGAGACAACCACGGCGAAGCGGTCGTCGGGTCGGGCGATCGGCGAGACATCAAGGTGTTGAGGCATCGTGACGGCGTGCGGTTGGTGTGTGCCAGGAAATCCGGGGCGACTCAGCCCAGGTTCATGCTCAGCAGGAACTCGTCGTTGGTTTCGGTTCGTCGCATCTTGTTGGTCAGCAGTTCCATTGCCTCGAC
>DLVV01000204.1:6437-9700 GCA_003445035.1 Planctomycetaceae bacterium | reverse complement strand
GGGTTCATGTCGTTGAGCACGCGGCGGAGCACCCAGACCAGCCGCAGTTCCTCTTCGTCCATCAGAAGTTCCTCGCGGCGGGTGCCGGACTTGTTGACGTCGACGGCCGGCCAGATGCGTTTTTCCACGAGCCGTCGGTCGAGGTGCAATTCGGTGTTGCCGGTGCCCTTGAACTCCTCGAAGATCACGTCGTCCATACGGCTGCCGGTGTCGACCAGTGCGGTGGCGATCACCGTCAGGCTGCCACCGTCCTCGACGTTGCGGGCCGCTCCGAAGAACCGCTTGGGGTGCTGCAGGGCGCCCGAGTCGATGCCTCCGGAGAGCACCTTGCCCGAGTGCGGAACCTCGTTGTTCCAGGCCCGGGCCAGCCGGGTGATGGAATCCAGGAAGATCACGACATCGTGACCGTGCTCGACCATCCGCTTGGCCTTCTCGATGACCATCTCCGAGACCTGGACGTGCCGACTGGAGGGTTCGTCGAACGTGCTGCTGATCACTTCACAGCCGGCCCCCTTGACCTGCCGCTCCATGTCGGTGACTTCCTCGGGCCGCTCGTCGATCAGCAGCACGATCACGTAGGCCTCGGGGTGATTTTCGAGGACGCTGCGGGCCAACTTCTGCAACAGGATCGTTTTGCCAGCACGGGGAGGGGAGACGATCAGGGCTCGCTGGCCCATTCCGATCGGGGACATCATGTCGACCACACGGGTGGCCAATTCGTCGGGAGTGGTGATCAGGTTGAGCCGCTGTTCGGGGTGCAGGGGGGTCAGGTCGTCGAAGCTGACCTTGCCCGTCCCGAGGTTGGGATCCTCGCTGTTGATGGCCTCGACCCGCAACAGCGCGAAGTACCGTTCGTTCTCCTTGGGCGGACGGATCTGGCCGGCGACGGTGGCCCCCTTCTTCAGTCCGAACCGGCGAATCTGGCTGGGCGACACGTAGATGTCGTCGGGGCAGGGCAGGTAGTGGTAATCGGGACTGCGGAGGAACCCGAAGCCGTCGGGGAGGATCTCGAGTGTGCCCTCTCCGAACATCAGCCCGTTGAGCTTGGTGCGTTCCTTGAGGATGCGGAAGATCAGGTCCTGCTTTTTCAGGCCCGAGTAATCACTGACCTCCTCCTCGCGGGCCAGGTCGAGCAGTTCCTTCATGGTCATCCGCTGGAGATCAGCGATGTGCATGTCACTTTGCTTGATCTCCTCGTATCGCTCGTCGGCCGGAAACGCCGTGGCCGGTTCGTTGTCGACGGTGGCGTCGGGAGGTGTCGGGGACGGGGTGCTCATGAGACTGTCTCGAGAAGAGATGTGTCGAAAGGGGTCACGGGCAGGACGCGGAGGTCGTGCCGCGGAGGGAGTGGATGACTGACATCAGGCGAGGCCCGGAGTGTTCCAGTGATTCGCTGTTGTCGATGATCGTGTCGGAGCGGGCCTGTTTCCGTTCGAGCGGCCACTGGCTGGACTGGCGAGCAAGGAAGTCGGAGCGTGTCCAGTTGCGTGTCGATGTCACCCGGGCCAGGCGATCGGCCTCGGACACATCGACAAACACCACGTGATCGCACAGGTCGTCCCAGCCGGCCTCCAGTAATACGGCGGCATCGACCAGGATTCCCTCACAATCGCTTCGGCTGCGGTGCTTTTGGATCAGGTCTTCAAGACTCCTGCGGATAAATGGATGGACGATGGTTTCGAGGTCGTTCCGAGCCGATTGCGACTCGGGGTCGTCTCCGAAAACGATCTCCGCCAGGGCGGCACGGCTGATTTCGGTTGCGGAGGATGTGTCCGAGGGTCCGGCCTGGGGAAATCGTTCGAGGACCAATCCGGCGATAGCGGGCTCGGTGAGAGCCCGGTGTCCGAGTTGGTCCCCATCCAGCACTTCGATGGGAGAATTCCGCGAGACCCATCTGGCCAGGGCACTCTTGCCCGACCCGATCCCGCCGACCAGTCCCACGACCGGAGCGCAATGATCCTGTGGCACGGAGTTGTCTTGTGGGGGGAGAAGTGTGTGAGGGTACTAAATGGCCAAGTGTGGCCTGAAGAAACCGGTCCATGGTTATGAGGTTGGAGAGAGTTGAACGTGCGGATCCTTCGCACGGGAATCTGTCTGGAGAAAGGAGTTCTCCAAGGAATGTGGCTTCATGTTGATCGCTGTTGTGCAGGGTGTCAATGAAAAACCCGGCCCCGCAATCAGCCGGCAGCGATCTCGTCGATTTCGAGCCAGTTGGTACCCGCGGCACAATCGACGACCAGTGGCACGTCGAGAGCCAGTGCCGATTCCATCTCGTGACGCACCAGTTCCACCAGCGATGGAAGATCGTCCTCGGGCACCTCGAACACCAGTTCGTCGTGGATCTGCAGGAGCATCTTGGCCGGGTGATTGTCGCGTTTCAGTGCCCCGTCGACCCCGATCATGGCCCGCTTGATCAGGTCGGCGGCCGAGCCCTGGATCACGCTGTTGATCGCGGTCCGCTCGGGCATGTTTCTCTGCCGATTGGGTTCCGGCCGGATCCCGTGGATCGGCCGTCTCCGTCCCTGGATCGTCTCGGCGTATCCCAGCTGTCGGCACTCGTCGAGGACGCGGTCGAGGTAATCGGCAACACCGTGGTAGCGGGCGAAGTAGCCGTCGATGAACGAGGCGGCCTCCGACTGGGGGATCCCCAGGCTGGCGGCGAGTCCGAAGGGGCTCTGGCCGTAGACCACACCAAAATTGACCGCCTTGGCCATCCGCCTCATGTCGCTGTCGACATCGTCGGCGTCCACTCCGAACACCTCGGCCGCAACCGATGCGTGAATGTCCACCCCGTCTCGGAACGCCTCCTGCATCGCCTCGTCGCCGCTGAAGTGGGCCAGTACACGGAGTTCGACCTGCGAGTAATCGGCGCACAGCAGCACCATCCCGTCGTCTCCAGGGACGAACGCCCGTCGGACCTGCCGTCCTTCGGCGGTCCGGATCGGGATGTTCTGCAGGTTCGGCTGGAGTGAACTGAGTCGGCCGGTCGAGGCGGCGACCTGATTGAAGGAGGTGTGCAGGCGTCCGGTTTCGGCGTTCACCAGGGCCGGCAGCGCGTCGAGGTACGTGTTCTTGAGCTTGCTCAACTGGCGATGACCGGTGATCCGTTCGGGCAGTGGGTGCATCGGTGCCAGTTTCTCGAGCACGCTCTGGTCGGTGCTCGGGCCGGTCTTGGTTCGTTTCTGAACCGGCAGGCCGAGTTCTTCGAAGAGGATCTCCCGCAGTTGCTTGGGTGAGTCGATGTTGAATTCGCGGCCGGCCAA
>DLVV01000204.1:2250-6064 GCA_003445035.1 Planctomycetaceae bacterium | reverse complement strand
CGGCCCAGTTCGTCGGAATCGAGCCGGATGCCGGTGAATTCCATTTCGGCCAGGATCGGGATCAGCGGTCGTTCGAGTTCCCAGTAGAGGTCCCAGAGGTTGTCCCGTTCGAGTTCCTCGGTGACCATCGCGGCGACCTGCCATGAGACATCCGCGTCCTCGCTGGCGTATTCGGCCACCTGCTCGACGTCGATTTCGGCCATCGACTTCTGGTTCTTGCCTTTTCCGATCAGGTCGCTGATCGGAATCATGGTGTGGTTGAGGTACTTTTCCGAGAGGGCGGCCAGCGAGTGGCTGCGGGCTCCGGCGTCGAGCAGGAAGTGTCCGATCATCGGGTCGACACCGATCCCGGCGAGCTCGAGTCCGGCCCGACGCAGCACGAGCATGTCGTACTTGATGTTCTGGTTGGTTTTCTCGATCTCGGGATTCTCGATCACCGGACGCAGTGCGTCGCGAACGGTGTCGGGGTCGAGCAGCTTCGATCCCTCGGGGCCCCGTACCGGCAGGTACCATCCGTGGCCGGGTTCCCAGCAGAACGCCCAGCCGACGATGTCGGCAGTCAGCTCGTCCAGGCCGGTGGTTTCCAGGTCGAAGCAGATCCTCGACTGGGTTCCCAGCTCCTCGAGAAACGTCTCGAACTGGCCGGGCGTGTCGACCAGTGTCCAGCGACGGTCGGTCTGTCCGAAGAGTTGACCCTGCAACCCGGCGTCGCGGTCTCCCGGTTTCGTCTCCGCCTCCTCCTCGCCGGGTTGTCCACCAACGTTGCCCCCGTCCAGCAATGTTCTCACCTCGGCCGGGAACGACCGAAATCCGAGCTCGGCGAACAGGGTGTCGAGTCGTTCGGTGTCGGGTGGACCGACCTTCTGAGCGTCCCAGTCGAGATCCAGCGGGAGGTCGTTGTAGAGGGTGACCAGGCGACGACTGAGCAGGGCCTGGTCAGCGAAAGTGACGAGGTTCTCCTTCAATTTCTTGCCGTTGACCTCGTCGGCATGAGCGAGCACTTCGTCGAGTGTCCCGTACTGTTCCAGCAGCGTGCGGGCTTTCTTGGGTCCGACCAGCGGCATGCCCGGGACGTTGTCGACGCTGTCCCCGACCAGGGATTGGAAGTCGATGACCTGGTCGGGACGCACCCCCCACGCTTCGGACAGGAAGGCTTCGCCCTGCAGCGTGTTCTTGCGGATGTGATAGAGCTGCACGCTGGGGCCGATCAACTGGCGAGCGTCCTTGTCGCTGGTGACGATCCGGACCTCGTGTCCCGCCTCCACGGCCCGCCGGGCCAGGGTGGCGAAGATGTCATCGGCCTCCCAGCCTTCGAGCTTCAGGACCGGTAATCCGAAGCCGGCCATCACTTCCTCGATCAAGCCGATCTGTGGCACCAGGTCGGCCGGCATCTCGTCCCGGTTCGCCTTGTACTCGGGATACCAGTCGTTGCGGATCCCCTTGCCGGGCGAGTCCATGGCGCAGAAAAGGTGCGAGGGCTGGTGGTCTCGCAGCAAGTTGATCACGTCCCGGGTGAAACCGTAGACGGCGTTGGTCGGTTGCCCGGCCGGCCCGGTCATCGGCGGCAGGCCGTGAAAGACCTGGAAGACCAGCGAGAACACGTCGAGAATGTAGACTGGATTGCTCATCGCCCTTCTTTCACGCCACCGGTGGAACCGGAAAAACCGTCAAAACGGGTTCCTGGAAGGGGTGTCCGTCGCGGGTTTTCTTGACTCCACTCTACCCCCGCCTAGAATTCAGAGACAGGGTGTCGGGATTCTCTCGATGCCCCTGCTGATCATCGTTGCCCGGCGTCAAGCCGGGTGACCCAGTCATTCGACAGGGGACAGGTCATGGCCTCCGGAAAATCCATGGGGATGCAGGTTGGTTTGATCATCAGCGTGATGCTGGTGTTGATTCTCGGTGTGGTGACCTACGTCCAGTTCGACGAAGGTGCCAAGATCCGGGCTGATCTCCTGACCAAGACGGATGAGGCCGGCAAGGAGAAGTCCCTGTCCCGGCAATACCTCGACGAGATCAACGAGTTGAAGTCGAAGGTCGGGTATCCCAGTGTCGCCAGTGTCGGTGCCGCAACCGACACCAGCCGTGACTCGGTGCTGGGCAGCATGGTCGATGACATCAAGACCATGGGTGGCCCGGAACTGCAGCGTGATTCGTATGCCGAGACGCTTCGAGCGATGAAACAGAAGGTCGACAACCTGTCCTCGGAGAACCGGAACCTGACCGAAAAGAACCAGCAGTTGTCGGTCGAGTTTCTGGCGGCGATGAAGCAGCACTACCAGAATGTTGCCAGTGGTCACGACACGGCTCGCAAGGCGGCCGAGGGCGAGCGTGACGACGCGAACCGGACCAAGGAGACCGAGATCCGCAAGCGGGACGACCAGATCGTGACCCTGCGAGGAGTCAACACCAACCTGCAGAACAACTTGAAGACGGAGAAGGACGCCCACGCCAAGCTCAAGAAGGATTCGGACTCGCAGATCGGCCGGCTCGAGGACATCAACGACTTCCTGACCGATGCGGTGCGAAAGCGTGAGCGGATCACTTACGACCGGCCGGACGGACTGATCCGCTGGGTCGACAACGACAGCGGCCTGGTCTGGATCAACCTCGGTCGTGACGACAAGTTGACCACCCGGACGCAGTTCAGCATTTACAGACAGGATCACCGCGGTGTCGGCCGCCCGTCGGCTCCGGCCAACACGGGCGACCAGGAAGAGGCCGACGTGGCCGAAGGTGCCGACGACCGGTTCTCGCCCGGCTTCGAGGACATCAAGGGTTCGATCGAGGTGACCCGCGTGATCGGTGCCCACCTGGCCGAAGCCCGCATCCTCAAGCAGGACATCTACGATCCGATCCAACCCGACGACCTGGTCTACACTCCGCTGTGGGCTCCGGGCCGCCCGGCCGCGTTCGCTTTCGTCGGACTGGTCGACTTCGATAACGACGGGGCCAGCAACCGGGGCGAGTTGCATGAGATGATCGGCGGGATCGGTGGTCGGATCATCCACGAGGTACTCGATGACGGACGACGGGTGTTCTACACCCAGTTTCCTGAGAAGAGCCACGACTTCACCGAGGACGATGCGACGATTGACCTCCAGATGAAGTACCTGGTCGTCGGTCGCATCCCCGATCTCAGCGAAGCGGCTTCCGACAACGAGAAACTGCATTTCCGCCAGATCATCTCCCACCACAAGAAGATGGTGGCCGAGGCTCGCGAGACGGCCGTCCGCCGCATCAACCTCAGCGATTTCCTGGCCCACATCGGCTACGTTCCCCGCCGCCGCCTGTTCGTTCCCGGGCTGGTCGATCGGCCCTTCAACCTCAGGTCCGGAGCCACCAGCGGATCGGTCGGCGGCAACGTCGGTGACCGGACATCCAGTGGCAAGGTGTCGAGCCTGTTCACCCGCAGCAAGCGGTTGAAGAAGCAGCCGGTTTCGACCGGAAAGACCTCGGGGCGATTCGGATCCGGCAACTAGGGTTCGTTGGCGGTTTCTCGTCGGCCCACCGCGGTCGATAGATCGGTGCCCTGGCCCGTCCCGCGGTTGTGGAATCTTCAGGACGGCGCGAGATCTTGCCCTGTCGGCGTCGATCCTTGTCCGAGACCAGGCTGTCACTGTCAGGGTGATCGATGGTGCAAACAGGCCCCTTGCTCGGCCTTCTCCACATCCCCTAAAGTGGTCCCGCACCGGGCGATTAGCTCAGATGGCTAGAGCGCCACGTTTACACCGTGGATGTCGGGGGTTCGAGTCCCTCATCGCCCACTTTCATCAGTTGGATGGCTTGGTTGGAGAACCGAGGAACCGGAACC
>DLVV01000204.1:0-1931 GCA_003445035.1 Planctomycetaceae bacterium | reverse complement strand
GGAACCGGAACCTGGGCTGGTGCAGGTGATCCGAGTCGTGAGGAAACCCATGACGAAAATCGTTTCCCTGTCCGTCCTCCTGTTGCCATTGGTGTCGGCTGTGGCATCGGCGGTTGATCGGCCGGACAATGTCGGGTCGGCGAAATCCGCCGTGCGGGCCAACAGCCAGCGGGAGCGGCGATTTGGTCCGCTGGTGATTGTCGGTGGAGGCGGGACACCCGAGTCGGTCGGACGTCACTTCGTGAAACTCTCCGGCGGCGGGAAGGCTCGTATCGCGGTGTTGCCGCAGGCCTCGAGTCGACCGGATCGCGGAGCGTCATCGGTGAAGATGTTCAATTCGTTGGGCAGCCGGTCGTTCATCGTCAACCTGGAGGACCCGCGGGATGCTCGTGAACGGATCGAGACCGCGACAGCGGTCTGGTTTCCCGGCGGAAGCCAGTCGGCATTGTACGGGGCACTCAAGAAGGCGAGCCTGATCGCGCTGATCCGTCGCCGGCACGCCCGGGGACTGGTCGTCGGTGGTACCAGTGCGGGCGCGGCCGTGATGTCGGCGGTCATGATTTCCCGTTCTCCCGAGACGCCGACTCTGCGGTCCGGCAACACTCCCTCCGCTTGTGGGCTTGGCCTCGTCCCCGGCCTGATTATCGACCAGCATTTTGTCCGCCGTCGTCGGATGAACCGCCTGATCGGGATCGTGCTCGACCAACCCGGCCGGATCGGCGTGGGCATCGGAGAGGCCACGGCCATCATCGTCAGCGATGGGCGTTTCCGGGTCATGGGAAAGAACAGCGTGATCGTGGTTGACCCGCGGGGGGCCCGTGTCGACAGGCCGGCCGCTGGAGGACTTCAGTCCGCCACGGGACTCCGACTCCATGTGCTCAAGGCCGGGCAGGACTTTCGGTTTCAGAAGGAAGACTAGGTTGCGGATGCGTGAAGGCGGGAGCATGGAACCGGCGGTCGTCGGAGTGTGCGGTGGATCGGGCAACCGTGGTCCTCAGCCGGGCGGGGCCGAGTCCACCTGGCCGATGAAACGGTCCAATCAATCAACCCGGAGCCACTCGAGTGACGTTTGACATGAAGCCGGCGTCGGCCGATTGGGAGCCGTTGTCGCTGGATGGTTCGGGAACCTGCCACGGTTGGGCCTGGTTCCGGCCACCGGCTGCTCCGCAGGGTGTGGTGTGCCGGTTGGCCGACGGTCAGACCGCGACACTGAGGGGGTTGGCGTTGGCCACCGGGATTGATCCGGCGATGGTGTCCATGTGGGTCGTGTTCGGAACACCGTGTGCCGGCCCGGCGGCTGGTGGACCACTGGAAATGCTCGATCAACTACTCGTTTTGCCTCCGGCCGGGTCCGACACCAGCATCGTGATTCATACGGCGGTGATGCCGGCGGTTGCGGTACCGATGGCCGCGGCGGTTCCCGTGGCAATGCCGATCCAGGGGAATCCGGCAGGTGGTGGCCTGGTCAACGAGGGGCTCTACACGGCCATCGAGGTGCACTGGTCGGCCATCCAGGCCGAGATCGTCAAGATCGACATGCTCCGCAAGCAGGTCGATGGGATGATGTCGGAACTCAGCGGGCTCAACCGGGACCTCAACTACGACGAGAACACTCACACGAGTCGACAGGACAAGGATGCCTGGGACGATGCCCGTCGGATGATGCGAAATTCCCACATGCAGTTGTCCCGGTGCCAGAAAGCTTGTGACGTCGGGGACACACAGTCGGCCGGGAAGAAGGAATGGATGCAGGAGGTGCACGACACGCAGATCCTGCCACGCCGCCCGATCGAGAACCCGACGGCGATGGAGGGGGAATTTCAGCATTTCCGCAAGATGCTGATCACCCTGGAGAACCAGGTCAACGCCGCGTTGGCCTCGGCTGCGACCGACGGTGTCGGTCGGGCCCGGCGGGTATTGGCCGAAATCGC
>DLVV01000234.1 GCA_003445035.1 Planctomycetaceae bacterium | reverse complement strand
GGACTTCGATCCACCGCAACCCGGGTGAGCTGTCCCTGGAGATTGCTGTCCCGGCACCGCGTTGGGAGTCCGGGAGCCTGCGTCGAATGGGAAATCCGGCTACCGGTCGATCTCGCCCATGACGACATCGAGCGAGCCGACGATCGCCGGGATGTCGGCCAGCAAAAACCCTTCAGAGAGTGGCGAGGTGACGGCGAGGTTGCAGAAGCAGGAACTCTTGGCTCGTGCCCGGAACGGCTCGCTGCTGCCGTCTCCGACCAGGTAGAAGCCCATCTGCCCTCGCGGGCATTCTGTTTCCAGGTAGCACTCGTCAACTGGCAGCTTGGTGGCCAGCTTGAATGTTTCGCGGTAGTTGCCTTCTGCGGTGGCGTACTTTTCGATGGCCTGTCGCACCAGGCGAATCGACTGCACCACTTCCATCATCCTCACGTAGAAGCGGCACCAGTTGTCACCGAGGACAGCCTCGGGTGGAGCGGCATCGAAGGGGGCCACCGGGATGTCGAAGTCGTATCCCTGGTACATTCCCGTGTAGATCTCCTCGCCGTCGCGGCGGAGGTCCCAGTCGACCCCACTGCCCCGCAGAACCGGGCCGGTGCATCCGAAGCTCTTGGCCATTTCCGGCGAAAGCACTCCGAGGCCGGCGGTCCGCTTGATGAAGATCTGGTTTCGTGTCAGCAGCGTGTGGTATTCCTCAATCCTGGGTTCGAGCCAGTTGAGGAATTGCGTCAGGGCGTCGGTCCACGAGACGGTGGTGTCGGGGGACTGGTTGGTCAGTGCGGCGAGTCCCGGGGGCAGGTTGATCGAACTGGGCAGGTCGTGTGTGGCACCGCCGGGGGTGATGTAGCTGTAGGTCAGCCGGGCCCCGCACACCTCTTCGAAAAGGTCCAGCACGATCTCGCGTTCGCGGAACGCCCACAGGAAGGGGCTGAAGGTGCCCAGGTCGAGTCCGTAAGCTCCCATGCCGACCAGGTGGCTGGCAACACGTCCCAACTCGGCAATCAGCACGCGAATGACCTGGGCCTTCTCGGACAGTTCCATCCCCACAAGTTTCTCGACAGCCAGTGACATGCCGAGGTTCATGTTCATCCCGGCCAGGTAGTCCATCCGGTCGGTGTAGGGCACCCACTGTGGCGGTGCGAGGTTCTCGCCGATCTTCTCCGCACAACGATGCAGGTAGCCCAGGTGCGGAGTGACCTCGTGGACGATCTCTCCGTCGGTTCGCAGCAGCAGTCGCAGCACACCATGGGTGCTGGGGTGCTGAGGCCCCATGTTGACAAGCATCTCGTCGGTGCGAACGTCGTATTCGACGATCCGGGGATCTTGCAACTCGGTCGTCATGCCTGTGTGCCTGCCTGGTTCCTGCCGCCGCCGGGGGGCTACTTGCCGCGGATGCCGTGGTATTCCAGTGGGAACTCGTAGTCCTTCCGCAACGCGTGTCCTTCCCAGTCCTCGGGACACAGGATCCGACGGAGGTTGGGGTGTCCGGTGAAGCGGATGCCCACCAGGTCATAGGCCTCGCGTTCGTGCCAATCGGCGGCTGCCCAGACGCTCACGACGCTGGGACATGACGGCAACTGGCCCTCGACGTCATCGACCCAGCGGGGCAGCTTGACCTTCAGCGTGATGCGGTGTTTGTGAGTGAAGCTGGAGAGGTGGTAGACGACCTCGACGTGTGGGTCGTGTTCAAAGGTCTTGGCCTTCTTCGGGTCCGGCTGCAGATAGTCGGACCCGCAGAGGTTATTGAGGTGGTCAAAGAGGAACCGTTCGTCATGTCGGAGAAACGTGCTGACGGCGACGATCGAGCCGGGAGCCACCTCGATCCACGGGTCGATCGCTTCCAGGTTGGCGCCGGAGATCGCCTCGTTGCCGAATTCCTCTATCAGCGCCTGCTGGATATCAGGTGCCCCGGTCATGCCGCGTCTCCCGGCTCGGCGGTGTTGCTCGCGGCGTTGATGTCCGGACTCCCCACCGCCCGGATCCAATCGAGGTCACCCCGCTTCCAGACGTATGCGAATCCGACCATCAGCACGCCGAAGAAGACCAGGATGTCGAAGAATCCCGTCAACCCCAGTGTTTGAGCGGCTTCGGGGGTGATTGACACGGCTTCCTGCGGAGCCGTCAACAGCCTTTCGCTGATCACCTCACGAGCCCGGTCGTTCAGGCCGGTGTCAGCCAACTGCATGGCGTTGCCGTAAACCAGTGCCCAGGGGAAGAAGAAGGCGATCTCGACATCGAAGATGATGAACAGCAGTGCGACGGTGTAGAACCGGAGGTCGAACTGGATGTAGCTGGACCCGATGGTCGGTTCGCCGCACTCGTAGATCGCGACCTTATCCTCGTTTGGCAGCTTCGGTCTCAGGAACCGGCCAATCAACAACGGCACCAGCAGCATGCCGACGCCGGCGAGGATGAACAGCAGGAAGTGGTTGAGCAGGTTGGCCATGGCGGTTGATCAGGAGGCGTCGCTGTCGTTGGGGACGTCGATTGATCCGGACGAGGAGGCGGAGACGGCTTCCTGGAGTTCGGAGACGGGGCGTCGACCCGCCACTCCGGCATCGAGTTCGTGCCACCAGCCGATTTCGTCCTCTTCGAGTTTCCAGCAGAGGTAGGCCTCGCGTCCATCGACGAGTGTTCGGAAGTCGACCAGCCCGGTCACCGGATCCTTGAGTTCGACGCCGAGATCGTGCAGTTCGGCGACGAAGGTGTCGAGCGTCTCGATGTCGGCCTCGAGTTCGGACTCCATCGCCTCGACCTCGTCCCGGTACTCGCTCTGCTCACTCCGGTTCCGGAGCTCGGTGAGTCGTTCCTTGCGGTCGTGGAGATCGGTGAAGAGCGTCACGATGTCCTTGACGATCACCTTCACCAGCGGAAGCCGCAGGTTGGCTTCCTCCACAGTGAACAGTTGCCGCGGTTGTTCGCCCCCATCTCTCATGCGTCGGCCTCCTCGCCGGCAAATTCGAACGGGCTTGGTTCCCCTTTGACCCACACCGGTTCGTGGAGCACCTTGCTCTGAGCAACAGCGGTTGGGTTGAGCGTGGCCTTGCCCCAGGCGGTCTCCAGTGGCAACCGGGCGTAGTCGACGATGCAGCCGTCCCGGCTGTAGCAGGAGAGGTCGAAGTTGGAGCCCATGAAGATGCAGTCGACCGGGCACGGATCGACGCACAGTGCACAGAACATGCACTTGGTGTAGTCGATGGCGAACCCGTTGAGCCGGAAGCCCTTGCCGACGGGACTCTTCTCCTTGTCGATGTAGATGCAGTCGACCGGGCAGGCCACCGCACACTTGTCGCAGCCGATGCAGGTGGTCAAGTCGTATCGATGAAATCCGCGGTAACGGACCTTCACCGGCACCGGCACCTCGGGGTACTCAAAGACTTCGGTGAATGCCCCGCGGTCGTAGGTCTTGAACATCGTGCGGGCGGTGGTCTTCATGCCCAGGGCGACCGTTTTGATCGCCTGCCAGACATCGTGCCGCCAACGTCGAAATCCTTGCATCCCGTTCGACCTGCTGCCTGTTCCCGGGGCGAACCCGGAGGAATGACTGTTGCCACTTGGAGTCGACCCTGCGGGTCGACGAGGTGAATTATAGCGCGGTCCTCCGGTGACGCAAGCCAAGCCTCAGCCGGCCAGTCGTCCGGAGACCTCGACCAGGGCCGCCAGTTGGTCGGTGGGCCGCCCCTGGTCGATGGCCGCCTCGGCCCGGCGAGCTGCCTCGGCCAGGTCGGTGGTCTCCCCGTAAGCCACCAAAGCTGCGGCGGTGTTGGCCACAACAACATCGCGGGCCGGGCCGGCCTGGCCCTGGAATACCCCGCGGATCATCGACGCGCTTTCCTCCGGTGACTCGACACGCAGAGGTGAGACCTCGCACGGGGGCAGGCCGAAGTCGGCTGCTGTCCAGGTGTGTTCGGTGATGGTGCCGGCCTCGCCGTCGATCTCCAGGGCCAGCGTCGTACCCCACAGGGAGACCTCGTCGAGTTCGTCATTGCCGCAGACGACCAGGGCACGCGGGCGTCCAAGACGGCCGAGGGCCCCGGCCAGCAGCCGGGCAGCCGCGTTGCTGTTGCCACCAAGCAGTTGGCAGGCGGCTGCGGCGGGGTTGGTCAGCGGGCCGACCAGGTTGAAGATCGTTCGCAAGCCCAGTTGCTGGCGGACCGGGGCCGCGTGTTTCATGGCCGAGTGGAACAGGGGGGCGAAGCAGAATCCGATGCCGATTTCATCAAGACAAACGGCGACCGATTCGGGGGGCAGGTCGATGGTCACGCCCAGGGCTGTCAGCACGTCGGCCGAACCGCTCGAACTGGATACGCTGCGATTGCCGTGTTTGGCGACAGGGACTCCGCAGGCGGCGGCCAGCAGTGCGGTGGCGGTACTGATGTTGAAGGTGTGCAGTCGATCGCCACCGGTGCCGCAGGTGTCCAGCAGCCGTTGGTGACGGCTGTGGATGGGAGTGACACGATCGGCCATGACCGAGGCGGCTCCGGCGAGGTCATCGATCGATTCACCCTTGGCGGCCAGGGATGTCAGCAGCGCCGCGACATCGACCGCGTCGGCCTCTCCGTCCATCAATGCTGCGAAGGCCGCTTCGACCGCTTCTCGCGACGAGTCCTCGCCGTTGATCGCCGCTTCGACGACGACCTGGATTGCTTCGTGCATGGGGGCACCCGGAGTTGTTCGACGAGTGGGTCAGGCGAATCAGCAGTATAGTCGGGTGGACGAATCCCGCAGAAGGGAATTGACACCCGCTTCGGGGCGGTCCTACGATCGGCGAGTTCGCCGGCGGTCGGTTGTCTCAATCGTGGCCGCAGCCGGTGGGTGTTCCCAGTGTGCGAGGCGCGGCCACAGGTGGTGCAGAAGCTGGTCATCGATGCCGATCCGGGAATCGGTGATGCGCTGGCCATCGTGCTGGCCCTGCAGGACCCCGAAGTCGATGTCGTGGCGCTGACGCCCATCGCCGGGAGAGTTTCCGGGCAGATGGCCAGCCAGAATATCCAGTCGGTGGTCGATTGCCTGGACCCTTCCAGGCGGCCCCGGATCGGTCACAGCGGCGCGACATCCCCTGCCCTGCGGCCCCCGGTCAACCTGGACGGCGCCACCGGGCTGGGCGACTGGAATGTGCCGGTCGTGGGCCTTCACCACCGGCACGAATCGGCCCGGTTGCTGGTGGAGATCGTGCGGGATCAACCGCACGAGATCACGGTGTTGACGCTCGGCCCGCTGACCAACGTCGGGTTGGCTGCGGAAATGGCCGGCGACTTCTTCGGCCTCCTGGGCCAACTGGTCTGCCTGGGCGGTGCGGTCGGGGTGGGGGGCGACGTGACGGCCGCCGCGGAATACAACGTGATGGCCAGTGTCGAGACGGCCCGTCAGGTGTTGGCTTCGTCAGCCAGCAAAACGCTGGTGCCCCTGGATGTCAGTGGCCGCTTGATGCTGAGCCCCGACCAGTTTCGCCGGTTGAGAGGGCGCGTCTCGGGGGCGATCGCCGAGTTGCTTGACGGTTGGTTTCCCCACTGGTTCCGCGCACACCACGAGTCGCTGGGGATTGAGGGAGTGGTGTTGCATGCGGTGGCGGCACTGGCCTCGGTGACGCAACCGCGGCTGTTTCGGCGACAGGACATGCAGGTGGATGTCGAGGTGGCCGGGCAATTGACCCGTGGCATGACGGTGTTTGACCGGCGCCGCGAACTGGGGGCTCCCGCCAACATCGAGGTGTGTGTCGACGTCGATGAGCAGGGGGTGGTCGACTACCTGTCGAGAGTGCTGGCGGGGAGCTAACGGCCGTCGGGAGCGGCGTCGATCACGTTGCGGTCGCTCAGGGACACCCGGACCTGGAGCCGTCGGCCTGATCGCCAGACGCCCAGCGTCACCGTGCTGCCGATGGGCTGGAGACTGACGAGGTTGATCAGGTGGTCGAAGTCCATTACGGGCTTCTGCTGAAATTCGGTGACCACGTCGTTGGCCTGCAGGCTCGCCCTGGCAGCCGGGGTGCCTCTCGCGACGCTCACCACTCGAGCTCCTCGTTTGCGGTCGAGTCTCAATCGGCGGGCTTCCTCGGTGGTGAAATTCGAATCGAGCACCACTCCCAGGTAGGCTCGGCGGACGCGGCCGTGTTTGAGAAGGTCGTTGACGATTCGCTGGACCAGTTGGCTGGGAATGCTGAACCCGACGCCGGAACCGGTTCCGGAGGTGGTGGCGATGGCGGTATTGATCCCCACCACCCGCCCACGGATGTCCAGCAACGGGCCCCCGCTGTTGCCGGGATTGATCGCCGCATCGGTCTGCAGGAAGTCCTGGTTGATCACATCGTTGCTGCCCAGTTTCAACGAACGGCGTCCCTTGGCGCTGATGATTCCCAGTGAGACCGAATGGCTGAGATCGAAGGGGCTCCCGGCAGCCAGCACGAAGTGGCCAATCTGCAGGCGGTCGCTGTTACCCCACTGGGCGGGTTTCAGGCCAGGGGTGTTGAGTGACAGGACGGCCACGTCGCTGGCCGCGTCTGACCAGGTGTGGCTGGGAGACGTGACGCGGCCGTCGTGGAGGTGCACCTTGAGGTCGGTGGGGGTCTGGCCGGCGATGACGTGGGCGTTGGTGACCACAACCATTCGGCCGGTTGGGGCGTGCCGGACGATGATGCCGGACCCGGTCTCCTCCACAGTCCCTCGCTGCTCGATCGTCTTGCGGCAGCGAATCTTGACGACGCTGGGCATCAGCCGGGCGGTGACGTCGGAGAGTTGTCGTCCCGCCGCTTCGAGCACCTCGGCGTCGCTCGTGGAGGCGGAGCCGGTTCGCTGGCGGGCCGCCAGGATCGGGTAGAGGCCTGCCGCCGTCACGGTCAGTGCGGCGAGGGCGGCGAGCAACCAGTGGGCTCGCGGGGCGGATGACCGTGGTGTGGGCATAGGAGGGACACCGCAGCTGCGGTGGGAAGGAAAAGGGGCCTGTCGGAGGGCCGGCGGCCGCTCAGTCGACGTCGATGTCTCGAAGACGCACCTCGGTCGGGTTCATTTGCCCTTCGAAGTCCAGGGCATTCCCCCAGTCGACGTCACCGTCTCCGGAGAGACTTCCGGTCAATTCCAGTTCACGCTGACAACTCACGCAGAGGATCGTTGTCGGCACGGCGCGGAGACGGGCGATGGGTATCGAGTGGCTGCAGTGTTCGCACTTGCCGTAGCGGCCCTCTCGGATCAATTGCAGGGCCAGTTCCACCTGCCGCAATTCCCGGCTCTCCAGCGCGGCCAGTTGGGTGTTCAATTCGTGAGATGCACCGCTGTTGGCGGCGTCTCCGATGTCCCCACCGGTTTGCGGATTGGTCTGCCATGAGTGGTCGTCGCCACCAAATTTGATCCGCAACGCGTCACGTTTCTCGATCAAACGTCTGTGGAGTCTCAGCAGTGTGTCCTTGCGAGCCATTGCTGTAATCCTTCGAGTCCGGTTCGGTCTCGATCGTGGGGCCTGTCTGGGTTCGAACCGATCACCACGCGGTGGAGACCGGTCGTGTCGGAATGCCTTAGGGCCGAAAAGGGCCTTGAGAAAGGCTAGGTCATGGGGAGGCCGACGGGGGGCGGGAAGCCGAGAATCCCGTCAACGACCTGCCCGACAGGCCGTCACAATTGGCAGAACCGGTAAAGTTCGCCCAATCGGACGTCCGATGTCAGTTGTGGGGCGAGCAGGTTCTGCGCAGAGCTGTCCGGGTGACAATTGGGGTCGGAGACAACCGGTGATGGTCAGGAAGCTGATTCGGTCGGGTTTGGTGTTCATGGCCGTGGTGGTGATGGGAGGCTTGACCGGCTGTTCGTGTCACAAGTCGACCTGTTACGACGGCGATTGTGGCCTGGTGTACGACAACGATTACTGGGAGGCCGGGTGCGGGGCACCTTCGGGACACGCGGCCGGTTGTGGTGGCTGCGGAGCGCCAGTGTCGCACTCGGGGTGCTCGCATCCCCAGGGGCATTCGGCCGGCTGTGCCGTCCCGCATCACCAGGCCCCGAACTGTTCCACCTGTGGAGGCGTTCATCCTCAGCCTGCTCCAGTGACCGATCAGCCCGGTTGTGCGCATTGCGGAGAGCACCACGGGCCGGCCGTGGAGGGGGCTCCACCAGCCGAACCGGCGCCGCCGGAAAGCACCACCGCTTCACCGCCTCCGCCACCACTGCCGCCGTCCATCCCGGAAACTCCGGAGAAGACGGCACCACCAGCCAGGAAGGCCCCCGCTCCGAAGAAGCCACCGGTCAAGGCCAAGCCGACGGCCGGGCAGGCTCCACCTCCGTTGCAGACGGTTCCGGCCGGAATCAGTGTGGAGCCGGCTCCGCCGCTCCAGCCGGTGGAGGTGCCATTGCCCGCCCTGGAAAAGCCCGCCCCGATTCCCCGCGACGCGTCCGGTCAGCCCGAGTGGATCCCTCGTAGACTCTGAGCCTGAACGGACATGGTCGAATTGGATCGGCTGTTGCCGACGCGGCGTCCGAAACGGAATCCGGTCGGTTACCAGAATTGGCACAGCCTGGCGTTCCTGCACTGGCGAATTTCGCCCGAGCGTCTTGCCACGATGTTGCCGCCCGACCTGGCGGTCGACACATGCGACGGATCAGCCTGGATCGGCCTGGTTCCGTTTCACATGTCCGGAGTGCGGCCCTGGTGGTTCCCGGCCATTCCGGGAGTCTCCGCATTTCACGAGACCAACGTGCGAACTTATGTGCATCGTGACGGTGTTCCTGGCGTGTGGTTTTTCAGCCTGGATGCCGCCAACCGCCTGGCGGTCTGGATCGCACGGGCCCGTTGGCGTCTGGCCTACCACCACTCGCGGATGCGAGTCGAGAGGGTGGAGGACGATCGTGGAAATCGAGTGATCTACTCGAGCCAGAGGACGCAACGGGGGTCGCCGACGCCGGGTGTGGCTGGGCCAGGACTGCCGGGTGCGGGACTGGATTTGGAGATTCAGCTCGACGACGCGCCCGGGCTGGCCGGTCTTGATGAAGCCGGCCACGCCATTCCCGGGACACTCGAGCATTTCCTGGTTGAAAGATATGTCCTGTTCACACACGACCCCTCGGGGCGGTCGTCGAAGCTCTACTCCGGCCAGGTCCACCACGTGCCCTACCCCGTGCGGCCGGCTCGGGTCCTGGCGTGCCGGGACTCTCTGGTCCAGGCGGCCGGAATCGAGATCGCAGGGCCGCCCGAGCACGTGGCTTTCTGCGAGGGTGTCGAAGTGGAGATCTTCGGTCTCGAACCGCTCGCCGGTTAGATCCGCGTGATCTCGAGACGGGTGTCGGCCGCCATCCGCCTCAGCGCATCGGCATCGGGCATTCCGGTGGTGGCACCGGTCACCTGGACGCAGCAGGCTCCGGCGGCACTGCCCATCCGCAGGCAGTCCTCGGGATCGGATCCGTCGAGCAGTGCCAGGATGAAACCGGCGGCGAATGCGTCTCCGCCTCCGGTCCCGTCGATCAGGGGCACGTCGTGTGCAGAGGCGCGAAAACGTGCTGCGGCGGAGACGAGTACCGATCCGCGGTTGCCACAGGTGATCGCCACTGATCCGGCCCCCGCCTCGAGAAATGTATCGGCCTGAGCGAACGGATCGTCGAGGCCGCACAGGAGCTTTGCTTCGTCGTCGTTGGGAACGAAATGATCGGTGACCGGCAACACCGGGCCGAGTCGATCGGAGTAGTCGCCGGGACCAGGGATCACGACATCGAGCATGGTGATCACGCCCAGGCGGCGGGCGCGGCCGAACAGGTCGGCAACCTGTGCGGCCGCCGGCTGGTCGGCCAGGCAGTAGCCACCCAGGTACAGGACCCGGGTTCGCTGGAGGATCTCATCGGTGATCGTCGCGGTCGTGAAGTGCGCATTGGCTCCGGTGGCGTGGATGAATCGGCGATCTTCGCCCAGCACGTTGATCACCTGCGTGGCGGCGGTGTGGAGGTCGTCACGAATCTCCAGGATCGAACAGTCGACGCCTGCTTCGTCGAGAACTTCCCTTACGAAGCGTCCCAGGATGTCGTTGCCGATGGTTCCTGCGACAGCGGTTGCCAGCCCCAGGCGGGTCATGTCGACGGCACAGTTGGCGGCGCAGCCGCCGATCGACAGGTGCAGCGAGGCGGTTTCGGCCAGCATTCCGGGGAGGGGCAGCCGGTCGATCGGGGCACCAACATGGTCGGCAACGACGATGCCGGCACAGAGGCAATCCAGCGGCCCGGAAGATGTGGCCGTCATGGCTTTGTGTCCGGAGGGGGCTCGGGTGGTGAACCGGGAATCGAATCCGGTGCCGGATCGGTCTGTCTCCCGCGTTTGACTTCCACCAGCCGCTTGACGATCGGATAAGTGGGGATCGAGCAGAGGGTGGCCAGTAGCAGCGACCCGGCGACCATGGGCCAGGCGACCTCGGCGAAGATGAACTGCAGCGGGGCGAACCAGCCCTGCCAGCCCTGGTTGAGTGTCTGTTCGAAGCGTTCCTGGAATTCCGCCGGCGACATCGGCGCATCGACCATCAGTGAACCGATGTAGTAGAACGCGGCGTAGAGCGGCACGATGGTGAGCGGGTTGGAGACGTAAACGGTGATCACTCCGGCGAGCCGGTTGAAGTGAAACAGCCGCTGGGTGATGGCGGCGATGACCAGCACGACCATCATCTGGATACCGACCGTCGGCGTCAGCCCGACGAACATGCCGATCGCCGTGCCCAGGGCGATCGAATGCGGGGTGTCGTCCAGGGTGAGCACTCGCTGGACCAGCCGCCCGGGGCTCGTCCACCAGCGGGTGTCGGAGTCGCGTCCTTGCATGTCCGCCTTACCTGGTGTCGTTGCCGGTCGTGGCGGACGATTCCCCGCCGAGCAGCTTCTCAACCAATGGCACGATGTGGTCCTTGTAGGTGAACCCCTCGTCGCCATATTCGCCGGAATCATTGTCGAATCGCTTCACCATCCGGCCCGCCGTGTCGTAGACGTAGACGGCTGGAATCGCTGCCAACTCGATCTTGTCGTAGACATCGACATCGGCGTCGGAAAGCAGAAGGTTGGTGCAGGTGGCCTTGGTGGATTTAAGGAATTTCATCACTGACGGTTTCTTCGATTCCGGCGGTTCCTCCTCCAGGCCCTCGTAGTCACAGGAGACCGAGATGCAGGTGATCTTCTTTGCGGGGAATTTCTCGTGCAGGGCGACCAGGTTGGGAAATTCCTTCATGCAGGGCACACAGCTGGTTGACCACAGGTCGACCACCACCACCTTCCCTTTTTGCGCGGCGATCAGCGCTTCGGTTTCCTTCCAACTCTTGATCGTCAGCGTCACCGCCTCAGCCGGGTTGGCCTGTGCACCCGAAGACGTGCTTCCCGGCTCGGGGGTGTTACTGGCGGAAGTTGGCGGGGTGGGGGCGTCGGTCTCGCCATTGCAGCCGATGGCCAGCAGCAAGGCGGTTGCAACGGCGACGGTGTGGAGGCAACGGGGCCGGGTGCGAATGGTCATGAGGGAAGGGGTCCGATGGATGAGGCGTGCGTCGGCGAGTCCTCGCCATGCCGGAATACACGGAGGTCAGCGAGCGACTTTTATCAGGCCCGCTTTTTTCGCGGCGGCAGCGGGATCCTGGTAGGGCAGAGCCTTGAGAAACTCGGCCAGGTCACCCAGTTGTTTCCTGTCGAGGTGACTGGTGTGGCCGTGCCGGTCGCCGGTGTTGTGGGTCGTCAGCACGTCGACCAGGGTCGCCGCTTTCCCGTGGTGCAGGTAAGGCGCCGAACGGTACAGGCCCAGCAGCATGGGCGTGTCGTATTTCGGCCCCATTTTCTCGCTGGGATCGGCCTGCCCGGTGCCAACGTCGTGGCGGAGCGGTTTCGGCCGGGGCCGGGAGTCGGTGTAGAAGGGACCGGAGTGACAGGTGGCACATCCGACTTTCTTGGAATTGAACAGCGAACGGCCACGCTGGGCGGATTCTGAAAGGCCGGTTTTTGCGTAGGGGCTCATCGTGAACTTGTGGGAATTGGTGTAGGCGGCCAGCGCGTCCAGGTCGGCCGAGAGTCCCTTGTTGGGCTTGTCCAGGGACTTGTTGATGCCACCGCGAACCAGGCCACGGCCCTGCATCAGTGCGCCCCGAATGGTGTGTTCAAAGTCCTGGGATTCGTCGCGGTCGGCTGACCAGTGCAGCGGATGGGTCCAGGCCAATCCGAACAACGGCGGTGTGGCCCTGAGCCCCTCGGGATTCTGCCACGTCCGTCCATCGGGATCTCCGTCGGGGTGGCAACTGGAACAGCTGATCCATCGCCGCCCGACCATCGGTTGCAGGGCCGTGTAGAACAGGATCTTGCCGCGATGGATTTCCTTGGACAGCGGGTTGTCCGTCACCGAAATGGTGGCCAGAGACCGGCCCGAGTTGGCGTCGTAGGCGACGACGTTGAAGTCCAGGGCGTTGTAGACAAAGAAACGGGCACCATCGGGCGAAACGCGGACGGCACGGGGGTTGTGTCCCAGGGTGATGCGACGCCGCAGCTTGATCTCGGTGTAATCGTCATCGACGGTGTCGCAGAGAAACATGTCGTCGGTGCCCGAGAAGACAACGAAAAACCGTTTGCCGTCTGCCGAGACGTCGATCTCCCAGGGGTTGGCGGTGACGAGGTTGCCCAGAAACGCGTCCATCGGAATCCGTTTGCGTCGGCGTCCCTCCCCCCCCTTGGTGTCGACGACTCCGACGTAGGGGAAAATGGAGCCTTCACCCTGGGCGGCCGCAGTTCTCGAGCGAATGTGGGGAATGTAGGCCTTGGGGCGAGTCGGGTGCAGCACGATCTGCCGGCAGAGGTTGTCGGTGCTGGCTCCCTTCCACGTGTCCACGATCTTGCCACTGGTGATGTTGATCGCGTTGACCCGGGACGAGTAGTACTCGGCCGTGTAGAGCGTTTTGCCATCGGGCGACAGGGCCAGGCCACGGGGGAACCGGCCGCCGGGCAGTTGGCGGAGGACCTTGCTTGTCCCGGAGTCGATCTCGACTATGCGACCCGGGAACTCGAGCGTGACGTAGATGCGGGTGCCCTTGGTGTTGGAGACCACGCCGTATGGTTCGTCGAAGACGGGGATGCGAGAGGTGATCTTGCCGGTGTCGGCATCGAGCAACGCGACGCTGTCGTCGTTGTAGACAGCCACGGCCAGGGTGTGTGTTTTGCCCAGGAACGCGACACCTTCGGGATGCACGCCGACAGGGGTTTCCCTGAGCTTTTTGAGTGTCTTGAGATCAACGATGGAGACGGTGCCGCCGTCACGGTTGGAACAGGCCAGCAGGCGGCCGTCAGCCGAGATGTCCATCAGGCTGTTCGAGTCGCGGGCGATCGCCGGTGTGGCGATCAGTCCAAACAGGATGGCGGCCAGGGTCGGCAGGTGACGTGGGGAGAGAGTTGTCTGGCAGTACATCTTCGCCTCGTGTGGATGGGGCCAAGGATCCGGCGGTCACTCTACCAGAAGTTGTCAGAATCCCGTAAGTCAGGGCTTGGGTGCCTTGCCCGGCACGGACTGTTAGACTCGACAACAACATGCTCCGATCCCTCTCCTCACTGATCCCCGTCGTGGCGCTGGTCACCGTGGGGGGCTGTGCGCAATCGACCCCTTTGACCCCTCCGGTGCGAACCGGCGGCGGGTCCGACTCTCGTCTCCCACCGGTCGTCACCGAACGTCCGGCAGACGTTCTTGAAGGCATGGCCTGGATCCCCGGTGACGTGTTCGAGATGGGGACCCGTGACGGAGGGAGCAACGATGACGAATTTCCTCCTCACAAGGTCGAACTGGACGGCTTCTACATTGATCTCTACGAGGTGACCAACGCCGAGTTCGAACGATTCGTGACGGCCTCCGGTTACGTGACGGCGGCCGAGAAGAAGCCCGATTTCAGTTCGGTTCGTGAAGGTTCGAAGCGGACCGAGGCGAAGATCCTGCCCGAGTTGAATCGGCCGGGGTCGATCTGCATGAAGCAGGGATTGAAGCCGGGTGAGATCGATCCCCAACTGGGGGCCTACGGCTGGTGGGAGTATGTGCCGGGGGCCAACTGGCGACATCCCGAGGGGCCGGAGAGTTCCATCGTCGAGCGGATGGACCACCCGGTCGTGCATGTCTCGTGGCACGACGTGAATGCGTACTGCCGATGGGCCGGCAAGCGGCTGCCGACGGAGGCCGAGTGGGAGTTTGCAGCGAGGGGCGGCCTGGACGGCAAGACCTACCCCTGGGGTGATGAACGGAACCCCGGAGGAAAGTGGCTCAACAACATCTGGCAGGGAGCCTTCCCGGTCAAGAACGACAACGAAGACGGCCACCTGGCGACGTCTCCGGTCGGGGTGTTTCCCAAGAACGGTTACGGCCTGTTCGACATGTCGGGCAACGTCTGGGAGTGGTGCCACGACAACTACACGGCCGACTATTACAGCGACAGTCCCCGACGGAATCCGCAGGGGCCCGAGGAGAGTTATGATCCCGACGAACCGGACATCCTCAAGCGGATCCAGCGTGGCGGTTCGTTCATGTGCAGCGACACTTACTGCACCGGTTACCGGGTAACGGCCCGGATGAAGGGCGAGGAGGCTTCGGGCCTGTACCACACCGGTTTCCGCTGCGTGGTGTCGCACGACGGTTTGGCGGCGTACGAGAAGGCTGCCGGGCGACAGTGACCGGCCCGGCCGGGACCGAGCCCGCTTTGTACGTGCCGTACCGGTTGCCGGGGCGTGTCAGCTGACGCGACTGGCAGTGCAGGGGCAGGCACCGGGCCGGCGTGTTTTTGTCTTGGTATATTCTAGTGCAGTGGATTAGTTGTGGACTTGATGTTCTGGATGTTGATTTAATAGGTTGAACGACGACGACCGATTTGAAGAGGTGTGCGCAGGGCTCTTCATCGATGCACTTGGACCGTCTCGGCGGATGCCAAAAAACGCTGGGGCTTGTTCTGTCCTGAGCGAGTTCGGTTGTCGGATACAGAGAGATAATTTCAGACACCATTAGCTGACAATCGGGCCAATCCAATGTCGTTGATCGTTCGGTGCGGGAACTGTTCCAGGACTTTTCGTGTTCGTCAGCATCCCGGCGATCGCCAGGTCCTCTGCCAGTGTGGGCAACCGCTTGATTTTTCGTCACACGGCGGCCAGTCGTTCGTGGCGTCATTTCTTCCGCTGCTGGTGTGGGGCGGATTGGCGACCGTCTTCGTGATCGGGGCGGGTGGAATTGCGTTGCTGCTGAGCGGGAGCACCGATTCGGCCGGTCCTGCTGTCGCCTCATCCGGTGAACAGCTGGCCACAACAGTTCCCGGGGATGACAAAAACGATCGGCCTTCGAATCGGCCAGGTGTCGGGCCGGCTTTCACCGTTGGACCGATTTCGGTCCAGGAGGTGGTGGAACTCCAGGAAGTACGGATTCCCGCGCCCGTCTCCCTGACCGGTGTCTCCGGCGCGGCGATCAGGTTTTCCCTGTCCGGAGAGGTCCCGACCGGCGTCCGGCTGGATCCACTCACCGGCGCCGTGACCTGGACTCCCAGTGAACAGCAGGGGCCGGGTGAATATACGATCGTGATCAAGGCTCGCGTGGATTCGCCGGACTTGGAGCAATTGGTCAAGATTCCCGTCAAGGTCCTGGAGGCCAACACGCGACCGTCGCTGGCTTCCACGGTTGCGAGCAAGGCTTTTCGCGTTCCCACCGGGGCGACCTTCGTCGCCGACATGGGAGGCGGGCAGGACCGGGATTTCCCTCGCAACCGCCTCAAGTACCGGTTGACCGGGGCCGTGCCCAAGAACGCGAAGATCGATGCCGATACGGGGCAGTTTCTCTGGCAACCTCCGGAGTCCCTTGTTGGTCGGACGCTCCCGATCACCGTCGTGGTCAGTGATGACGGGAAGCCTTCGCTGTCCGCCTCGGTCCAGTACCGGTTCAGGGTTGTTCGAGGTGACGCCGACAAGAAGTCCGTCGCGACTTCCCCAACAAAGAGCAAGACGACCGTGGTCGGCAAGAAAGAGGAACCGCGGGTTGCGGGGGCCAAACCCGATGCCGACCCGGATACGGCGGACTCTCAAATGCGGGATGTGGTGCAGTTGATCAAACAGGGCGACTTCGCCAAATCACTGGAACTGGTCGAAATGGTCCTGGTGCGAAAGGATCTCCAACTGCTCGAAAAGCAGAAGCAGCGGATGATTCTCTTCCTGGCATCAGGGATCGCCCAATCGCTCGGTGAAAAACTCGCCTCGGGTGACAACATGGCGGCGGCGCACATCGCCTTCATGGAATCGGCCAAGCACTTTCGGAACTTCCAGAAGGAGTTCCCTCCGTTGGATGCCAGGGAAAAGCAACTGGGCGCCGCGGTGTTTTATAACGAGGCCCGTGCGTTGGCCGCGCCCAACAAAACCGCGTTGGACGGACGGGTCCTGGCCTCGTTGAGGGAAGCCGTCAGGATGGGGTTCGCCGACTTTGAAATGATGAAGTCCGACAAGGCTCTCCAGTCGATCCGAGATACAAAGGGCGGGAAGCAGCGGTTTGCCCGGCTGATCCTTCAGTGGAAGGCCCTGGCGGCGAAGAATGGCGTCAAGAGTCCGACCGGCAGTGCCAATAAGACTGTTGTCAAGAAGCCGGCTGGCGGGAAAGCCGCTCCCAGAGGGAACCCGGGTTTCAATTTCAAGAAAGGGTCTCCAGCCGGTCCCGGGAAGAACCAGGTTGCCAAGAAGCCGGGGTCAAAGGATGCCGCCTGTGGACTCTGTTCAGGGAACGGGATCAATGGCTGTCCGACTCAGTCCTGCAAGAACGGGTACCAGAAAATCCGTGGCACCAAGTATCCGTGTGCGGATTGCCTGGGTTTTGGCCGGATCCCCTGTCGAACCTGTCCGGATCTCGGCAAGAAGCGGATGGACTCCCTGGCGACCATCAAGACAGGGAGGACCTACTTCACGACCATGCAGAAGGTCGCGAGCCGAAATCGAGTCGTGATTTCATCGGTCAGCTCGCTCCAGGCGAGGAACCGCAGAATCGACAACGAGATTGATGACGAGGAGACATCGGTGTCCCGGGTGCGTGAGTTGACCAGAGAAAAAGTGTCGAACGAGGTGCAGATCATCAAGTTGAAGGGGGAACTTCCCGCGTTGCAGAAGTTGTTTAGTCAGGCAAAGTCCGGAGTGGCCCGAAGCGTCCGAAGCCAGGCCTCGTTGTTGTCGGACGGGCAATCGGCCGGATTTCAGTTCAGCATCAAGAATCGGCTCCGCGACCTGCTGAAGGTAATCTCGGGACTTTGAGCGGTTCACATGGCGCATTGCCCAACGACTCGGGAGTTCTGCCCGAGTTGACACGCGGCAATGAAAGGGGAAGTCATGGCCCAATACTTTGTTCGGACCAGGCAGCAGGGGAAGGTTCAGGGGCCCTTTTCCGGAGAGCAGGTCCGAAAATTTCTCCAGGCCGGGAAGCTCAAAGATACGCACGAAGTCTCCCAGGATTCGGAGGCCTGGAGCCTGATCCGCGATGTCGATGAACTGGTCGCTGTCGGCCGCGTCGTCCGACGTCCGTCCGCCGCCCCCCCCTGCCCTGGATGAGTCGCCGAGGCTGTTGAATCAGCAGGCAAAATCGGCGTCTTTCACGGTGGATGAATCGTCATTCGCGCCGCCTCCAGAAAAAACGGGGTTTCTCACCCACATCTGGTACGGCGTGCCCTGGCCGAGAACGGTTGGAGGATGGCTGCTGCTGGTTCTGTCCGGACTGATTCCGTACGTCGTCGGCTATCGCCTGTGGCGGGCGATGCAGAACCGAGCCGCATCGAGGCCTGTTCGGGGACTGGTGCTTGGGGCGTACTGGTGCCTTGTCTTTGGGGCTTGCGTGGTTTCGCCATGGCTTTCTCACCGTGATCAACCCGCTTCGAACGCGGCCCCGGTGTCTTTGGTCGACAAGATCGAGTTGAGCAGTCCGTCTGCTCCCCCCTACGTCGACGAGAACTACCGCTTCCAACTGAAGGTGCCGGGTCCAAAGTGGAAGGTGCTCAACGCCGAGGAGATCTCGGCAACCAACGGCAATGCCGTGGCCGGGATGATGAACCTCGGGCTTGGAGGCGTGTGCGAGATCGTCGTCGAGGAGATTGGTGGCACCGAAGTGGCCGGTTACGCCGAAGCGATGCGGGACCAAACGGCCCAGTTGTTTTCCGGGTCGGAGGGAGGTCCTGTCGAAACGATCAACTTCCTGGGCCGCGAGGCAGCGAGATTTCAAGTGGCCGGGACCCATAATGGCCGTTTGGTTCGGGCGATCGTGATCATCTTCAAACACCAGGGGTTCGCTTATCAATTGGTGGCCACGGGGCGGCAGGAAAAGTTGAGCGAATCGGGGGCGGAGGCCGAGCCGTTCTTCAACGCGTTTTCCCTGACGGACGGCGAGGTGCAACCTCCGGTGAAATCCGTCGTCACACGGGACCAGCATGGTGTCGGGTGGCGGGTGAAGGGTGGGATGTTCGAGACCGCCGTTTACGGGCTGCGGGTTCGCGCGGTCCGGGGCTGGTATCCGGTTGTCGGCCCCGAATTATCCCGGTTGAACAACGAAGCCGAGGTGGCACTGAAGAGCCAGGATGGGCGATACACGGTTGTGGTCATCCCCGAACGAGGGCCGACGACCGAGCAGGACGAGTTTGTCGCGTTCTTGAAACGACAGTTTGCCAAGCGGCTTGTCGGGACGGTGGAATTGGAACGTGTGACGATTCCGATCAACGGGGAGGATGTCCAGTTCTCGGGATATGTGGTCGAGGGGCCACCACGGGAGGTGGTCCGGCATGGTGTGGTGAACCG
>DLVV01000012.1:24536-24694 GCA_003445035.1 Planctomycetaceae bacterium | reverse complement strand
GCCACATGGTGGATCCGGCAGGCGATCACCAGGGCGATTGCTGACCAGGCCCGTACCATCCGTATCCCCGTGCACATGATCGAGACGATGTCGAAGCTGCGAAAGGTCAGCAAGCAGTTGCTTCAGGAGATGGGTCGTGAGCCCACACTCGAAGAAAC
>DLVV01000012.1:16563-24148 GCA_003445035.1 Planctomycetaceae bacterium | reverse complement strand
TTGGACCGCCCGGTTGGCGAGAGTGAGGACAGCTACTTCGGTGACTTCATCGAAGACCACAACACCGAAAGCCCCGTCAACTCGGCTACACAGGAGATGCTCAAGGACAAGATCGACGATGTCCTCAAGACGTTGACATATCGAGAACGTGAGATCATCAAGCTCAGATATGGACTCGGTGACGGTTACACGTACACGCTGGAAGAAGTTGGACGGATCTTCAAAGTGACTCGCGAACGGGTGCGACAGATCGAGGCTAAGGCTGTGAGGAAATTGCAGCACCCGGTTCGGAGCCGACAACTTAGGGGATTCCTTGAAGGGGTGCTCGCGGGCAGCACCAACTGATGGCTCGAGCCGGTCGGCAACAACCGACCGGCTTTTTTTTTGGCCGGGTTTCTGAGTGGAACGGCCAGCAGTAGGAGACGATGGCATGACGACGGCTGCCAGTGGATTGCGAGAACTCCACCAGTTGCACGTCGAGCACACGCGGGTGCTGGATGAACTCGAAGCCGGTCCACGAAGAGTGCGGGCGCACGAATCGGTGGCCTCAAGGAAACTGCAAGAGGTGGATGCCGAACAGCAGTCGGTGAACAATCTCAAGAAAGCTTCTGACGAACGGACGCTGCAGCTGAAAACCAACGAAACGAAGATCGCTGACCTGAGGTCGAAACTCAATACGGCATCGTCGAATCGAGAATTCGACATCATCAAGGGTCAGATCGACGCAGACACGGTCGCCAACAGTGTCCTCGAGGACGAAATTCTCGAATTGTACGACCGCGTTGAAGGTAGCCAGAATCGGGTGACCGAGATTGAGGGCGAACGGGAAACCGCCCAACAAGAACAGGAACGCGTGGCCTCCGAAGTTGCCGCAGTCGAGCCGGGCTTGAACGAAGAGCGACAGAAACTCGAGGACGCGATCTCTCAGTCGGAATCCCAGTTGTCGCAGGACGTGGCCGAACATTACCAGCGATTGGTCAGGGCCCATGGTCCCGGGGCGATGGCCGAGGTCGTCGACGGTTCCTGCACCGCGTGCTCGATCCGGGTCTCGCCGCAGTTCCAGGTGGAACTGTCTCGCGAACAGATTGTCTCGTGCAACAACTGTGGTCGCCTGCTCTATCTTGATGCCGGTGATGATTCCGGTGACTGATCCAAACTCCCGGGTCGGTTATTGATCCAGGCGGGAGTCGGCCCTTCGGACGTTGCATTTGGGCAACAGGCGTTGCTCGAAAGCAACGTGGACGGAGGCGACTGCTTCCATCGCGAGTGCCTCAAGTCCTTGTGTCAGTTGGACTTGAGTTGACCGTCGACGGTTTGGAGCCCCTTGGCGCACCAATTGCGTTAAACGGAGATGCTGGCCGCCGGAACACTTTGTGAGGAGCTGACTCCTCCGCCGGACGACCTGTTCCCGTCAAGTAATGCCGACTCCGTGAGGAAGACCAATGGCTCGTAAACACCAGATGACGATCGAGAAACTGGACGGGTATCAGGTGATCAACCTGGGACCGATGGACATTTGGGATGGAGCGGACCTGGCGTTGCTGCGTGAGACGTTGACGCGTTTGGTTGACACCGAGGGAGTGACCCGCGTGGCCGTCGATATGTCGCACGTGAAGTACGTTCCCAGTGGATATTTCGGAATGTTGTTCGACTGGGCCGAGCGGGGCGCGTCAATCTGCCTGGATCGTCCCTGTGAGCGAGTGCGTCAGATGATCTGGTTCCGCAAGTTCCTGGCTCCGCTGAGTGACGACCGTTTTCGCCTCGAAACCGAGTCCTTGGAGCCAATTATCACCGCTGGCGGAGAAGAAATGTCCTGGCAAGCCGACGGGGAAGACGGACAGTTGATCGGGACCGTGACCGATTCGGGACACTTGCTGGGGTTGTAGCACGGGCTACGCAGCCGTCAGGCGTCGAGACCTTCAAACAGGGACCGGCCCAGGCGGATCATCGTGGCACCGGCCTCGACGGCGACCTCGAAGTCGTTGCTCATCCCCATGGACAATTCCGTAAGTCTTTCTCCCCCCTGCCCCACGCGATCCGTCCGTAGTTTGCGTGCGAGTTGGTGGAGCCGGTCAAAGATGTCCCGGGAAGTGCGAGGATCGTCGGACAGCGGGGCCATGGTCATCAGCCCGCGAACATTCACCGATTCAAGCGAATGGATTCGCGACCAGGCGTCATGGAGCATTTCGCTGGTGAAACCGCCCTTGGAGTCCTCGCCCGCAATGTTCACTTGCAGCAACACGGCGGGGTGGTGGCCGTCGTCATTGGCGATCGCATCTATGCGTTCCAGCAGTTTCATGCTGTCCACCGAGTGAATCATGGACGCCACGGCCAACGTGCGACGGACCTTATTTCGTTGCAGTTGACCGATGAGATGCCATTGGATTCGATCGGAAAACCGGGATGCCCGTTGCTCGAGTTGTTGTGGGCGATTCTCTCCGAGGACGAGTTCTCCACATTCGAGCAGTCCGTCGATCCACTCGGGTTGGGCGTACTTGGTGACACACACGAGCGTCACGTCATCGCTGTCACGGCCTGCTCGCTGGCAGGCCTGTGAGATCCTCGCCCGGACTCGCGCCAAGTTGTCGGCGATCCGGTTGGCGATCGTGGTCATCTCAGACGGCTCGGCGATACGACTCGTCGGCTGCGACGACCGGGAGGGGCAGGATATCGGACGGAGCCATCTCCGCGTCCGGCTCGGCCGTGGGTGTCCGCGGCGGCCCGATCAGTACCGAACGTGCGGTGGCCCAGAATCCCTTCCATGAACCGAATGTCTGGGTGACAGCGGTTGGTTCGAATCCACTGTGAACCATGCAGTCGCTGCATGCCGGGTGCCCGCTGTCCGGGCCATAGGACTCCCAGTCGGTTTGGTTGATCAATTCGGCGTAGGTACCCGCGAATGCCCCCTCCTGGAGCAGGTAGCAGGGCCGTTGCCAGCCGAAGAGGTTGTAGGTCGGGTTGCCCCATGGAGTGCATGGTAGGTCCCAGCGGCCCTGGAGGAATTCGAGAAACAGCGGGGATTGATTGAATCGCCAGCGACGAGGACGGTTGGCCAAAAGTCGCCGGAACAGATCAACAGTCATGTTCCGGTGCAGGAAGTGCTCCTGGTCGGGCGCCTTCTCGTAAGGGTAACCCGGAGAGATCATCATGCCCTCAACTCCCAGTCGCATCAAGCGGTCGAAGAACGGGTGAAAACGCTCGGGCTGGGCTGTGTTGAAGACAGTGGTGTTGGTGGTGACGCGAAAACCGGCATCGATAGCTGCAACGATGGCGGACTCGGCGACGTCGTAAACCCCGTCGCGGCAGACTGCGATGTCGTGTTCTTCTGCCGGGCCGTCAAGGTGCACCGAAAATGTCAGGTGCTTCGAAGGGGTGAATTGCGGCAGGGCTTTTTCCAGCAACAGGGCATTCGTGCAGAGGTAGACGTACTTGCCGCGGTCGATCAGGCCGTCGACAATTTCGACGATGTCGGGATGCAGCAGCGGTTCGCCTCCGGGTATCGACACGATTGGCGCGCCACACTCCTCGGCGGCTTCAAAACACTGCGTTGGCGAGAGTTGTTGTCGTAGGACTTCGGTCGGGTGCTGAATCTTGCCACAGCCAGCGCAGGCCAGGTTGCAGCGAAATAGCGGCTCGAGCATCAGGACCAGGGGGAAACGTCGACGACCACGCAACCGCTGACCCATCACATAGCGAGCGACGGTCCACATCTGAGAGACTGGGATGGGCATCGAAACGGCCGACGGAGATCGTGGACGGGCTGGCGTGAGGCCGGGTGGTGATAACAGGAAGTCGCACAGGTGTCACGACCAAATGTCTGTCGAGGTGGCCTTGTCCGAGTGGTGTGGTTCGGTTACACCCGCCGGGGAAATGTGCAAGGTCAGCCGGGAGGACAGTGCATCGCGATGCGGATCAGAGACCTGACAGCCTGGCACGTTCGGATTCCGTTGAAGACCACGGTCCGGCACGCATCGCACACCCGGCGGGAGACCGACTCGGTCGTTGTCCGTTGCCGAATGGATGACGGCAGCGAAGGATGGGGCGAAGGATTGCCTCGCGAGTACGTGACCGGAGAGACGATCGATTCGGCGTTGAATCAACTGGATGGAACCGATTTGTTCGGGCAACTGGGCGATTCCTACGATAACCTCGACGCGGTCATTGCGGCGTGTCGTCGGGTCGAACTGTCGGAACCAGAGTGTGCTGGCCCGGAAGGCACGCCGGGTCGGCGGGACAGCTTTGGTCATTCGGCACGCTGTGCCCTGGAAATTGCGGTTTTGGATGCCGCCACACGGTCGGCCGGAGAGTCGTTTTCGGAGATTACCCGGCGGTTCGCACCAGCGATGGCGATCCGCGAGTCGAGCGACCGGGTTCGGTACAGCATGGCCTTCACGCCGACGCGTCGGTGGAAACTCAGGCTCCGCGGCTGGTTGGTGCGGCTGCTCGGGTTCCATCAGGCCAAGGTCAAGGTGGGGGTCGACGGAGTCGACGACGGAGAATTGTTGGCGCTGGTCCGACGGGCGGTGGGGCATCGCATTGACTTGAGACTGGATGCCAACGAGGCATGGAGTTGCGAGGAAGTGGTTGAGAAGATGGCAGGGCTGGTCGCGTACGGCGTGTCGTCTCTGGAACAACCGGTGCCTCATGCCGACGTGGCCGGGTTGGCGGCAGTCCGTCAGGAGCTCGATGTCGCCATCATGCTCGATGAATCGCTGTGCAGCGTTGGTGATGCCCGGAGAGCGATCGAAGCGAGAACCTGTGATCTGTTCAATATCCGGTTGTCCAAGTGTGGAGGTTTCCTGAATTCGCTGGAGATCGCATCGATGGCTCACCAGTCGGGACTCGGTTATCAACTGGGTTGCCAGGTGGGTGAGACGGGAATCCTTTCGGCGGCCGGCCGCCATTTTGCGACATCGGTTGGCGGAATCAGGTTCCTCGAAGGCAGTTTCGATCGTTACCTGGTCGGCGAACGGCTTACGGTTGAGGATCTGACGTTCGGGTTTGGCGGATACGCTCCTGCGTTGCCCGGTCCGGGACTGGGTGTCAGTATCGATCGTGCGTCGCTGGATCGCGCCACAGTGTCCCGCTTGGATTGGCAGATGAGATCATGACACGGAATCAACAGCGAGGTTCGACGCCCGACAAAGAACCGATACCAACGGTCCCGATTCGATTCGTGGCACTGGATGCGGTGGGCACGCTGATCGAAGCGGATCCACCTGTCGTTGATGCCTATGCCGAAATTGGGCGTCGGCATGGCAGTCGCTTGAATCGGGATGAGGTGGGTCGGCGATTTGCCGCGGCATTGGAGAAATCTGCGGAAATGGACCGAAAACGGGGGCCGGAGGGGCTGGCAACCAGCGAGGAGGCCGAATCCAAACGATGGAGATGGGTGGTCGGCGAGGTGTTCGTGGAAATCGAAGACGAAGGTGCTGCCGAGAGATGTTTCGAGGAGTTGTTTGCCCACTTCGGTCGACCTTCCTCGTGGAGATGTTTTGATGATGTCGCCACGGCGATTGCCAGTATCGAACGGTTGGGCCTGGGCATGGTGATTGCCTCGAATTTCGACTGTCGATTGCACACGATCTGTACCGGATGGGCTCCATTACAGTTGGCAAAGGCCGTGGTGGTTTCGTCCGAAGTTGGGTGGAAAAAACCCGGGCCGAAATTCTTCGGGGCCCTGGTCGACGCTTGTGGCTGCCGGGCCGACGAGGTGCTGATGGTTGGCGACGATCCGGTCAACGATGTTGGTGGCGCCCTGGACAGCGGCTTGCAGGCGGTTCGGGTTGATCGCTCACACGATGCGATCGAGGGTGCCGGCTGGTTGCCATCGATGGACCGCCCGACGGTGATTCGCTCGCTGACCGAACTCGGGGTATGGTGTTCATGACCGCGTCGATGGCCAGTGCGTGGGTGGCGATCCAGAGGAATCCTCGATCCGGTTCCGGCCGTCGTCGCCGGGAGTTGGTCGAATTGTGCTGTACGCTGCGTGGCCACGGCCTGACACCGCGACTGTTCTCGCAGCGAGAGGCACTCGATGGTCGCGTTCAGGATTCTGAGTCTCGGGAACACCTCGTGGCGGTAGTGGCTGCCGGAGGAGACGGGACAGTCGTCGATGTGGTCAACCGTCATCCGGACCTGCCCCTGGCCGTGTTGCCGATGGGTACCGAAAATCTGCTGGCCCGGTTTCTGGGAATGCCGTCAAGTGGCCGCGGCTTGGCCGACATCATTGCTGCAGGCCGCACGAGAAAGATTGATCTCGGACGGGCCAACGGGCAGTTGTTCACATTGGTCGCCAGCGCCGGATTCGATGCCCTGGTGGCCCACGAACTTGCTGAAAATCGCACCGGAAACATCACTCACCTGTCTTACATCCAACCGATCTGGAAGTCTTTGCGCACTTACCGGTATCCCCGGATGAACGTGTTTCTGGACCAGGAGACGGAACCGGTCCAGGGGACCGTCGTGATGGTGTCCAACCTCCCGGCCTACGGTATGAAGATGAAAGTTGGGCAGACCGCCGTGGCGGATGACGGCCAATTTGTCGTCACGGTGCTGAAACGGGGGTCTGCGTTCCATATGATTCGCTACGCGGTGAAGTTGTTGCGGGGAACCCACGGCCTCGCGGCCGATGTTCAAGTGGTCACTGCCAGTCGAGTGCGAATTGTTGCTGAGGATCCGGTGGCGGGCACGATTCCGTTTCAGGTGGATGGTGATCCCGCTGGAGCTGTTCCAGTGGAAATCGAGTGCCTGCCCAGTTCGCTGGAGGTGTTCGTTCCGGGTGAAGGACAGGGAGGTCAGGGTGGTTGAGAACCCCGTTCCGATCGGCGACGCCGTGTGTGGCGAGGGAAGCCAGTTGGTGCTGATTGCCGGGCCGTGCGTCATCGAGTCGGACGAGTTGACCCGGGAGATCGCCGGGCGATTGGCCGAGATGGCTGAACGGGTGGGCGCCCCACTTGTCTTCAAGGCGAGTTTCGACAAGGCAAACCGTACCAGTATTGACAGTTTCCGAGGGCCGGGTCTCGATGACGGGTTGGCGACTCTGGATCGCATTCGTACCGAGACGGGTCTGGTGGTTACGACCGACATCCATGAGGCCGGCCAGGCCGAGCCTGCTGCCGAGGTTTGCGGGATCCTGCAGATCCCCGCATTTCTTGCGAGGCAGACAGACCTGGTGGTCGCCGCCGCAAGGGCGGCGGCACGCCACGGGGGCGTGGTCAATGTCAAGAAGCCACAGTTCCTGGCTCCCGAGGATATCGGCCACATCGTGGCCAAGTGTGTTCAGTCCGGGAATCCACGCGTGCTGTTGACCGAACGCGGGACCACCTTCGGATACGGACGGTTGGTCAATGACATGCGGGCGATCCCGTTGATGCAGGCGACCGGGGCGGCCGTGATCTTTGATGCGACTCACAGCGTGCAGTTGCCCGGCGGTGTCACCACCGGTGGACAGCGAGAAATGGTCCCCGTGCTGGCGCGGGCTGCTGTGGCCGCCGGTTGTGACGGGGTGTTTGCTGAGACGCATCCCGATCCCGATTCGGCTCGCAGCGACGGGGCAAACATGATTCCTCTCGCTGAATTGGAG
>DLVV01000012.1:4429-16180 GCA_003445035.1 Planctomycetaceae bacterium | reverse complement strand
GTGGTTGACAGTTTGAGTTGCGGCGAAGAGGGTGGATGTGATGCAGATGTTTCCAAATCGAGTGTGCGGACGAGGGGTCGTGGGTCCGCGGATGGGGCGACGTCCGAATGGATCCGAGCGGACGATGTTGGGCCGCGTGTTGATTGGGTTTCTGGTCCTCGTGATGGCCTGGGGATGCTCATCGGACGCCACGCAAAGTCCAACTGGAGGTACTGCGGAGACGTCGGCGACCCGCAAACGCCGCCGCAGTGACGTGCTCGACACACTGATCGAAATGTCTCAGCCTGAGACCCTGGTGATTCGGACGCGTCGTGAAACGGTTGTCAGTCTGCTCAATGACTGGGTTGAGATGGGCGGAGAGTCGTTTGAAGTCGTAGAGCCGGTAGACGCTGCCTACACAAGTCGCCTCGACACAGGACGTGTCGATCGCATCAGGTCACCCCGGTTCGCGATCCGTGACGCGACCCACATCCGTGATTCCCAGTGGTACGCCCGGATTGGGAAGGCGATTGTTAGCGGTTCGAAAACGGATCGTGAACGTGTCGGCCGATTGTTTTATTACGTCACTCGCAACATCGTGTTGCGGAGTGACGACGAGACGAAGTTGCCGCTGGCGCCATTCGGGATTGCCATGCTGGGCGAGGGAAACGCTCGTGATCGGGCGTGGTTGTTCGTGAACCTGCTGCGACAGTTGAGGATCGATGCCGTCGTGTTGCAAGTGGACGAGCCGTCGCCGGGCCTGCTTGTCGGCGTGTTGCTCGACGGAGAAATCTCACTCTACGACCCGGGGCTGGGTTTGCCGATCCTCGCTGCGAAGGCCGCCGCGACAGCCGGGGTGACTGGCCAGGCGGCGACCTGGGCTGAAGCGGCCAAGGATCCCTCGTTGTTCGCAGCCCTGTCCACATCCAAGGACTCGCCCTACCCGTTTGCCGGCAAATCATTGTCGGATGTTCGTGTGGCGTTGGTCGGAGCCTCGAGTTTCTGGGCTCCCCGGATGCGACGGTTGCAGTTGGCGCTCACCGGCGACCAGGACCTGCTGCTGTGGGATCCGCTCGAATCGAGCGAGATTGTTCCCGAGGGAGTCTTGGCGAGGGTGGTGGCTGAAGGGTTCGACAAGGAGAAGATCGCGATTTGGGATTACCCCGAACGACGGCGGGACGGCAACTCCTCTTTTAATACGCAGCAGTTGCAGACATTTGCATTGCGACAACGGGCCTTCGAATCACCGATCCCCGTTGAGCAAGTGATTGCGAATGACAAGGGGGACATCCAGTTGAAGTTGGCCACGAAGGGGCAATACCGACACCGGATGTCCAGAAACCGTCAGTTGCTGGGTGAGTGGAAGACCTCGGTAACGACATTCCTGAAGATCCGGATGTGGCGGGACGTGCCTCCGTTGCCCCAGCAAATCGGTTTTGTGGGACGGCGGGAACAAGCGGCGGTCAAGGCAATGATGCCCACCCGCGTGCGGTTGGTGCACGAGGAGGCGGCTGACGACGCCGCATTCTGGGCGGCGGTCTGTCAGTACGAACAGGGAGAGGTCGAGTCAGCGGCGGACGCCTTGAAAGAGTACATGGCCCACAGCGGACTCCATGAATGGGAGTCCGGGGCAGTGTGGCTTGAGGGGTTGTGGAGAGCCGAACTGGGCCAGCTGGTCAGGGCGGTTAAGATTTTCGAGAAGATCACCGACGACGATCCGCACTGGGCGGGGGCCCAGGTGCTATTGAGGCGATGGAAGCCTCTCGCCAGCGAATCCGTGAAGCCGGCCGCCAAGCAGACGCCGAAGCCCTGAGGTTCGCGGCGAGGTGACGACAACGCGAGCACTCGCTAACGTGGCCGATTATGCCGAGCGCCTTTTTCAAGAAACATTGGTTCCTGGTCGGGCTGGTGGTGTTGGTCGGCGGGGGTTTGTCCGTGGGACTGATGATCCCCGGCGAGATTGTTGAGAAGCTCGAGAAACGCGAGGGGATTGGCGGGGCCCTGGCGGCGGCGCCGGGCTGGATCACCCGGATCGTGTTGTTCCTGATGGCCTTCACTCTCGATAGCGGCAAGCTGAGGGAATCGGTGAGATTCCCATTGCCGGTGCTGTGGGCATCGCTGATCAACGCAGCGGCGATCCCCTTGGCGGGGCTGGGACTGATGAGGATTCAGGGTGATCCCAGTTTCGAGGTCGGATTGATGATTGCCTGCAGTGTGCCGTGCACACTGGCGGCGGTGTCGGTCTGGACCCGAAAGGCGGGAGGCAACGATGCGGTGTCTTTGTTGATCACGTTGATGACCAATACACTGTGCTTCCTGGTCGCACCGTTTTGGCTGAACCTCGCTCTGGCGGATGGGGAGGCGCAATTGCCGGTTGACCGGATGATGGAGCGTCTTCTCTACGTCGTGCTGGTCCCCACTTTGCTCGGGCAGGCGGTTCGAATGGTGCCGGCAGCCCGGCGAATCGCAGTGGACCACAAGCCGCGGATCGGGATTGCTGCGCAGGGCTTGATCCTGGTGCTGGTGTTTGCTGCCGCATCGCTGAAAGCCGGTCCGCGGCTGGGGGAAGAGGGTGTGGCTCTGGGGGACGTGGCGCTGGTGTGGGCCTGTTGCCTGGGTTTACACCTGGCGGCGATGGTCCTCGGTGGTGCCGGCGCCCGATTGATGCGGTTCTCACGTGAAGACCGCATTGCCGTGTTGTTCGGCAGCAGCCAGAAGACGTTGCCGATCGGGGTGTTCCTGGCCACCAGCACCGAGTTCGGGTTTGGTGAGGCGTACCCGTTGGCGGTGTTTCCGATGCTGATGTTCCACGCGACGCAGTTGTTCGTCGATACGATCATCGCGGGGAAGATCGCTGACGAAGGCGGCAGCCAAGCGGAGGCCGACGCTGCTGCGGAGGAAACGGTCTCGGTCGAGCCCGTTGAAGACGACTAGAATTTCGGGACCTTGATCCGCTTGCCGACATCACGGTATCGCGGGTCATGGAATCCCTCGTGGATCGCCATCCCGTAACCGTGGTCGAGTTCCCAGCGAGCTCGCCGAGCCCACGGGGTGCCGGGATGTTCGGCCAGCACCAGTTCGAACAACTGGGTGGCCCGGTTCTGCTGTTCCTTCATTTCTGCCAGGAAGCTCTCCCGCTTGGCCTTGAGCTTCAGTTGCACCTGGACCCGTTTGTACTGCCCGTCGTTGGGCGTGGTCATCTTCCGTGAGCGGTTGAAGTGCCAGCGGTTGGACTTGGCCTGCTTGGGCGGGGGGAATTCGACGGCGTGCTTGTCGAGGGCCAGCAGGAACTGGAACAGTCGAACCCGGTAGGCATAACACTGAGAGCGGATGAGATCGAAGTTGGCTCGCCAGCGTTGCGAATTTTCCCCGGCTCGCAGCGGTTCGTTCTTGTCCAGGATCGTTATGGCTTCGCTCAACAGGCCCATTGCCCGGAAGGCGCGTTGCCCGGCTTCAACCGCCTGCCGCCGAAATTCGGCTGCCTCAATGGAATAGTGGTGCTGCTTGATGTTCAGCTTGGGGTCATGAGAGGGGATCAACGGGTAGTCGTTGGGATTGAGCCTGGCGATGATGTTGGAGATCACGACGCGGAATGGCCGCGAAATGACCTGCTGGGCGTAATCGCGGCGGGCCAATAGCAGGGGTTCGTATTCTTTCATTGCCAGGGCGGCGAATCGTCTCGCTTCGTGCGCTCCGGCACCGTCGAGCTGTTCCTCCTCGCCGGGCAACATGAAGAAGATTCCTCCGCTGTGCTTGGCGAGTCGGACGTGGGCGTACGGGCCGAAACCGCTCGAGAAGGCATCCCAGCGGGCGTGCATGCCATCGTACTGCAAGCACTCGGGGAAGGCCGTTTCCGGGCCGCGGTCGATCCGGACCCAGTGGTTGAGGCCATAAACGGGATCTTTCCAGCGAATCCGGGCGTAGGGATACCCGAAGATGGCTTCGCGACCCAGGATGTAGATCGGAGCCGCAGCCTTCTTGACTCTCTGGATGGCTTGTTCGATCTGGATGTGGTCGGTGGGGGACTCGTCACTGACGACGATAACCACCAGCTGCCGTTTTTGTTTGCGGGCCAGCGGAGTGAATTGGTCGAGCACAGCGGCGATCGACTTGCACATGTTCTCGTTGCCAGTGCGGTCGATCCCGATCCGTTGGATCGCCTGCTGGATCTTCTTGACGTCCCCGGTGGGCGTCTTGGTCAGGACGTTGATGCGATCACCGAAGCCGAGGATCGAAGTGGTCAGAACTTCGCCTTTCTTCTGGATCCGTGCGTCCTGTTCCTGTTGTATGCCCAGTTCCTCGTACACCTTGTGGAACTCGGTGGCGATTTCCTTCTGGTCGTCCTTCATGCTCTCGGATTCGTCGAACAGCCAAACCGCCATCACTTTGCGTTCCCGCATCAGGCGGACCAGTTCCTGGGTGATCCGGGACAGTGCGGCCCCGTAGCCTTCAACCACCGCCCCCACCTCGCCGTTGACCTCTCCGACTCCCAGGTCCTCGCCGAGAAACTCCTGCCCGGGCAGTGTGACGTCTGTGATGTTGACCTCGACGTCGGGCTCTTTGAGTGACTCCGAGGTGTCGATCTGGGTCTGCGCGACCTGGACGGTTCCGGCACCACCGATGGTGGTCGAGACAACACCTCCGGCGTTGACGTTTTGCGTTTCAGAGATCTCGGTCTGCTCGTCGAGTTCCTTGACGAACTTCTCCTGGGTCTGTTCCTCGTTGAAGAACGTTTCGACAACCACGTCGGGGATGGCCGGCAGGAGGTCGATCCTGAGGACCCAAAGCACGACCAGGACGGCGGTGTGGATCAGGATCGAGGTCGATAGCGCCGAGACGTTGCGTGTCTGCGAGTGCATGGCGATCGAGAACCCGGTTGGTGGCTTGGCGAGTGAGGTGGTGTCGGCATCGAGGATGTCAACGGGTGCTAGAGCGGCGGTCGAGGCCGTTTCTTGTTGACCATGACCCGTTTCTTCTTGCCGGTCTTGGGGTCGGTGACAAACAGAACGCGGTTGGGGTCGTTGGCTCCACGTGTCCCCGCGGTGGTCATTGCGCGGTGTGCCTCGGCCCAGCCCCACCCCATTGGAGCACTCAGTTCTCGTTCAGCTAGCAGCGCCCAGGGCGTGCCGGCGTGGTCATCGACGACGCGGTTGAGATATTCGACAGCCTTCTTGTGCAGGCGTTTGACGGCACCGCCAGAGGTGATTTCCCGGTTGGGTTTTAGTCGCCAAAGATTGCTGTCCTTCTTCGTGAAGGACTTCGGTTGCCCTTTCATCTGGGCCAGCACGACATTGTAGCCGTAGGCACGAACCCGCATGGCGAGCACGCGACCCATGGCCAGGTCGTAACCGGCCTGCCATCGTGGTTCGGCCAACTTGCCCCGATCTTCCTCGCCCACCTCAAGGGCGGCTTGCAGTTCGCGGAGACGAAAATCGAGTTCGGCAACCGGTTTCTGGGCGTCGTTCAATGCGATGCGGAGCACGTTGTCGTTGGGCGCATTGAAGGAGAGTGAGAGCGTGGGAATCCTCTTCTCTCGGGTCATTATCGCGGCCTTCAGCAGGCTCTGCTTGGCAGAATTGGTTTCGACATCCTTGAGATAGGTGCGGATTGGCCGATAGTCCGGGCGATAACCTCGCATCACGGACTGGTTGAATTTCTGGCCACGCCCCTCATCGGCGATCAGGTAAATGCCCTTGGATTCGGCACAGAGTCGGTTCAGCGCGTAGGGACCATACCCGGAGGACATCTGGTAGCGTCCGAAGCCACGAGTGCCCCAGAACGGCAGGGCCAGCCGCTCCATCATCACCGTCTCCGGTCCCCTGTCGACGTCCACCTCCTCGGTGAAGCCATCGGGGTAGCGGTAGAGCACCCAGCCCTTCTCGCGACCGAAGACCGCAGCGTTGCCAATGCAGTAGACGCGGATTCCGTTGGCCCTGGTCAACTGGATCACTTTCTCCAGCGCCGCGCCGTCCTCGCCATAGTCGCTGCCCCGCTCGTCAGTGACGATCACTACCATCACGTTGTATCGCATCCGCCGCCGGTAGTTGAGCCACTTGCGGGTGACCTGGCTGACAGCGGTGAAGACGTTCTCGTCAGGGGTCTTCGCGGCCTTGATGTTGCGGATCTTGGATACGATCTCGTCGACATCGGAGACCGGCTCGTTGGTGTAGAAATTCGTCTTGTCGCTGAACCCCACGACGGCGGTTTTCAGTGGGCGGCGATCGGCCTTGTTGTCAGCCGACTTCAACGCGCCGAGTTGCTTGTAGATGCTCTCGAAGCGGTCGGCGATTGCGTTCCGGCGGGCGGCCATGGATCCCGATTCATCGAACAGCCAGATGACGAGTGTCTTTCGGTTGAGTAATGAGCGGTCGATCTCGACGGCCATCCGGTCGACGGCTCCTTCGATTCCACCGGGGTTTTCGGTCTGGCCCTGGATGTCGATCACGTCGGCAAATTCGTTCTCCGGTGGCAAAGGGATGTCTGCCGTTTGTGGAGATTCGACCTGCAACACCTTCTCGTCGAGCCGTTCCTGCACCTCCTGCTGTGGTGTCTTGCTCAGAGTCGTGGCGGCCGCCTGTGAGGGCGAAGGATTGTCGAGGTCACTCTGGCTGCCCATCGTCTCGACAACCGCCGTGTCGAAGGTGTAGTCCTCGAGATCGAACTCCTGGAAGAGGCTGTCCAACTCGGTGGCATCCTGCCCGGAGTACGTAGCCTGGGTGACACTGTAGAGCACGATCAGAATGCCGACGTGGAAGGCCAGGCTCAATGCCCAGGCCGGCCGCTCCTTGGGAGTGACCAACCCGGCGGCGCCGTCGGCATCATGCGCAGGAACGTCAGCCTGGTGTGGTTTTTTAGATTTGCTCACGTCCGAATCCCTCGATCGGCCCGTCGTGGGTGTCCCGGTCGGAGCGGGCCAATTGGCGCCGCCCCGGCAGGTACGGATTCCCCCCGCTATCTATAAGTCTACTTCGGCGTTGGAGATGGGACAACTGCGGTTCGGTTGGGTTCGGCCGGGGAAGGGGTTACCAGAGAAGTGGCAACAGTCTCCAGCGGACCCGCCCCATGTATTCCCGGTAGGCAGGCCATTCGTCGCCAAGGATTTGTTCTTCGGCGCGAATTCTCAGGCACAGGCAGGCGGTTGCGATGATCACAATCAGTCCGCCCATTTGCGGAGAAACGCTCAGTCCGCAGGCTGTCAGCATCAGCAATTGTCCGAGATAAGCCGGATGTCTGATCCAGCGATAGGGGCCCTTTTGGACGGGCCGACGCGCGGCCGGAAGGACGCCGAAGCTGCGGCCCAGCGTGGCCAGTGACACCACGGCGATGATCACTCCGATTCCCAACAACAGGGTGGTGGAACTTGTCCAGTGGGACAACGGGGCGGAGAAGGCCAGGACGGGGCCGGCGAGTGCGATTGCCGGCAGGCTGGCCATCGCCTGGCCGAGGCTACCCGGGCGTCGAAGCGGTCGTTCGAGCAACAGCAGGATGCCGGCAACCAGCGGGACAGCGGCGATGGTGAGCCTCAGTGGGTTTCCATCCGATACGGAAATGGCCACCGGGACGATCACAGACACCGCGAACAGACATTCGACGAATCGTGGGGTTCGTGGCAGAGGTTGGGGGCCGAAAGCGGCTCGCGGTAGGTCTACCAAATGATCCAACCCCAGCCGAAGGCATAGCTCAAGCCGTTGAAAATCAGCAGGGCGGCAATCCAGGCCAGCCAGCTTGTAGCTCCCCCACCTCCCCCACCGTCTGAGGGTGCCTCTTGCAGGGCTGATTCAACGGACAGGACGAATTCCTGAGCTTCAGTCTCTTCCCACCCGTCAGCGACCAGGTCCTGGACGACCGACGCGCGGGGTCGGCCTGACCTCAATTCGGCGACGATTTTGTTGCCCGCGGTTTCGATTGCCTCGTCATCTCGTTCCGGACTCATCGACACGTCGGTTGTCCTCCAGTGAAGTCGGGTGGCGGACGGTCACCGGTTGTTCGGGTGTCGGGCGTCCACGTCACCTGGGTCGGTTGAAGATTCTAACCGGAAGTTGTTTTTCCACCAGATTCGGCGTCCAAAATCGGCCGGGGATACGAGATCAACACTCCGGCACCCAGGGACTCAAGATCGTCCGGGCGAAAGTGTTCGTGTTGAGACAACACGACGGCACCTGCGTCGAGATGAAACGAGAGGGTTGGGTCAGTGGCAGATCCGTTCTTGTGGGCAGCGACGTATTGTTCGAGCGGAACGTTTGGCAGAAGGTGGCGGCCGGCTGGGCGGGTGAACCCGAGCACAGTGTGCACTCCGGACAAAGACCAACCGCGGGCGACCTGCAGGTCAACCAGTTGTCGGCCAAGCCGTTGTCCTCGAGTGGAAGGGTGGCTGGAAACTCCTACCAGTTGATACAGCGACCCGTCGGATGTATGGGTGGCCGTGAACCGATCGAAGTCGGTGACGTCCTCGTATGTCAAAGGAGGTTGGTCCAGCCGTGTTGCATCGATCCGCTGGGCGGAACTGTAACCCAGCAGGCGGCCGGCCTTTTCAGCGACCCATTGGCCGTCGGAGTACGCCTCGAGCCTCGACGCAATCTGCTCTTCAGAGACAGCCATTGTTCCGGGCCAACAGTCCGACTCCAGGCGGGCCAGTTCGCCGACGTCCTCGGGTCGAGCCGTTCTCAGGACGAGTCCGTCGCCAGCCATTGCGAGATGATCTCCTGGTGATGTTCGTCTAGGCCCGGAATCGAAGCCGACAGCGGTGGCGAGCTGCCGTTCATGCGGAAAGGGGACCCGGCCGTCAGCAGCGAGCCGCCCTGCCCATCATCCATCGTGTGCCACATTCCGCGACTGGCCAGGTGGGGGTCGGCAACGACCTCGTCGATCGAGCGAATCGGGGCGGACGGTACGCCGGCTTCGGCAAGGATTGCGAGCCATTGGTGGGAAGATCGTCCGGCGAGCGTCGTGCCGAGTTCCGTTTCCAGGTCCGCATGGTGGGTCGTGCGGTCTCCGTTGGTCAAGAAACGGGGGTCGTCAACCAGGTCGTCCCGATCCAGGCAGCCGCACAGGGCCGTCCACAACGCGTCGTTGCCGGCGGCTATGACGATGGGGGCATCTGCCGTGGAGAAGGCCTGGAAGGGGGTGATTGACGGGTGACGAGTGCCCAGTGGCGTGGGGGCGACTCCCGCGGTTGCGTAACGGCTGATTGCGTTCTCCAGTGCCGCAACGGTGCAGTCGAGCATCGCCAGGTCGATGACCGTGCCCTGCCCCGATTCGGTGCGACCGTGAACGGCTGAGACGATGGCCACGGCACCGAAGATTCCGGTGAGGATGTCACTGATCGAAGTGCCAACGCGGACCGGTTGGCCGGGGCCCGAGCCGGTGATGCTCATCAGGCCGCTGAGCGCTTGCACGACGACGTCGTAAGCGGCTCGGTCGGTATGGCTGCCGGCGTGGCCGAAACCCGACAACGCTGCGTAGATCAGCCGAGGGTTCCGCTGGCAGAGACTGTCGGCGGACAGGTTGAGTTTCTGCATTGTTCCGGCGCGGAAATTTTCAACGAGCACGTCGGCCCGATCGACGAGGTCCAGAAACGTCTCGCGATCGGTGTCCTCCTTGAGATTCAGGGCGATGCTCTTTTTTCCGCGGTTGATGCTGGCGAAGTACGCACTCTGTCCGTTCTCCAGGAACGGGCCGAAGGCTCTCGCGTCGTCGCCGGTTCCGGGACGTTCGACCTTGACCACTTCCGCGCCCAGGTCCGCCAACAGTAGTGTGCAGTACGGGCCGGCCAGCACACGGGTCAGATCCAATACCCGCAGGCCCGACAGAGGTCGAGGGTGCACCGAAAGATGTCTCCTGCCCGTGGCGCGAGAATCCTGGTGGCCACCTGTTTGGCGATGGCCGAATCATCTGCGTCGCGACTAACCGTAAAGGTCGTGGGCTTCCTTGTAGGCGAGCTTGCGGGCGCGAATCAGCCCCCCCTTGAGCTTTTCGCCGTTTGGATCAACGTAGATCCGGCCGGACCGCTTGGCACCCGGCGTCACGCCCAGCACATGGATGTTGAAGATGAAGGCCTTGTCGCTGAGAGCCTTGAACCAGTGGACGTTGTCCTTGTAATCGCTGATCGAGGAGTGGCCGCCGGGGCCAAACATCTTGTCAATGGTTGGGCGGATCACGTATTCCTTCTCGCGGTCTTCCACGCGGTCGTAATGACGACCGCGGAGTTTTCCGTCGAGGATCAGGAAGGCGGTGGCCATGTTGTCGTGGCCATGAGGCACAACCGAGCGGCCCTTTTTCAGGGCGAAGATCTGGCGGCCGAAGACGTATTCGGTCGGAAGGCCCTCGATCTTGGGAAACTCGAACCTCAGGCTACGGGCGCCACTTTCCACGAACTTGGCGCCCTTGGCCAGTTTCTTGAAGTCGACCATCTGTAACAGGTCAGACAGTTCGACTTTCTCGAACAGCTCTTCGACTTGCTTCTGCCAGGCGACCTGCTTGATCTTCTTGTTCTTCACCGAGCGGGCCAGGTCGTTGACATTGGTCAGCCACTTCTTGGTGATGGGCTTGACCTCGGCAGCAAACAGGTCCTGGTTGGCCAGGTCCTCCAGCAACGTGTAGGTCAACAGTGCCCCAAGCGTCTTGGTTGTGAAGCCGCGGCGTGTGAGTTGTTCGGTCATCGGGTTGGCTCCCATCTCGCTCAGTTTCTGACACGGGACATGGTAGTCCGCATACCCCTTGTCCTGCAAACTTGTTCTGGCAGGCTGCTGGTCGCTAGGTTGGTTGTCCGAAACGAATGCCAAGGGAAACTGTGCCGTGGTCCGTGTGTGTGTGTTTTGTGGGTCCAAGACCGGGTCCGATTCCGAGTATGCCCAGACGGCCCAACGTCTCGGCCAGGAGATCGCGTCCCGGGGCGTCGGATTGGTTTACGGAGGTGGGGGCATTGGCCTGATGGGCGTGGTGGCTGACTCGGTTCTGGAGTCTGGTGGAGAAGTGATCGGGGTGATTCCCGACGGATTGGCCGTCGAGGAGGTGATGCACCAGCACGTGGCCGACATGCGGATCGTCGCGGACATGCACCAACGCAAGGCGCAGATGCATGAACTCTCTGATGCCTACATCGCCCTGCCCGGTGGAGTGGGAACGTTCGAGGAGCTGTTCGAGGTGTTGGCCTGGCGACAATTGAAGATCCACGCGAAACCGATCGGCGTCCTTGATATCCGCGGATTCTTCGGGCCGTTTCTTGAAACGATTGAGTGTTCAGTGAGTGAGGGGTTCATGAACCCCCGAAATCGCCAATTGTTCGTGACTGAGACCGATCCCGCGGTGTTGCTGGACCAACTCCTGGAGATGGTCGCGACCGTCTGACCCCTCACGACCGCTGCAACCGACATCAGAACCTCTCTTCGTGATCGATCGCGCGGCGGCAGGAGAGGAATGGTGGGCTAGGCTTGCACGGAGGCGCCCCGCTAGGGGCCCTGCCAGGGCAAACAGACCGGAGGTCAAACAATGCTGGTGCTTAGTCGGAAACGGGATGAACGGATTATGATCGGCGACGAGATCTCGTTGATGGTCGTCGATATCCGAGGTGACAAGGTGAGGCTGGGGATCGAAGCCCCAAGCGATGTTTCCGTCCACCGCAGCGAGGTGTACGAAGCAATCCAGCGCGAGCGAGCCTTGGAAGTCGAGAGCGTTGTGGCGGACTGACCTCCGAGAGGGTCACTTGCCTCCGCGCGGGCGGAATGCCAGCGACGTCTGGATCGCAAAATTGCAGGTGCATCCGGAACTGGCCTC
>DLVV01000012.1:1807-4046 GCA_003445035.1 Planctomycetaceae bacterium | reverse complement strand
GTGGCGGTCACCTTGCTGTAAGTGTTGGATTTCAGGTCGAACATGCTGGCTGTACCGTCACGGAAGAAGACGGTTGAAGCTGATGCGGTCAGTGTGCCACAGCCCCGACGGTGCTGGTTTTTCCAGCCAAAGTTGGCCGCGCGTTTGCCGGTGTTCAGATTCCAGGCGAACGGTTCGCAGTACAGCGTCGAGCCGATGATGACCGGGTGGTGATCCTGTTCACCGTGAGAGCCTCCGATCTTGGTCGACTGTTTCTGGCTGGCTGCCCATTGTCGGTCTCCCTCGGTGTCGTCAAAGACCTGGATGTCGTACCACACGCGGGAGGTCTTGGGGTTGTCGCCATCGTTTCGCGAGCCGACGACCACCAATCGCCCCCCCGCCGCAGCCAGGTAGACCGAATGCTGGATGGCTGAAAAGTCGTGAGGCCGGCTGAAGCGGACGCTGCCAGTCTTGAGGTCCAGGGAGACGAGCCGGGCCCCCTTGCTAAAGAGATCCTTCGGCGTGGCACGGCCGGTGGCCGATTTCACCGTCTCGCGGTTGTCACTCTCGATCAGGCTGACCGCTCCACCGGTGATCGCGATTGCCGGATTCGGCAACAGGCCACCGCCGGTGTGATAACTCCACAGGTGACGGCCGGTCCTGCGATCGAATGCGAACAGGTATTCACTGCCCACCAGTGGCCGGCGGTCGTAGTAGGTGCCCTCCTGGATTGCCTCGCGGGAATGTTCACGCCGCGACGCGCCCGGGGAAACGGCCGATCCGACCAGGATGTCACCCACAACGGCGAGGTATCCCCAGTCGCGAGCCTTTCCGTCGGCGGCCGGGGGGACGGAGAACCTGGTCAACGTGTGGCCGGAATCACCATCAAAACGCAGGCACTGCCCCCCTGCTGCCACGTAGACAGAGTCTTCGGTGGCAGCCAGGTAACTGCAGTCACGGAACGCGCCGATTCGCCGAGAGCCTGGAACTTTGTTGTTCCACAGCACGGTGCCGTTGTAGCCGTCGACGGCGATCACGCGGTCGTCACCCGGGACAAAAAGTCGTCCAGCGACAAACAGTGGGGCCACGGTGCGATGATGACGGTCGATCATTTGCCGTGGGCCCGGGGGCCCAAACCACTGGAGGTCAAGCGGCCCTGAAACATAACGGTCGTTGCTGCAGACGGTGTTGGCGGCGTCGGCGTACATGTGAGACCAGTGCCCGGCTCCCTCGAGGGGCCCACGACGGGCCAGGATCGAGCCGGATGCCATGTCGACGATCAACCCGCCCCACGGTCGAACCAGGCGAGTGGCCTGTTCGATACGTTTGGGAGTGGGTCCGGAAAGGACGGCGACGTTGAACAGGCCTTCGGTGTACGGAGGCACGCCTTTGGGCGGTGACCGGATGGCGGTCACACGGCCGGCAAGTCCGGACTGCCAGATTGCTGTGCGGGCTGGTTCGATTGGCGAGGTCGCGTTGAGAACGACGTGGACTCGCATGGAGGTGTGACGGGCCAGTTCAATTCCCGGCAGCGCATCACGGCTGCCCAGGACGATCCCGTAACCCTTGCCGTGGGCCAGGTGTTTCAGGAGAGCTGCGAACCATTTCGACGGCGGAGAGTTTCGAATGTCGGGCCGCGAGTCGTGTGTTGGGGGCGAAGGCGCCGGCGTCGGGCCGAAGGCCGACACCTGCCCGTCGTCAGTGCTGGCCAGCACGAAGCCGCCGGCTATGGCCAGTGACCACGCCCTGCCCCGGACATCCGCCGACCACACCTTTTTTCCCGATCGACGATCGAAGGCAGCCACGTGGCCGTCGGCTCCGCCGATGCGGAGGTCTCCGGCGCCGACAAACGCGTAACGGTACTCGTCGGGGAGCCGCGAGAGCTCCCGGCCCACCCCCTTGCCTCGTCGTTTGAGTTCTGCGACGAAGGATCCCGCCGGATCACGGCCGGTGGTGACGAACAGCCGCCCCGAACGGCGGGCCAGATAGCCCTGGGCAGAGACGGTGATGCGGTTGGTGGCCAGTCGGTGTCCGTCGCGGACTCGCAAGGCGACCTGGTGCACGCCCTGGGTGGGGAAGACGCCTGCACAACAGTAGGCGATTCCGGATTCGACCAATATTCCGGTCCTGACTGGCCAGGCACTGATCAGTCTCTGGTTACCGGCGATCCAGCGAAGCTTTGGTGCTGCAGGTTGTTTCCAGTGACGGTGGCCATCGGAGAGGGATACGCAATAGACATGCCCGTCGTCGGATCCGAACA
>DLVV01000012.1:0-1413 GCA_003445035.1 Planctomycetaceae bacterium | reverse complement strand
CCGGTGGCCAGGTCGAGACATCGCACCGTGTCGTCGGCAGAGTGTCCCAGGATCACCCGGCCCGCAGCTGCGACCAGGTGGGCGACTCGGTCGTAAGTCACGCGGGCTCTCAGGTCCTGCTTGCGATGCCAGAAGTCCTGGCGAGCCGGATCGGGCCAGGCTGGTGCGGGGGCGGGGATCCTGTGAGTCCACTGCCGCACAAGCGGAAGTTTCAGGGGTTGTTCGCTGACTCCGGTTCGCTGATTGTCACGATTCCAGGTTGGCCAATCGACGACCTGTGGTCGTGAGGCGTTGATCCCGGGGAATCTGCGGGATCGCTGTCGAAACAGGCGTTCCACGTCCCGGTCCGCGAGGGCCGTGTCCCAGATGCTGACCCGTTCGAGTGCTCCGGTCAGAGGATAATACTCGTTGTCGTCCTCGTAGGCTCCCAGCGTGACAACCCCCTTGGGGGGATAAGCGATTGGGCCGGATTGAGCCGTCGACTCTCCCTGCAACTGGCCGTCGACGAACAGCTTCTGCCGCTTGCCATCGTAGGTGCCGACGACGTGGTACCAGTGCCCGGTTTCAAACAACCGGGGAGATTCCAGGTAAGTCAGTTTGCCGGTTTTGGTGCTGCAGAGAGCGAAAGTGAAACGGGACAGATGTTGGCCCAGGATCCAGCCCTTCTCGTAAGACCCGTTGTCCTGCACGGCACTGACGAAACCGCTCCATTCCCCGGCCGCATCGATACGCAGCCACGCCGAGACGGTCAGTTGCGTGGTCGGCAGAATGGCCGATGCCTGGTCGATGGAGGTGGCCACCTGGAATCGCTGACGGGGCGAAGATTGCCCCGAAAGTTCCAGTGTGCCGGTGGGACCGGACTTGCGGTCGGTTGAAAATTTCAGCGGTCCGCTGAAATTCGCCTTAAGCCGGCCGGCCAAAGGCCGGACGGTGCGGGCGGTCATGTGGGAGCGGTCAAGTTGCCAACGTGCGACCGGTGGCGATTCGGCTGCGGACAACGGAAGTGCCGCGAACAGGAGCAGGCAGATGGCAAGATGGCGTGGCAAGATCAGGGCCGCCCGATGGGACTGGGTGAAACCGTTGTGTCAGGCCATTATGCTACCGCGGATCAGCGGTGTGTGGCCAGAACGTCTGCAGAAGGGAGCAGGGGACGGTGACAGTTTCGGTGATCGTTCCGGCGGTGAACGAGGAGCGGCACGTTGCTGCTGCAGTCGGCTCGGCATGGGACAGCGGGGCGGACGAGGTGATTGTCGTGGATGGAGGCAGTCGTGATCGGACGTGTCAGCGGGCGGTGGAGGCCGGAGCCCAGGTGTTGGTGAGCCTGCCAGGCCGTGCGATTCAACAGAACGAGGGCGCCGGCGAGGCCACCGGTGACGTGCTGGTGTTTCTCCACGCCGACTGTCGGCTACCGGC
>DLVV01000458.1 GCA_003445035.1 Planctomycetaceae bacterium | reverse complement strand
GCCGGTCATGGCCCGGTCGAGGTCCTCGGGGCTGACCACGCCCTGTTCGACCAGGTGCAGGGCCTCGCGGAAGACGGCGAACTGCAGACGGTTGCCTACGAAGCCGGGGACATCGCGGCGGACGTGGATTGGCTGCTTGCCGAGTTGGGTCGCCAGGTCGATCAGTCGTTCGATCAGCTCCGGGGCGGTGCTTTCCCCCGAGGTCACCTCGACGAGCGGCACCAACTCGGCGGGGTTCCACCAGTGGAAGCCGGCCACCTGTTCGGGGCGACCGGTGGCCTGGCCCAGTCGGGTGATCGAGAGTCCGGAGGTATTGGAGACGAGGGCGGTTCGGGGCGGTGCGAGCTGATCGAGTTCGGAGAAAATGCGGCACTTCAGGTCGATGTTCTCAGGGACGGCTTCGATCACCAGGTCGGCTTCGGCCACCGATTGGCCGAGATCGGTTGACGTTGCCAGCCGCCGGTCCCCCTCGGCCGAAGCCTCGGATGTCTGTAGCCCGGCCGCCTCGAGCGTGGTCCGGCTAGTGGCGATTCGCTGGCGGGCTCGTGCCAACGCGTCGGCGTCGATGTCGGTGAGGGTGACATCCCGGCCGTGATCGGCCAGGCATTGAGCGATGCCGGCTCCCATCGTGCCGGCTCCCAAGACCACAATCCGTGCACCCATCTCCGTCATGGTCGACCTCCTGTCGATCAGCCTGCTCGATTGGTGCACATTTTAGTCGCGAGTGGCTCCAGGGCAAGAAAAAACCTGGAGCCACGGATCGGGCTCATTGTCCGGACGGCTTTTTCGGCCGAGCCGGTGGCAGTTTCAGGTCGGCGGGCGAGATTGGCACCTTGACTCCGCCGGCAGCGATTGGCTGCTTGAGCGTCCAGAGAATGCCCTGGGTGATCAGTCGTCGGTATTCGGGCTTGTTCCAGTTCACGTGGAAGTGCAGGCCGCTGAATCCGAAGCTGCGGCCCCCATCGGGTCGTTGCCAGGCCCACGAGACGGTTTCGGCAGAACCGTTGATCGGGACTTTCAGCAACGGCGTGACGCCACGGCCGACGGAGGTGAATTTCAGCTTGTAGTAGAATTCGTCCTTCACCTCGAAGGGTGAGATACCGTTGAGCACCGGGTGCCGGGACTGGGCGGGAGTGGCCCGGGCGGTGACGACGGTGAACTTGCGGTCGGGGCCCCCGTGGCATCCACCCAGCAGCGCGAGAAAGGCCGGAATCGGTTCAGCCGGCCGAGTGCCAATTCCCCAGTGCAGACCGACCAGTCCACCGCCCCGCGATGCCAATCGCTGGAACGCGGCCAGTCGCTTCGGGTTGCCGCTGACCCACTTGGCGCCTTCGGACACGAACAATGCCACGGCGGCGGCACCGTCGAGAAGTTCCGGACCTTCTGGCCACGGGTCGTTGGCATGGACCAGTAACGCCTGGACACCGTGGTGACGCTGCAACTGGCCGGCGATGATGCGCATCCCGGCCTGGTACTCGTGGGTCGTGCGAGGATGCCCGTCGGGGCTGTGCCACAACAACAGCAAGCGGGCCGGTTTCCTGGTTTTGGACTTGTCCTCGGCCGTCAGCACTCCCGGCAACAGCAACAGCAGCAATGTCGCAAACCGTGTCAGGCGTTTTTGAGTGAGTGAGTTGCGAGGCATGGCACGAATCTCGCCGAGTTGTTTGACCGGCCGGTCAGAAGGCAGGTGACCACCGATCGGAGGAAACGTGATCCCACGGCCGGTTTTCTGTACGGAAATGTGGTTGCGAACACACTGTTAACTACAGGAGACCATTCCCGGGGGAAAGGAACCCCGGGACGGCCCGAAGTTTTCGACCGATCAGATCACGAATGGATTGCCGCATGCGATTGACACTCAGAACACTGCTGGCCTACCTCGACGACATTCTCGAGCCCGAGCAGGCTCGCGAGATCGGGAAGAAGGCGGCCGAAAGTCCGTCGGCGTCGACCCTGATCGGGCGGATTCGTGAAGTGACGCGTCGGCGTCGGCTGACGGCCCCGGCACTGAGTGGCCCCGGTGTGGGACTCGATCCGAACGTCGTTGCCGAGTATCTCGACAATACCCTGTCGGTCGACGGGGTCAGTGATGTCGAGCAGGTGTGCCTGGAATCGGACGTGCACCTGGCCGAGGTGGCCGCGTGCCATCAGGTGCTGACGCTGGTGCTGGGTGAGCCGGTGACGGTCGTGCCCGGGAGTCGCGAACGAATGTACGCGTTGGGGACCAGCCGGGTTGAAGACGTTTTGGGCGGCGACGAGACGTCGATGGTCGATGATCCGACGGCCAAGGACGCTCCGGAGCCTCAAAACGAAGAGGGCCGTGCGGTGGCCGAGGCGGTGCAGCAGATCACTGCCGTTCAACCGTCTGCCTGGAAGCGAAGCCTGCCGTACATCATCGTCTCGACCGTCGTCATGGTCTGGCTTTCGCTGTTCACGTTTTTCGAGGTCCCCCGACCGGTCGCCGATGAGGGAACCGGAACCGCCGCTGCGGCCGAGGGGCAAGTGGCGGCCGTCGATGCGGCCGAGGCGGAGGTCGTCGCCTCGGTGGCTGGATTGTCGGCGATCGACTCGGTTCCCGAGTTGTCGGCGAGCGAGCCACTGGTCGGCGACAACACATCCTCACCGCCACCTGTTGATCGACCGTCACCACCACCGCCGGGCGAGAAGGTCTCCTCGGTTGTGGAGTCCCCTGACGACACGATTCGGCCGACCGAGCCGGTGCGACCGGTTCCCAAGGCGGCATTGCCGGCGACACGTTATGTGTCGGCCCGTGGGGTGTTGCTGAGGCAGGACGCTCAGGGTGGTGACTGGATGGTGCTGCCCTCCCAGGGGCAGGTTCGAGCTGGAGAACGCCTGGCGACCCCGGACCCGTTCGTGGGCGACCTGGAGATCGAAGGGACGTCGGTTCGCGTGAGCCTGCTGGAGTCCAGCGTCATGGTTCTTGGCGGCGCATCCGACGCGTTGTGTGAGGTGACGATCAGTCGCGGTCGTGTCGTTTTCCACGCTGGACCGCCATCGACGGTCGCCAGCGGGCCGGTGACGTTGCGGGTGACGGTGGGCACGCGTCACTTGCGGCTGGAACTGGCCGAACCCGATACGGTTTGCGGAATCGAGGTTCGCCCGCGGTTCCCGACGACCTACGAACAGGATTTTGGTGGAGACTGGTACTTGGGCGGTCTGACCGTTGCCAATGGAACGGTTCACCTGTCGATCGACGCGTCTCCTGGTCGGGTTGTCCCGAAACTGTCGTTGGTTAAGGGGGACTGGCTGTCGTTGGCTCCCGCGGATCTCGATGGCGGAGACGATGGTGGACCGAAACCCCTGGCGGTGTTGCCGGAGTGGCTCGTGCCCAATTCCCGGGTGACGTCGGCGGTCCAGCGGACGATGTCGAGTCGGTTTGCTCGGGAATTCGATTCCCAGCAACCGATTCGCCTCAGCGTGGTCACGGCGATCAAGTCCCAGTTGTCGGGGATTTCGAAACTGGCTGTCGGTTGCCTGGCGTTGACGGGCCACGTCGAGCCCCTGGTGCAGACGTTGGCCGAGTCGGAATTTTCCGAGTCTCGCCAGGCGGCGTTCGACGGGCTGAGGTTGTGGCTGGTGGGCGAGCCGGACCGCAGTCGGAAACTGAAATTCGAGTTGGCAAAGTGGTTCGAACAGTCTCGGGTGGATCCGGTGTTCCGACTGTTGTGGGGTTTTGACAAGTCGGATGGATCGGGTCGGGAGACCTCGCGTCAACTGGTTGACTGGCTGGCCTTCGACCACGTTGCGATCCGCGAAATGGCCTTTTACCATGTGGAGCGGATAACCGGCCGGAAGTATGAGTACCGGCCCAATGCCCCGGCCGGGCGTCGGATGGCCGCCGTGGCTCGCTGGCGGGCCCACCTGGAACGCGGCGACGGCGTGCTGGTTGCACCCTGACACCGATCCCTCTTGCTTGCGATTCATGACGGCCACCCCTTCGAGTACTGACGGCCCAACCGGCTGGACAGGTCGGATTCGGCAATTGCTCGAACTGGTCCGATTCAGCCACACGGTGTTCGCTTTGCCGTTCGCCCTGTTGGCCGCGGTGCTGGCCTGGCGCGACCCGCAGACCGGGTTCGCCTGGCACCAGCTGGCCGGGATTGTCCTGGCGATGGTCACCGCCCGCAGTTCGGCGATGGCGTTCAACCGCCTGGCTGACCGGCGTCTCGATGCTGAAAATCCTCGCACCGCCGGTCGTCACCTGCCCGCCGGGATCTTGGGTGTCGGAATGGTCTGGACCTTCACCCTGTTCTGTTCAGCCGGTTTTGTCGCTTCGACCCTGGTGTTCCTGCTTGGTGAGACGCCCAACCCGTGGCCGATCCGGCTGTCCGTCCCGGTGCTGCTGTTCCTGTGGGGGTACTCCTACGCCAAGCGGTTTACCATCCTGTGTCACTATTGGCTGGCCGCCGCGCTGATGCTCTCGCCCCTGTGTGTCTGGATCGCGATTCGCGGACAGGAGATCTCATCGGCCGCCGACCTGTCCGTCCCTGGCATGCTCGCGGCGGTGATCTTTTTCTGGGTTGGCGGCTTCGACATCATTTACGCCTGCCAGGATGTCGAGCATGACCGGCAGGCGGGGTTGAACAGCGTGCCGGCCCTCCTGGGTGTCGGAGGGGCCCTGAAGGTGGCCAGGGCAAGTCACGTGGTGATGATCGGCTGCCTGTTTGGCCTGTGGTGGCTGGCTGAATTGGGCCCATTGTTTCTGAGTGGCGCCGTGGCCGTCAGCGCGTTGCTGATCTGGGAACACTGGCTGGTCCGACCCGATGATCTTTCTCGCGTCGGCCAGGCGTTCTTTCACATCAACGCCCTGATCAGCCTGGGGTTGCTCGTGGTGGGGATGGCCGACGTTGTGCTGTTTCCCCTGGCGAACGCGTGAGCGGGGAGCGGGGCGACCGCCCCATGCTGGCTGGCAGTGAATGTGCCGTCTAGAATGCGGTTAACCGCGTGGATCTGCAGGCGTCTGGAGCGAAGCTGGGATGAACCAATTCTCTGGCAACCTGACCACCGATTCCCGGTTGTCGGCAATCGCCGAGACGGTCGAGAACGGTCAACGGGTGTCTTTTGATGACGGTCTCTATCTCGACCAGCACGCCGACCTGCTGTTCCTCGGCCACCTGGCCAACACAATTCGCGAACGCAAGAACGGCAACCTGGCATTCTACAACACCAACATCCACCTCAATCCCACCAACGTCTGTGTCTACCGCTGCGTCTTTTGTGCCTTCCGATCCGACCTGAAGGCCGAGAAGGCCTACACGTTCGATGACCAGATGATCCGTGGACGGGTGTTGGAGGCGACCGAGGCGGGGGCGACCGAGATTCATGTCGTCGGCGGGCTACATCATCAGAAGCCCTTCGACTGGTACCTCGACGTGGTGCGGGTGATTCGCGAGGCCAACCCGTTGATCCACATCAAGGCGTGGACTGCCGTGGAGATCAACTGGTTCAGCCACATCACCAAGAAGCCGGTCCAATGGGTGCTCGAACAGCTGATTGATGCCGGGCTCGGGAGCATGCCTGGTGGAGGTGCGGAGATCTTCGACGCGGAGATCCGCGGCCAGATCTGCGAACACAAGGCGGACAGCCAGTCGTGGATCGACATTCACCGTTGTGCCCACCAGTTGGGACTGAGGACCAACGCCACGATGCTCTACGGGCATCTCGAGGAGTCCCGACACCGCGTCGATCACCTCTGCCAACTGCGTGAATTGCAGGACGAGACTGGCGGGTTCCAGACGTTCATCCCACTGGCCTTCCATCCCGAAAACACTGGTCTGGACCATCTCAGGCTTCCCAGCGGATTGGTCGATCTGAGAGTGATGGCTCTTTCCAGGGTCATGCTGGACAACTTCGATCACATCAAGGCCTACTGGATCATGCT
>DLVV01000383.1:6082-45635 GCA_003445035.1 Planctomycetaceae bacterium | reverse complement strand
TTGAATCCGTCGACGTCGAACCGTCTCAGCGGAACGATATCGCTCTTGCCTGTGCAGAGGCGGTCCCAGAACTCGGAGATCTCACAGCCGAGCGGAGAAACGACTGAGATTCCGGTGACGACGACACGTCGCATCACTCGCCTTCAGGCACTATCGCGTTTGGCGTCAATGTAAGTGATCGCATCACCCACACTGACGATCTTCTCGTAATCCTCATCCGGAACCGAGATACCGAACTTGTCCTCGAAGGTCATCACCAACTCGACCAAGTCGAGTGAATCAGCCTTCAGGTCGTCCTGGAACTTGCTCTCGGGGGTGATGTTGCCCGCATCCTCGCTGAGTTGATCGGCGACCAATTCGATGACTTCCTCTCTGACCGACACGCCCCGTTCCTCCGTCTACCGTAGAAAAATTCCTGTGGACCAAGCATCGGACTCCACAGGGCCACTGGGACCACCCGCCCCAGTACCGCCTCTCCGGCCGCGGGTCATCCCCGTACCGGCCGCATCCCTCGCCCAGTCTTCTCGGCGTTGATATACCACCCGGCCATGTCACTGTAAACCGTAAATGGCAACGTGATCGAGAACGATGTGAGCCACGTGACCAAACACGGGGTCGACGATGCACGGACAAAGCCGAATCGGGCGGCTTCGGACAGCTGCGTCCGGCAGAGGATTCTGGCGAATTCGACGTCGGGAACTCCAGTCAGGCCCGTGGCGGCTAGTGTCCTGATTAGGAGTCGTTGACCGATTCGCAGACAAGTTTGCGGTCGATCCGCTTGAGCAGTCCCCTGAGCACCCGTCCGGGACCGATCTCGTAGAACTGGTCGACCCCCGACGAAATCAGCTGCGACATCGAGTCCGCCCAGAACACGGGGCTCTTGACCTGACGAACCAGCAACTCGCGGATCTCCTCGGGATCCTGGTGCGACGCCGCGTCGACATTGCTGACAACCGGGATTCGTGGAGCCGACAGCGGACAATCGGCCAGTGCCTCGGCCACCACCTGATCAGCCGGCTCCATCAGCGACGTGTGAAAAGCACCCGCCACGGGCAACTCGACAGCCCGCCCTCCAGCCGCCTCGGCCAACTCAACCGCCCTGAGACAGGCCGACCGGTGCCCGGAAACGACCAGGTTGCCCGGGCAGAGGTAGTTGGCGATCTGCAACACCTCACCCGTTTCGACCGCCTCGCGACAAATCGCCTCAACCCGCTCGGGTTCCATCAACAGCAGGCTGACCATCCCCGAGGGGGTTTTGTCCGAAGCGGCCTGCATCGCCTCGCCCCGTTTCTGGACAACGCGCAACGCGTCCTCGAATTCCATCACACCGGCGAACACCAGGGCCGTGTACTCGCCCAGGCTCAGTCCCGCTGTCCCGGCACACGCCTCGATCAACTCGGGACGGTCCGCACGGAGCCACTCCAGAGCCGCCAGGCTGGTGACGAAAATCGCCGGTTGGCTGATGACCGTCGCGTCGAGTTCCTGCTGCGGACCGTCGAAGCACGCGGCCGCGAGATCGTAGCCGAGCACGTCGGTGGCACGGGCGTAGAGTTCCGCGGCGGCAGAACACTCCTCGGAGAGCCTCCGGCCCATGCCGACATGCTGGGCCCCCTGTCCGGGGAACAGGAACCCGATTCCGCTCATGACGGCCTGCTCCCTCCGGTCAACTCGGCAGACTCACCAGCGGCCACCGCCAGGCCTTCGACGATCTGGACGTTGACCTGGCGAGACTCGAGCGTCGTGGCGGCCCGCAGGGCATTGGCGATGGCACGAGCGTCACTCGAGCCGTGACAGATCATGCAGACACCGTCGATTCCCAACAGCGGAGCCCCTCCATGTTCCCGGTAATGGTACTGCCTGGAAGCCTCCTTCAGAGCCGCCATGGCTTTGTCCCGCTCGGAATCCAGTTGTCCGATCACATCCTCGGCCAGGGCCCGGATCAGGAACTCGGCCATTCCCTCGCTGACCTTCAGCACCACGTTCCCCACGAATCCTTCGCAGACCAGCACATCGGCCTCGCCCTGGTACAACCCTCGCCCCTCGACATTGCCGACGTAATGTTCGGCCAGGGACGATTCCTGCAGCAGCAGGTGGGCCTCGCGATAGAGGGTGTTCCCCTTGGTGTCCTCGCTCCCGATATTCATCAACCCCACCCTGGGGGAGTCGATTCCCAGCACCTCACGCGCGTAGATCACCCCCATCACCGCGTACTGCAACAGGTGTCCCGGCCGGGCCGCGGGGTTGGCGCCCACGTCGACCAGCACGCTGCGACCTCGCATCGTCGGCAGAGTCACTGCGATCCCTGGCCGACGAACACCGGCCAGGAACAGCTTTGTCCTCAGTCCCGCGGCCACCACGGCACCGGTGTTGCCGGCGCTGACCACCGCGTCAACCTCGCGAGAAGCCATCAACCTCCAGGCCACCGCAATCGAACTGTCCGGTTTCTGTCTCAGGGCCTCGGTCGGCTTTTCGTCCATTTCGACGACGTCGGACGCCGCAACGACCCTCAGTCGCTGGGCATCGAACTCCGCCGCACTCAACAACGGGTCCAGCACGGTGGGATCACCGACAAGATCGACCGACAGGTCGGGCGAGTTCACCAGGGCGGCCAACGCGCCGTCGACGTTGACCCCGGGGGCTGCATCACCGCCCATCGCGTCCAATGCGATCCGCATCGCCGATCCCTCCTCCTACAACCGGCTCTCGGACGCCCGGATCAATCGTCGGACGGCACCACCGGGCGGCTGAACCGTGCGTAATGCCCGCAGCGGGGGCAGACCGCATGAGGCGGAATGCTGAGATGACACTCCTTGCAGACGACGACCTGAATCGACCGGGCACGGATGTGCGTCCGGCGTTTTCGGCCTCGAGTCTTGGAGATCCTGCGTTTGGGGACTGCCATCGGCGCCTCGTACCGCGTTGTCCGCCACCCCGTTGCCGCCAATGAGAAGCCACATCAGAAACACACGGCCACTCGGCCGAGTCCACTCGTGATGATGACGCCGTCGACCGGCTCGCGACAAATTCGCTTTGAATTTCGAGGTGGAGGTGAATTCAACGAATTGGCGATACTAGAGAGTGGCAACCCAACGCGTCAACCTTCGCCGAACTGGCTCGAGAACCGTAGCCGGGAGGCTGTCGCGTTTGGTTCGACCGCAAAAATCCAAACCCAGTTTTCACAACCGGAATCACCCGGAGTGGAAGACACCATCGACGCCAAACCCCGCCCCGCCCCGGACGTAAAAAACCGTTGTTTTGGTTTGCAATTGTCCAACGTCCGTGCAGATAATGGAGCCAGATCTCAACAGCCGGTTTCGGCTTGTGTTTTTTCTCGTCATCGGAGGTGGTTCATGACACGTCAGAAAAAAGGTTTCACGCTCATTGAGCTGCTCGTCGTGATCGCGATTATCGCGATTCTCGTCGCGCTGCTCCTCCCCGCCGTTCAACAGGCACGCGAGGCGGCTCGTCGCTCGGCCTGCAAGAACAATCTCAAGCAGTTCGGCCTGGGACTGGCCAACTATCACGATGCGTTCAACTACTGGCCGCCCCTGCGTGGCGGTACCGCTGGCGGATCACAGAACGAATGGCTCAGTGGCGTCGCCATGATGCTGCCGTTCATCGACCAGGCCCCGCTGTGGGACCGGATCCGCAACTTCGGTGGTGGCGTGACGGTCGGTGGTGACCAGGGTGGTTACCCCCGGAACGCCACGTTCCCGCACCCGCCGGCCGAGTTGGAAGTGTTCCTCTGCCCGTCGTCGACGGTTCCGATCCGGGACGTTGCCTCCGGCAGTGCTCAGCGAACCTACGTGTTCAGTGTTGGCGACACGGTCAACAACAACTACACGTCGGTCAACCCAAGCACGGGCACTATCTTCCGTCACCGTGGCCCGTTCACCTACCGTCTCTGCACGCGGATGCGGGACTTCAAGGACGGCACGAGCAACACGATTGCGATGGCCGAGCGTGACCTGGGCAACCCGGGTAACCTCAGCGATGTCATCGGACACGTTTCGACCACGCAAACGACCACGCCGAATGCTTGCATGGGAACAGCACTCAATGGCTACTACACGAGTGGATCACAGATTATGCGCCCGGCTCAGTACTGGGCCGATGGTGCACCCTACTTCAACTCGGTCGCCATCTGCGTGCCGCCCAACGGCCCGTCCTGCGGTGCCCCGGACGACTACTCGATGATCTCCGTCAGCAGCCGCCATCCCGGTGGTGCCCATGTCGGTTTTGCCGACGGCAGCGTGAGGTTCGTCAACGAGTCGATCAACACTCAGACGCCGGGCACCGCCGGCCTCGGTGTGGACGCGACCAGCACCAACCTTGGTGGCAACAGCCCCTACGGGGTCTGGGGCGCGTTGGGAACCTTGTACGGCAGTGAAGTGATCGGCGAATTCTAAGCCGTCTACTTGACTTGCCGAGCATCACCCTCGGATGAACGACACCGGCCGGTTCCCCCCGTGGGAACCGGCCGGTTTTTTCGTCGTCCTCGCTCAGATTTCAGGACTCGTATCGCAACAGTCGATGTGATACATTGCCCCCTCTGGTGCAACGTCTCCTCGAGACCAACGGAATTCAGCCATGCTCACGATCCCTGGATCCTCCAGTTCCCGGTCCTTCTGTGACACGCTGACCCGCCGCGACGTGCTGAAGATCGGCAGCCTGCCGATGGTCGGAGCCGTCGGAGGGCTCACCCTGCCTCAACTGCTGGCGGCCGAAGCCGCTTCCGGCAACAGGTCACACAAGTCCGTCATCATGGTCTTCCTCTCCGGAGGCCCCCCGCACCAGGACATGTTCGACCTGAAGATGCAGGCACCAGCCGAGGTCCGCGGCGAATTCCAGCCGATTGCGACCCGGGTTCCCGGCATCCAGATCTGCGAACACCTGCCCCGGATGGCGTCGATGATGGACCGCCTGGCGGTGATCCGCTCGGTGGTCGGCTCCGAGGGGCGTCATGCGGCGTTCCAGTGTATGACCGGCCAGAGGGTCAACAACCAGCCCCCCGGCGGATGGCCCTCGTTCGGCTCGATCGTCTCCCGCCTGCAAGGCACCGCGCGACCGGGCACCCCGGCCTTCGTCGGACTCTCGCCGCGGATGAAAAGCAGCACCTGGTCGGATCCCGGCCAGGCAGGATTCGCCGGACCCGCCCACGCCCCCTTCCTGCCCAACGCCGACGGCGCCGACAACCTGGTGCTCAACGGCATGACGCTCGACAAATTCAACAACCGCAAGAGCCTGCTCGAGGGACTCGATCGCTTCAAGGCCGCGGCGGACGCCGGGGGATCGGTCGAGAGCCTCGACGCATTTCAGCAACAGGCCTTCGGCATCCTCACCTCCAGCCGCCTCGCCGAGGCACTGGATGTCTCCGGGGAAAGTCCCGAAACGCTGGCCCGCTATGGTGGCGGGTCCTATGAACCGGCCGGTTACGGCGACGCCGGCCCGCTGCACAACCACTACCTGCTGGCTGCCAGGCGACTGGTGGAGGCCGGGGTCCGGGTCGTGACGCTGGCTTACGGCCGGTGGGACTGGCACGGTCGTCCCCACGGGACCAACTTCGAGAACGCCCGCGACCACCTGCCACGTCTCGACCAGGGAGTGACGGCGCTGATCGAAGACCTCCGCGAACGCGGCATGGACGAAGACACCACCGTGATCGTCTGGGGCGAATTCGGACGCACGCCGCGGATCAACAAGAACGGTGGCCGCGACCACTGGCCCCGGGTTTCGTGCGCGATGCTCGCAGGAGGCGGAATGGATACCGGACAACTGATCGGGTCCACCAACCGGCTCGGCGAACACGCCGTCGATCGTCCGGTCCACTTCCAGGAGGTCTTTGCGACGCTGTACCGCAACATCGGCATCGACACCAGTGTCCACACGATCAAGGACTTCAGCGGACGCCCCCGCTACCTGATCGACCACAACATCCACCGGCCGTTGCCCGAGTTGGTCTGAGTTCGTCGATCCCGGGTGGGAGAGACGTGGGGCCGGACGGCTAACGCGGGTGGCTCGGGCCGGGGACTACTTGCTCTCCACCAGGTGCCGTTTCAGGAACAGCACCACCGCGGCTGACACGTAGTCGCGATTGGCCTTCTTGCGGAACCCGTGGCCCTCGTTCCCGGCGTAGATCGTCCAGACGGTCTGTCGATTCGCTCGGACCCTGGGCACGATCTGGCTGGCCTCCGAGAACGGGACCCGCGGATCGTTGACACCATGGGCCACCAGCAGGCTCGTCCTGATTTTTCCCGCATTGTGCACCGGATCGATCCGCCGGAAGAATTTCAACATCTCCGGCTTCCGCTCATCTCCGTACTCGGCCCGCCGCAGGTCCCGGCGATACGCCTTAGTGTTCTTCAGGAACGACTCGAAACTGGCGATCCCCACGATGTCGACACCGCACTTCAGGCGGTCACTGAAGTGCACCAGTGAACCCAGCACCATGTACCCGCCGTACGACCCCCCGTAAACGGCCACTCGCGATGCGTCCAGATCGGGCTGGGTCGCAATCCAGTCCAACACCGCTCCAATGTCCTTGACGCTGTCCTCGCGTTTCAGCCCGTTGTCCAGCCGGACATAGGTTTTGCCGTAACCGGCCGATCCACGGACGTTGGGGCGAACGACGGCCAGGCCGAGTTCGTTCAGGTAGAACTGGTCCAGGGAGGAGAACCGTGGGCGGTACTGGCTCTCGGGACCGCCGTGGATGTGGACCAGGACGGGTGCGGGGGCCTGTTTCGATGCCGATGCGGGCCGGAACACGTAGGCCGGAATCTGACGGCCGTCGAATGTTTTGTAGCGGATTCGCTCGGGCACCACGAACGAGTCCTCGTCCAATCCCCCCACCTCGCTGTGCGTCCAGCGGGTCAACCGGCCATCGGGCAGCCGCATCGACCAGGCGTCGGCAGGAGCGTCGGGCCGTGAGAGCGTGAAGCCGAGCTGTGTTCCGTCCGGAGAGAACTCCAACCCGCTGACCAGTCCCAGCGGCAACGCGTAACGGCGGTAGGTCCGCCCGACCAGCAAGTACAATCCACTGGCCCCGTCCTCGTTTGTCGTGAACGCGACCATTCCCAGTTCCGGTTCAACCACAACGTCGGTCACGTTCCAGGGCAATTTCTCGGTCAGGAATTCGTAGGCCATCGTCTTCAGATCGACCCGGGCCAACTGGCGAAACTCGCCGTTGGTGTCAGTCGTGATATAAGCCGACAGACCATCAGGGGCAAACACCAGTGCCCCATGCGAGGCGGGGCGGGCCCCGGGGATCGGGATCAGCGTCTTTTTGCCAGTGGCCACGTCGAGCACCGCCGGATAACTCTCGTTGATCGACACGTAGTGGTTGATCAGCAGGTTCGAACCGTCCCGCGACCAGTCCGTGGCCCGCCAGTATTCTCCGGTCGTCTTCAACAGCAGACTCATCTCACCGGGCCGATGCGGATCGGCAATGAAAAGATCGGTGTCGCGGCCATTCCGCTGTGTGCTGTGCACGATCGCGAACAACCCGTCACTGCGAACCGGCCCCAACACGTTCCGCGACTTCCCGTCGGTCAGTCGGTGCAGCTGCCCTGTCTCGTGAGCCCCCAGGACATAGACCTGGTAGTTCTCGTCTCCCCCGCGACTCATCGACAACACCAGGGCCCCCCGATGGTCTCCGGGCAGAAACCGCCCGTTGGCCGGCTCGTCAAAAAACGTCAGTTGCTGACGGCGTCCCCCGGGAACATGAACACGGTGCAACTGCGAGGTGTTTGCGAAACGGGTGCGAACCAGCATGCCCTGGCCGTCAGGCGACCACCCCTGGAAGACCGCGCTGCGAACATTCTGGTAACGTCTCATCTGTTCGATCAGTCGAGGCGGCAGCACCGGCACACCACTGGTGGCGATCGCCGCAGGCCGAAGCGGATCGGCGGGAACCGGTGTCTTGTCGGCCGCGACGGTGGCCGTCACCAACCACGGCAACACGGCCACAACCACCAAACCCCTCGATGACGCTCTCGTCGTTTTCCGACTCATCAACCTCTCCTCCGGCTCGTTTCCGTCCATCCCCCCCGCATTGCCCGACTTCGAGTAAGCCATACAATGGAAATGGCTCACACGGTGCCACGATCAACCCGGGACCACGCTCTCCCGGCGGCCGACAGCCTACCCACCTGGTCACGGGTTGACCACACGACGAAACGACAGGAGTCCCCTCGCAATGACCTCCGCCAACCCCTTCGACGCCTCCGCCACGCTCTCGACCTCCTCCGGTGACGTGACGTACTACCGCCTGAGGCAACTCGCCGATGACGGGCTCGGGGACATCGACACCCTGCCCTACTCGATCCGCATCCTGCTCGAAGCCTGTCTTCGAAATATCGACGGCTTCATCGTCACCGAAGAGGACGTGACGGCGTTGGCCGGCTGGTCGGCTGACGGCGTCGATCCGGCCGAGATCCCCTTCAAGCCGGGCCGCGTGGTGTTGCAGGACTTCACCGGAGTCCCCGCCGTCGTCGATCTCGCTGCACTTCGTTCGGCGATGGTCCGCATGGACGGTGATCCGCAGAAGATCAATCCCCTGGTGCCCTGCGATCTTGTCGTAGACCACTCGGTCCAGGTGGACCGCTTCGCGTCGATCGACGCACTTTCGCACAACGTCGAACGGGAATTCCAGCGGAACCAGGAACGCTACGGGTTCCTCCGCTGGGGCCAGCAGGCGTTCGACAATTTTCGGGTGATCCCACCGGCAACCGGCATCGTCCATCAGGTCAATCTCGAGTACCTCGCACGCGTGGTGATGGTCGAGAACGGGGTGGCCTTCCCCGACAGCCTGGTCGGCACCGACAGCCACACCACCATGATCAACGGCCTGGGAGTCGTCGGCTGGGGTGTGGGAGGAATCGAGGCCGAAGCGGTGATGCTCGGACAACCCATCTACATGCTCACGCCAGAAGTGGTCGGCTTCCGCCTGTACGGCCAGTTGCCCGAGGGTGCCACGGCAACCGACCTGGTGCTGACTGTCACCCAGATGCTGCGGGCCCACGGCGTGGTCGGGAAATTCGTCGAGTTCCATGGCGAGGGGCTGGAGGTGATGTCGCTGGCCGACCGTGCCACGCTGGCCAACATGGCTCCGGAGTATGGGGCCACCATGGGCTTCTTCCCGGTCGACCAGGAGACGCTGCGGTACATGGAACGGACCGGCCGGCCCACCGAGACGATCGACCTGGTCGAACGCTACACGAAGGAACAGGGGCTGTTTCGCACCTCCGAGTCTCCCACCCCGCGTTTCAGCAGCACGCTGGAACTCGACATGGGGACCATCGTCCCGTCACTGGCCGGGCCCAAGCGACCCCAGGACCGCATCACCCTCGCCGACATGCAATCCCAGTGGCACAAGGACCTGGCCGAGACATTCGAGAAACCCGAGCCATCCCCGGCGATCGAAGTGGCGCTCAACGGCGAAAACCCCTCGATCACCGACGGTGCGGTGGTCATCGCGGCGATCACCAGTTGCACCAATACCAGCAACCCCAGCGTGATGATCGCCGCGGGACTGCTGGCTCAGAACGCCGTCGCGAGAGGACTGTCCCGCAAGCCGTGGGTCAAGACCAGCCTCGCCCCCGGCAGCCGCGTTGTCACCGACTACCTCGACCAGGCCGGGCTCACAAAACCGCTCGAACAACTCGGTTTCCACACCGTCGGCTACGGGTGCACCACCTGCATCGGCAACAGTGGCCCGATCCCCGAACCGATCTCCAGCGCGATCACCTCCGGTGACCTGGTCGCCGCCGCCGTGCTCTCGGGCAACCGCAACTTCGAAGGCCGCATCAGTCCGTGGGTGAAGGCCAACTACCTGGCCAGCCCGCCACTGGTGGTGGCCTACGCCCTGGCCGGGACCACCGACATCGACCTTTCGACCCAACCGCTGGGCACCGACACCGATGGCAACCCCGTATTGCTCTCCGAGATCTGGCCGTCCCAGGAGGACATCGCCGAGGCGATCGCCGGATCGATGTCGCCGGATATGTACATCCAGCGATACGGGGCCGCCGCCGACGGACCACCGGAGTGGCAGGCGATTGCCGGGGCCGAGGGGGACGTGTTCGACTGGGACGCCCAGAGCACCTACGTGCAGGAACCGCCCTTCTTCGTTGACATGCCGGTCGACCCACCGCCGATCGAATCGATTCACGCCGCCCGGGTGATCATCAGCGTCAACGACAGTGTGACCACCGACCACATCTCGCCGGCCGGAGCCATCAACGCCGACTCACCGGCGGGACTGTTCCTGCAGGAGAACGGAGTCACTCCCGAACATTTCAACAGCTACGGCAGCCGGCGGGGCAATGACCGCGTGATGACCCGCGGCACGTTCGCCAATATTCGGCTTCGGAACCTGATGGCACCGGGAACCGAGGGGGGCATGACCACCTACCTGCCCACGGGCGAACAGATGTCCGTCTACGAGGCGGCCGGCAAGTACCAGGACGACGGCACGCCACTGGTGGTGCTGGCCGGTGCCGAATACGGCACCGGCTCCTCCCGTGACTGGGCTGCCAAGGGCACCTACCTGCTTGGCATCCGTGCGGTGATCGCCACCAGCTACGAACGGATCCACCGCTCCAACCTCGTCGGCATGGGTGTGCTGCCCCTGCAATTCCGTGAGGGCGAAAGTCGAGACTCGCTCGATCTCGACGGCTCCGAGTCCTACGACATTTCGCTGTCCGATGACCTCAAGCCTCAGCAGGCCGTCGAGGTCACCGCCACCCGAGAGGATGGCTCGATGGTGCATTTCGTCGTCACCTGTCGCATCGATACTCCTGTCGAGATCGACTACTACCGCAACGGCGGCATCCTGCACACGGTGCTCCGGCAACTCGCCGGCAGTTGAATTCTCCGGAAGTTCGGAGGACCTCGTGCAACGACCTTCCCCCCTGTTTTGCCCCGGATTTTTCCAGTAGACTCACCGGCTGTTCACAGCATTCCGTTCGACGTCGTTCGCGTGGGGAAGGAGCACGTCATGTCTCGAATGCTCGGTTGCCTGCTGTGCGTCGCGGGCTTCGCTACGACGGTCCATTCTCAGGAGATCCCGGGCACACCGGTGACGGGCGACAAGCCGGCTGCGGAAGAAGCCGAGAACCGTTCGAACATCCGTGTGAGACGATTGCCGGGAACCGACGACCGTGTCGGTCGAACGGCCGTGATCGAGAAACACGTCGTTGGCCAGAAGACTGTGGCGTGCATCCCGATCGGCGTACTACTGGCCCCCATCCCACCATCCCTCGCATCTCACCTTGGCCTGGCAACCGGCCGGGGCATGATGATCCGTGCCGTTTTGCCCGAATCGCCGGCCGACCAGGAACAACGGTTGCGCCGGTTCGATGTCATCCTCTCGGTCGACGGCAAACCGCTGACCGATCCCGGCCTCCTGACCAGGACAGTCCGAGCTGCCGGGCCGCAGAAGAAACCGGTCCGGTTCGAGGTGATTCGGGAAGGCAAGCCGGTCGAGATCGAGGTGACCCCGATCCCGACCGAAAGAGATGAAATCCGTATGGGCTCACTCGTCATCGGCAATTCCGGCCGGGGCGATCGAAAACGCAGGGTGCTCCAGATTGAGGGCGTCACCAATCTCAGGGAAATCGAGAAGGAGATCCGTCGCCTGGCTGCAAACGGCCAGCAGAAAATCAACTTGCGGCTCCAGACGACTGACGGCAAGAACCGAAGAATCCGTGGCTCGATCCGGATCCCGCCCAACAGCGTCGCCACGGGGCCGCGCCGAGCAACGGTAACAACCAGCGGAGCAACCGTGCCGACCCGGATCCTGAACCTGCAGACCAGGCCGCGGTTCCGGCCGCGGTCCCGCCAGGCCACTGCATCATCCGCCGCAGTCGTTCAGCAACTGACGGCCGCGATCCGGCGGATCGAGATCCTCGAAGCAACCGTCAGGGAACTCCTCGAAGAGATCGACGACTGATCTCTTGCTCGGAGTCCGTCCCGGTGCTCTAGACTTCCGGCAACACCCAGGGCTTCCGCCATTCGGGTCGGCCTCGCATCGCGTTGGCCTCCTTGTCACCAACGAAGCTCTCCGTCTTGGTGTCCAGCACGAGCTTGCGACCCAGGCGGGCCGAGATGTTACCGGAATGGCACAGCACGCTGGCCGGATGGCCGACGGTCTCGAGATCACAGTACGGCTTCTTGCGGCTCTTGATGCAGTCGATGAAGTTCTGCACGTGAGGCTTCTCGTGGCTGTCACCGTCACCGGCGGCCACCTGGCCACTGCGATCGTAGGCCCGCCAACGGCGGTTGCCGAGTACGATGTACCCGTTCTCACCAAAGACGGCCGCCCCCTCGGACTCGCCCAGGTACTGGTACGGGCACCAGACACGCATCTCGTAAGTCAGGATTCTCGGGTGACGGCCGGAGTACTCGTAGTTGACCTGCAGGGTATCCGGGAATTCCTGGCAGTCGTTGAAGTACCACTTGCCGCCGCTGGCCGAGATGCCGGTCGGCAGCCCCAGTGGGTCCTCCTTCTGAGCTTCGATCGCCGCCTGCAGGCCGGCAACGGCCATATCGATCCGGTGCACACCGTCGTTGCCGAGGTCACCGGTGCCGTAGTCGTAGAACCACCGCCAGCGGCCGTGAAACCGGTTGACGTTGAACGGCCGCTTCGGAGCCGCACCGCACCACATGTCGTAGTTGACACCGGCCGGGACCTGGCTGTCCTTGGGAAACCCGATCGCCCCCTGCCGGGAACTCTCCCAGGCCTTGGCCACCAGGCAACGGCCCAGGGCACCGGTCTTGATGTAGGCCAGCGCCGTCTGCATCCGCGTGGTCGAACGGTGTTGCGACCCCATCTGACAGATCCGCTTGTGCTTCTTCATCGCCGCGACCATCCGCATGCCTTCGACGATGTTGTGGCTGTCGGGCTTCTCGACGTAAACGTCTTTTCCGGCCAGCATCGCCATGATCGACGGGATGGCGTGCCAGTGGTCGGGGGTACCAACAACGATGGCATCCAGTGAGTTGTCGTCGATCAGGTGGCGAAAATCCTCGGTCGTCTTGGGTTTCTTTCCCTGTCGCCGGAAGACCTCTTCAACCGCCCGGGGAAGGCGACGAGGGTCGAGATCGGCGATGGTGACAATTTCGGCGTTGGCGTTTTCGGCAAACGACCGGTTCAGCGACAACGCCCGTCCGCCGGCGCCGATCACCCCCACCCGTACTCGTTCGTTGGCTCCCGCTTTCTTCGACTCACCACGGAGCCGGGTCGAACCCACGGTCGCGACCCCGGCGGCTGCTCCCGCCAGGAATCCTCTGCGATTGACTTCCGACATCGTCTCTCTCCCTGGTTCCCATTTCCCGCGAAATTCCTGACCACGAGACGCCACCTCATCGGCTGGCTATGATCGTGAGCCGGTGTCATTGTGCCCGCTGCAATTCTCGATGTCGAACGAAAACCCGCTCGTACCGTCCTCTCCGCCGGAAGTTCGCTTCCCTGTCGCCGAGTATCTCGGCGGCCGACGAATCGATGCGGTCGTCGGCAGAGAACTCCGCAACCACACCCGGTTCCGCATTCACCGCCTGGTGCGGGCCGGAGCCGTCCTCATCGACGGCCAGGTGGCCGATATCCGGCAACGTGTCTATCCGGGTCAACAGATCCGCGTCCGCTTGCTCGAACCGCCCGACAAGTTGCTCAGGGCCACGCCCTCGTCGCTCGAGGTGATCTACGAGGACCGGTGGCTGGTGGCGGTCAACAAACCCGCCGGAATGATCATCCACCCGGCCGAGGTCGACCGGGCCGACACGCTGGTCAACGCCCTGCAGTGGCACCTCGACCAGACGGCCGTCGCTGCGGGCCTGTTGCGGCCCGGCATCGTCCATCGGCTGGACCGTGACACCTCCGGCGTGGTGGTCGCCACCAAGGACCATCTCTCGCATCGCCGACTCTCGATCGGTTTCCAGGAACGGACCATCCGGAAGACCTACCTGGCGATGGTCGAAGGGCACCCCGCCGAAGATGACGGGACCATCGACACCCCGCTGGGCCAAGTCACCGATCCGGAATCCCATCTCGTCTCGGCCGCAGACGACGCGATCAACCCGCGACCGGCACAGACCGACTACAGCGTGCTCGAAAAGTTCGACGGATGGTCAGTGATCGAAGCCCGGCCGCTGACCGGCCGGTTACACCAGATCCGTGTCCATCTCGCCTCGATCGGTCACCCACTCCTGGGAGATCCGTTTTACGGCCCGCGTGGGGAAATTCGTCGCGACCGGAGCGGAACGCTGCTGATCGAACCACCCGCTGCCCCCCCATGGCCGGCCATCGACCGTCAGGCTCTTCACGCCCACTCGCTGTCGTTCGAACACCCGATCACCGGTCGTCCGCTGACCATCGAATCGCCGCTCGCCGAGGACCTGTCACGGTTGCTAAGTGATGCTCGCCGCTGAGCAGATGCCTCAGACTGCGTCGATCCGCCAGGCGGGACGTTCGTGAGGGACCGGCGGTGCCACTTCGGATACGGTCGGTTGCTCAGGCTTGGCTCCGACCATCGACGTCGCTGCCTCCCGCAACAGTTCATCGTCGCCGCACGTCGAAAGCAGCCGGTCGACGGTCAGCCGCCGCCGCATCGCGGCCGCCACCCGTCCGATCGATCCCGCCACACCGGGTCCGATCGCGTGAACCCCCAGCACCCGGCCACTGCGGCGGGTCCAAAGCAACTTCAGGGAATTGGTCGCGCCGCGACCGAATCCCACTCGGCCCGCCTCGTAATCCACTCCCTCGGACATCAGGTCCTCGGTCGTCCAGCCCGCCTGCAGGATCTCCGGCCGGGTGCCGCTGGATGTGACCGCAGCTGCCGGCCCACGTTCGAAACCACCCGAAAACAACACGTCGACGGCCAGCCGCTTGCCCTGGTCCAGGGAGTGACGCAGCCAACTCGGATGGCCGATCACTGAGCCCACCGCGCAAATCCCCTCAACCCATGTTCCGAATCGATCGTCACACCACAGACGCCCCCGCTCGTCGGTCTCCAGACCAACCGACTCCAATTCCAAGGTGTCTGTGTTTCCCCTGCGACCAACTGCCACCACCACCCGGTCGAACCGCTCCAGATCGCCGCCGGGCAAGATCACGGCCGCACCATCGCGGGTCGGACCGAGCTCGACAATTTCCTCACCCAACCGCAACACGACACCTGAACGCCCAATTTCCTCCACCATCAGGTCCACCAGTTCCGAATCGCATTCCTCCAGCAGGCGATGACGCCGGTCAAACAACGTCACCTCCACCCCGGTCGTCGACAGCAACGTGGCCGCCCGCAGTCCATCTCGACCGGCACCAACGACCGCAACCCGTTCCACCGATGCCGCACGCTCGAATGAGTCGGAATCGAGCACCCGGTCCTGATCCACCACAAACGATGACGGGAACCACGGCCGACTGCCTGTCCCGATCACCACCGTCTCACCGCACAACCGGTCAACCCCCACCGAGGTGGTGACTTCCAGGACACCACCCGTCACGAATCGCGGCAGTCCGACCACGACACCGACCTGACCGTTGCCGACCGCCGGCTGGCTGCCCGTTCCCGGGACCACCAGCATCACGCGGGCGCTTCGAGATGCGGCTTCATGGGCCACTTCGTGACCCACTCGATCACCACCGATCACCACCAGATCCCAATGCGATTGGTCGCTCGACATCGCCAGTCTCCACAGCCTCTCGGGCCGGTCTGTTCCAACGGGAAAGACGGCCCACAAAACGAGGACCGCAACCCTATATGGACCATGGAAACGATCAGGGGAAATAAAAAGGAAGGGAAGACCGGGTAGCTCACGGAAGATAGATATGTTGTTTCCGATTGCAACGATTGTCGGGCCGCAGAAACAGACAACGACACAACTAACTGTCGTTTATGACTTTATGTCGTTTCTCGATACGAGTATGGGACCATTTTCTACTCCGGTTCGTAGGGCCCACCCTCCGGCAACAGGGGCTCCAGCGGACAGCCGTCACAGCGAGGTCGGCTGCCACAGTGTGAGCGACCCACCCGGTTGATCAGCCACCAGGCCTCCGGCAGTGTCGAGTCGGCCAGTTCTGCGGCCCGTCGAAACAGGTGCTGCCACTCGTCGTACTCGGACTCGAGCCCACTCCATCCGTGACGGCAACCGACGCGGAGTGCGGCGCGGGAGAGCGGCATTGCGGGGAGTCCGAGCACCAGCAGCAGGATCCGATCCACCAGTTCGTGTCCCACCCCACGGATAGCGGTCAATTCCATGCGACGCCGTTCGTGGTCCTCGCACCACGACTCGTCCGCATCATCCCCCGGCCACCAGTTGGCCAGTGCCTGCAGAGCTCCGGCACGCCGCTGGTCTCGACCGGTCACCTTGAGAGCTTCCTGCAGGGCTTCGACCGGTAGATCCAGCAGTGGTTCGGGCTGATCAAGCGGAACACGAGGCGAATCGGGGATTTTCGCTTTCGGCTCACCGGCAACAACATCGACCAGGGTGGACCAACGTCTCAGTGGCCGGGCAGCGAATTCGGCTTCGGGGCCGCCGTAAGACCCACGCAGCTTCTCGATCGCTTCAGCCAGTCTCTGCGTACTCATCGCCTCGGCCTGCCGTTCCGTCGTCGAGCCCGATTGTCACATGATGCCGACGAACATCCTCGCGGGCAACCGGGTACGGTGCGGTTGGCGGCTTGCCGCGATTGCCACCGGGTCTGTAAATAGGGAGTCCATGAAACCGTGGGAATTCTGGATTGATGTCGGCGGCACGTTCACCGACTGCATAGCCTGTTCCCCCGAGGATGACCTGGTCCCACTGAAGGTTCTCAGTTCGGCCGTCACCAAGGGGCAGGTCCAGCAGGTCGTGGGCACCGACCGGCTGGTGGACCTGGCGCGGACCTCCGACCCGGCCGACTTCTGGGTGGGATACCCGTTGCGGTGCCTCGACCGCGACGGGCATCCGTTGCTGGAGGCCACCGTCACCGCCTTCGACGTGGCGACCGGCCGATTGACGATCGACCAGGTGTTGCCCGATTCGATCCAACCGGGGACCACCTACGAGCTGGTTTCTCCCGAAGAAGCTCCGATCCTTGCCATCCGCCATGTGCTCTCGCTGCAGCTCGACGAACCGATTCCCGAAGTCTCGGTGAGACTGGGCACCACGCGGGGAACCAACGCCCTGCTGACTCGCGAAGGCGCCCGCACGGCACTGGTCACCACCAACGGATTTGCCGATGTGCCACTGATCGGCAACCAGGACCGGCCGCGGCTCTTCGACCTGGTGATCCGCAAGCCCGAGCCACTGTTCGAACGGGTCATCGAGGTGAACGAGCGAATCGACGCCGATGGCAACGTCTTGTCCTCGCCGCAGCTCCAGGATGTCCAGCAGGAACTCCAGGCCGCCAGGGACGACGGGATCGATTCGGTGGCGATCTGCCTGTTGCACTCATTCGCCAACAGCGATCACGAGGAACAAATCGAAACAGCGGCGAGGGCCGCGGGATTCACCGAGGTCAGCCGATCGAGTCGACTCTCACCGCTGATCAAGATCGTCAGCCGCACCGACACCACGTTGGTCGACGCCTATCTCAACCCGATCCTCCGCCAGTACGTCACCCGGCTCCGTGATTCGCTTGGCGGAAGTTCCCTGAAAATCATGACTTCGGCCGGCGGCCTGGTCGACGCGGACCGTTTTGTCGGCAAGGACAGCATCCTGTCCGGTCCGGCCGGAGGAGTCATCGGGTTTTCTCGCGTTGCCGAGAGAGCCGGGTTCGACCGCTCGATCGGTTTCGACATGGGCGGCACCAGCACCGACGTTTCCCGCTACGACGGCAGTTACGAGCGGGAATTCGAGACGACCAAGGCGGGAGTGAGGATCGTTTCGCCGATGCTGGCCATCGAGACGGTCGCCGCGGGCGGGGGCAGCATCTGCGAGTTCGACGGTGTCAAACTCGCTGTCGGCCCGGCCAGTGCCGGTGCCGATCCCGGGCCGGCCTGCTACGGCCGCGGCGGACCACTGACCGTCACCGACCTCAACGTCCACCTCGGACGGATCCTCCCGGACCACTTCCCGTTCCCGCTTGACACCGACGCGGTCGCCTCGCGACTGGAAGCCCTCTGTGGACGAATCGCCGAGTCACCGATGGGACGCCGCTACACGCCGACGGAACTTGCCGAGGGGTTCCTGCAGATCGCGATCGCCAACATGGTCCGGGCAATCCGCAACATCTCGGTCGCCCGCGGCTACGATCCGGCTGACTACGTGCTGGTCACCTTCGGTGGGGCCGGCGGCCAGCACGCCTGTTCCATCGCCAGGGAACTGGGAATCCGCGATGTGCTGGTGCACCCCTACGCCGGCATTCTCAGTGCCTACGGCATGGGGCTGGCCGACGTGAGACGGTTTGCCGAACGCAGTGTGCTGCGACCCTACGATGACCAGACACTCGGCAACCTCGAGACGATCTTTACGGAACTCGAAACCGGGGCGACCGACGAAGTCCGCGCCGAGGGAATTCCCGACGAGCGGATCGGAGAACCGCGACGAACGCTGGAGATCCGCTACCTGGGGGTCGAAGCGGCCATCCCGGTCCCCTGCCCCGTCGATGGCGATTACGCTGGCCGTTACCACGAGTTGCATCAGCAACTCTACGGGTACGCCCACGACGGCCGGCCACTGGAGGTCACCGCAGCGAGAGTCGAGGTTGTTGGCACCACGGCCGACCCACCACTGGAAACCTCGACCGCCGTGACACGATCGCCCGAGCCGGCCGAAACTACCACGTCCGTCTTCGACGGCCGCGACCGTGACACCAACGTGTTTCTCAGGGACGACCTGAATCCCGGAGACCGGTTTGACGGCCCGGCCATCGTCTGTGAATCCACGTCCACGGTGGTCGTCGAACCCGGATACTCGGCCGAGATCACCGAGCGGGACGAAGTGCTGATCCGTCAGGACGCCGGCGAGCAGGCCGTGGCAGAGGTCTCGACCGAAGCCGACCCGGTGATGCTCGAGATCTTCAACAATCTTTTCGCGTCCATCGCCGAACAGATGGGCCTGACGCTGCAGAAAACCAGCTTCTCGACCAACGTCAAGGAGAGGCTCGATTTCAGTTGCGCCATCTTCTCGGCCTCCGGCGACCTGGTCGTCAACGCTCCTCACATCCCGGTTCACCTCGGCGCGATGAGCGAGACCGTCAAGAGAATCCTGGCCGACAACCCCGACATGTCCCCGGGAGACGTGTTCGTCACCAACGACCCCTACCGCGGTGGTTCCCACCTTCCCGACGTGACGGTCGTCACCCCGGTTCATCACGTCGAAGACGGCCGACTGCTGTTCTTCACCGCCAGCCGTGCCCATCACGCCGAGATCGGCGGCATCGTCCCCGGCAGCATGCCACCGTTTTCCCGTAACCTCGGCGAGGAGGGCGTGTTGATCCGTAACTTCCGCCTGGTCGACCAGGGAACCTCGCGAGAGGACGCGTTGCGAGAACTGCTCTCCTCGGGTGATCACCCCAGCCGCAACGTCGCGGAGAACCTGGCCGATGTGTCCGCCCAGGTGGCCGCCAACAACAGCGGAGTGGTGCAACTGGGACGGCTGGTCCAGAGGTACTCCCTGGAGGTCGTTGAGGCCTACATGGGGCACATCCAGCGGGCGGCATCCGAGAAAATGCGGCTGGCGTTGGAGGCGATTCCCGACGGGAACTACAGCCGCACCGACCAGTTGGACAACGGTTCAGTGATCGCGGTGGCGATCTCCATCTCCGGCGACACCGCCGAGGTCGATTTCGCCGGAACCGGCCAGGTCATGGATTCGAACCTCAACGCCAACCGGGCCATCGTCACCGCCGCCTGCCTGTACGTGTTTCGCTGCCTGATCAACGAGGACATCCCCCTGAACAGCGGGGTGCTGGAACCGGTCACGATTCATCTTCCCGAGTGCCTGTTGAACCCTCCCGAGCAGTCCGACCCCTCCCGGAGTGCCGCGGTAGTTGGCGGCAACGTGGAAACCAGCCAGCGGGTCGTCGACACCCTGCTGGGTGCCCTGGGCGTGGCCGCAGCCAGCCAGGGGACGATGAACAACCTGACGTTCGGTGACGAGACGTTCGGTTATTACGAAACGATCTGCGGAGGTGCGGGGGCCACACCCGATGCCAACGGCACCGATGCGATCCATACGCACATGACCAACACGAGATTGACCGACGTCGAGGTGATCGAGAGGAGGTATCCGGTGCGAGTGCACGAGTTCTCGATCCGCACCGGGTCCGGTGGAGAAGGGCGATTTCGGGGTGGCGACGGGATCGTCCGTCGCATCGAGTTCCTCCGCCGGCTGTCGGTTTCGATCCTCTCGGAACGACGTGGCCCGTCCGCCCCATTCGGCCTCGACGGAGGCAAACCCGGCCAGGTCGGCCACAACCTGTTGAGACCGGCCGACGGATCCGACGAACAGGATCTCGGCGGCAAGGTCCAACTCGACATTTCGCCCGGCGACGTCCTGACGATTCTCACCCCCGGAGGGGGTGGTGTCGGAGAACCGGGAGATCAAGATTGAGTGGATCCCGGGGTGACTGGCGGACCCCGAAAGCCCCCCCTACGATACGCCTCGTTGCCCCTCCTCACTCCCCTTGAAGCAAGCGAGACCACGATGACCCAGAACCGCCAAGCGGAAGTCGACCAGGCACTGGAAGGCGTCGATTTCGAGACGACCGACTACCAGGTCGAATTCCAGACGACACTGGGACGCATCACCCTGGATCTCTGGCCCGATATCGCTCCCGGCCATTGCCGCAACATCATCGGACTGACCAGCATCGGTTACTACGACGGGATCGTATTCCACCGGGTGATCCCCGGCTTCGTGGCACAGGTGGGTTGCCCAGAGGGCACGGGCACCGGTGGCCCCGGTTACACCATCAACGCCGAATTCAACGACCGTCTGCACGAGGCGGGGGTGTTGTCGATGGCCCGTACCAACGACCCCAACTCGGCCGGCAGCCAGGTTTTCCTCTGCCTCGACCGTGTCCCGCACCTGGACCGCCAGTACACCGCCTTCGGCAAGACGGCCGACGACGAGAGCCTGCAGACGCTGCTCTCGATCGGTGGATTGCCGACCGACGGCAACGACCGGCCGGTGGAGGAGGTCCAGATCGAGTCGAGCCGGGTTAACGAGACGGCACGCTGACGGTGTCGCCAACGCGGACGGTGCCACCGGCAACGACCCGCGCGCAGATTCCCCCGTGGCCGTTCATGGCGTTGTAACCACCGGGTCCCAGGTTCTGCTCCATCCGTTCGCACGGCACGCACGGCCCGGCCCCTTCGAGCACGACCTCTCCGAGCTGGAAGGTCCGCTCCTGGAGAGCCAGCAGGTTGATGCCGCTGACAACGATGTTGCGACGCAGCAGTGCGGGGTCGATCGCGTCGCGACCGATCAACGTCGCCACGGCGGCCAGGTGCTCGTGCTGGATCAGCGTCACCTCGCGATGCGTTTCACTGCCCACCGCGTGATGCTCGCCCGCGATTCCCGTCCCCGGCTCCAGGCAGCAGTCCTCGCTGGACGCCACCTCCCCTTTGCGTTCACCCGCCCCGCCGATCCACTCGACGCGGCCCCCACGTGGAAACTGCTCTTCCATTTTTCCGTCCCGTTCCTTGCCTCCGGCCATACTCTCGCCCGGACCACATCCTAATTTCGATCTCGACGCGGCGAAAGCCGCCACCCTCGCCAGACGGCTCCGTGCGGCGGTAAACTCTCAGCTATGGACAGCAAACTCACAACGCAGCCAGGGACCCCCGAGGAAGTTCGAGGAGCTTGCCGCGCTGGGACATGGACCACCCACACGGCCGGGCTGGCTCCCGGCTTTGCCCAGGCCAACCTGGTCATTCTTCCGTCTGACCAGGCCGAGGATTTTCGTAAGTTCTGCCAACGAAACCCCAAGCCGTGCCCGTTGCTGGACGTGACCGCTCCGGGCGATCCGGTGCCCTCGGGCATCGCTCCGGCCGCCGACATCCGCACCGACCTGCCCCGCTACCGGGTCTGGGAACACGGAGAGGTGATCGACGAGCCGACCGATGTGACCGGCCTCTGGCGGGACGACCTGGTCGGTTTCCTGATCGGCTGCTCGTTCACTTTCGAAGGGGCACTGCTGAATGACGGGCTGGAAGTGCGTCACCAGGCGTGCGAGACCAACGTGCCGATGTACCGCACGTCGGTCGAATGCGATCCGGCCGGGGTGTTCCGGGGCAACCTGGTGGTCTCGATGCGGCCCTTCGGGCCGGCCGACGTGGTCCGCGCGGTCGAGATCACTTCGCGGTTCCCCGAGGTCCACGGGTCGCCGGTTCATGTGGGGCTGCCTGGCCTGCTGGGAATCGAGGACCTGGGCCGTCCCGACTACGGGGACGCCGTCCCGGTCGACGAAAACGAATTGCCGGTCTTCTGGGCCTGCGGCGTGACCCCGCAGGCGGTGCTCGAGGAGGCGGCGGTGCCGTTTGCCATCACTCACGCTCCCGGCTGCATGTTCGTCAGTGACGTGCGGGACGAGGACCTCGGATCCGGCAGTTTTTTCTCGCCGGACGTTTGAGAACCCGGATCGCCGCCGGTAGGATGCGTGGCACTGTCGGGAGGCTCGGAGGCGAGTCCGCAGTTAGACACATCATGAGGAGACTGAAGTCCATGCGGGACCGAGACGATCAAAATCGCAGCGGGCCTGGCTTCAATCGTCGCGACTTCCTGAAGGGATCGGCTGCGGCCGCCACCGCCACGGCGATGGCCACGCAGGGTTCCGAGGAAGCGGCAGCCGCAAACCTGAAGACCAACGTCTTCGCCGCGGCAGCCCAGAACGTGACGTTGAACGTCAACGGCAAGGATCACACGGTCAAGGTCGAGCCGCGGGTGACGTTGTTGCACGTCCTGCGGAACAACCTGAACCTGACCGGCTGCAAGGAGGTGGACGAACGGTCCGCCGACGGCGCCGACACGGTGTTGATCGACGGCAAGACGGTCCTGGCGGGCAGTCGGCTGGCGATCGAATGCGAGGGCAAGAAGATTCGCACGGTCGAATCGTTGCGACGAGGCGAGAAGGTCGACGCGGTTGTCGCCGGATTCGTCAAGCACGATGCGATGCAGTGCGGCTTCTGCACTCCCGGCTTCGTGGTCGCCACCCGGGCTTTCCTCGACAAGAACCCCAAGGCGTCTCTCGCCGACATTCAGAAGGGGCTGGGCGGCAACATCTGCCGCTGCGGTACCTACCAGGGCATCACGGCATGTGCTCTGGAGATCTCGAAAGGGGGCAAGTGAGCCATGGCAGAACGCAAAGTTGCCTGGAAAAAACGTACGGACAACACCCTGATCGGGGGTGACCACCAGCGGATCGATGGCGTCGAAAAGGCCTCCGGCCACGCCAAGTACGCCGCCGACATCAACACCGCCGGCACGCTGTTCGCGCGGCTGTTGACGTTCAAGGGCGGTGCTGCGGTGGTCAAGAGCATTGACACCGCCGACGCCGAAAAGACTCCCGGCGTCCGAGCCGTGCACGTCTTCAACGGTGCCGGCAAGGAAGTCCGCTGGGACGGCACGATCGTCGCTGCGGTCGCCGCCGACACGCCCGAGCAGGCCGAAGATGGTGTGCGGGCGATCAAGGTCGCCTACGAAGCCAAGCCCCACTGGGTCGACGAAGAGGACCTGCCCGGGGCCACGACCGGCAAGCGGACCAAGCCGCTTGGTGACAACAAGAAGGGCGATGTGGCAGCGGCCCTGAAGGCCGCCAAGCATGTCCATAAGGGCTACTACGGCATCACCACCATCTCGCACATGTGCCTGGAAACGCACGGGTCACACTGCGAGTGGGACGGTGACGACAAGCTCAATGTCCACCTCTCGACCCAGAACGTCTCGGGCACCGGCGGCCAGTTCGCCGGCCCGCTGGGAATCGACGCCAGCAACGTCTCGATCACCTGCAACTACATCGGTGGCGGGTTCGGGTCGAAGTTCGCGGCCGATGAGTGGGGCGTGGCCTGTGCCCAGTTGTCCAAGAAGGCCGGCAAGCCGGTCCGACTGATGCTCGACCGGGCCACCGAGTTGAAGATCGGGGGGACCCGCCCGAGCGGGTTCGCCGAAGTCACGATCGCGGCCGATGCCGAAGGCAACATCACCGTCTGGGACAGCCACCACTGGGGCACCAGCGGGATTGCCGGCTCGACGATTTCTCTCGGGCAACTTCCCTACTGCTTCGACGGAATTCCCAACCGCAACCGCAAGGCAACGGGAATCTCGACCAACACCGGACCGAACCGGGCCTGGCGAGCTCCCCCGCACCCGCAGTTGTGTGCGGTCACCGACACGGTGATCGACGACCTGGCGGCGAAGATGGGAGCCAACAGCTACGACATCTTCATGAAGAACCTCGACAAGACACCCAAGCCGGATGTCTACGCCGAGGAGATGAAGATCGGTGCGAAGCTGATCGACTGGAAGGCCAAGTGGCACGCCCATGGCAAGGGCGGCGGCAAGTCGGTCAAGCGGGGGCTGGGCATGGCCCTGCACCGCTGGGGCGGCCGGGCCGGGGCCACGACCTGTACCGTCAAGGTGCACCCCGATGGGGCGGTCGAAACCTTCCTGGGCAGCCAGGACCTGGGCACCGGCACCCGCACCGTGATCGCGATCACCCTCGCCGAAACTTTCGGACTGGGAATCAACGACGTGAAGGTCAATCTCGGGAACAACAGTTACCCGAAGGCCAACCCGTCGGGCGGCTCGATCACCGTCGGCGGCGTCTCCGGACCGCACCGGCGTGCCGGACTCGAGGCGCTGTGGAAGATCTACGACCTGGTCGCCGCCAAGTACAAGGTGAAAGCCGACTCGCTCTCGGCCAAGGGGGGCAAGATCCTCTCGGCCGGCAAGTCGGTCTGCACCTGGAAACAGGCCTGTGGCCTGCTGGGCCCGATGCCCCTGGAAGTCCAGGGACAGGGACCCAAGAACGACGGACTGACGTCCCAGGGCGTCGCCGGCGTCCAGATGGCCGACGTTTCGGTCGATATCGAAACCGGAATCGTCCGGATCAACGAGTTGGTGGCCGTCCAGGACTGTGGACTGATCATCGACGAGTTGACCGCTCGCAGCCAGGTCTATGGCGGCCTGATCATGGGCATCGCCTACGCCCTCTCCGAGGAACGCGTGATGGACAACCGCACCGGGCGGTTCATCAATGCCGACCTGGAGAACTACAAGCTGCCGCGGATCGGTGACATCGGGAAACTGATGGTTCACATGTACCAGCCCGACAGCGAGTACGAGCGGGGCGTGGTGGGACTGGGAGAACCCCCGGTCATCTCCACCGGGGCCGCGATTTCCAACGCCGTCGCCAACGCGACCGGCGTCCGCGTCCCTGTCCAGCCACTGACTCCCCAGCGAGTCCTCGAGGCTCTGAAAGGAGGTCAAGCATGAGACCTTTTGAATACGCACGACCGCAGAACGAGAGCGAAGCTCTGGATCTGCTCAATGACCATGACGCCAACACGGCCGTGCTGGCCGGGGGCACCGATCTGATCGCACTGCTGCAGGAAGATCTTCAAGCCCCGCAACGCGTGGTCGATATCAAGCAGGTCGAATCGATGCAGGGCATCGCCGCCGACGGCGACGGTGTTGTCATCGGGGCGCTGACGACGCTGGAGGAGATCTCCGAGAGTCCTCTGCTGGCCGATTACCGGTCGCTGGGTGACGTCGTCGACGGCGTCCGTGCGATCCAGATCCAGCAAATGGGAACACTCGGTGGCGACCTCTGTCACCTGCCCAACTGCTGGTTCTACCGCAACGGTTACGGCCTGTTGGCACTCGAGAACGGAGACTCGCTGGTCGCGGCCGGTGACAACCGTTACCACGCCATCCTGGGCAACCAGGGACCGGCCAAGTTCGTCAGTGCCGCGAGGTTTGCTCCGGCACTGATCGCTTGGGGAGCTGACGTGCGAGTGATCGGCCCTGACGCCGGTTCGTCAGAATGGCTGCCGCTGGAGCACTTCTTCGTGACGCCCAAGGTCGAAAGCCAGGGTGTCTCGGTGCTCAAGCCCGGCCAGTTGATCTCTCACGTCCGCCTGCCGGCAACTGCCGGACGGGTTAGCTCGACCTACGAGGTCCTGCAGATGGAAGGGCTCGACTGGCCACTGGCCACCGCAGCCGCCACCATCGACCTCGACGGCGGAGTCGTTCGCGAAGCGAGTATCGTGATGGGGCACGTCGCCCCGATGCCGTGGGCCGCGCACGAAGCTGCCCAGAGCCTGATCGGCCAGCCGGTCGACGAGGTCTCCGCCGGCCGGGCCGGTGAGATCGCTGTCGCACAGGCCACCCCGCTCAGGGACAACGCCTACAAGGTGCAACTGGCCAAGACGGCCGTCAAACGAGCCGTGCTCTCGGCGGCCGACATGCTGGAAGGAGCTCTGTAATCCATGTCCGAAGAACTCCAAGTAATCAACACCGCCACCCGGTGCCGACAGCTCCTTTCCAAGGGGCTTTACACCAACGCCGGAATGCCGCCCGGCGAAAAGGCCACCGGAGATGGAAACTTCTGGTGCGGCAAGACCCAGACGATCTTCGGGCCCGATGATCGCCTCTGCGATGCGGAGCACTGCACGGATTCCACCCGCAGCTGCTACGAGGCCACCTAGGCCCGAAGGCCAGGGACACGAAAACTCTCGCCCCGCCGGACCCCACAGGGGGTTCGGCGGGGCGTTTTCGTTCCGGTTGTCTGTTGGCCTCCGATGGTGGGACTGGACGCGGATCCTGTTTTTCCCCGGCATCACGTTGACGAGGTCGACGACCCGTGGGAGAATCGTGAAACCGATTCACGACCTATCTGCCTGAAACAAGGTGTTCTGGAGGATCTCGGACATGCGTCAACTCAGCCTGACCCTCGCCCTGCTCTTCGTGTTTGCAACCAACGGACTGGCCGCAAACATCTCGGGCGAATACATCGAAGCCCGCACCTGCAATGTCTACACCGGCCCCTGCTTCGCCAACGCCGAGATGGGCTTGGCCGGCAAAGAAGCGCTGATGGCCTGGAAGGTCGACAAGGGCCAGTGGAACGGTGTCAACGTCGACGGACTTGGTGCCGCCGTGATCGTCACGGCCGAGAACACCATCGGGTACGACGGAATCTTCCCACTGCGGGCCGGCAAGATGAACGCCGTGATCCTGGTCGATCAGAAGGCCACTCCGGAACAGTTCGCCGCGCTGGTCGATTTCGTCAAGGACACCGCCAAGATCTACACCAAGCACGTGGTCAAGGTCCGCCGCGCTCCGATCGAGTTGAAGAACAATCACCTGACCAAGCAGGCCCAGTTCAAGGCCGGCAACGTCGCCGAGATCAAGACCCGGGCCCTGAAGAAGAGCGACTGCGTCTGCACCAACGAGGTGGTCTACTACCTGCCGTTGACCAAGGTCGAGAACTTCAGTCCCGCCTTCAGCCTCAAGGTCTCCTACCAGGGCAAGAGCCTGAATCGGCGGTTCACCGACTTCGGCACCCGCAGCGCATTCCTGGCAACTTTCCGTCGCTAAGCGACTCGGAATGGAACAACAGGCGGGATTCGGCCCGGTCGCCGAATCCCGCCTGTTTCTGATTTGTCTCACTGATGACCAGCCTGGTGATCAATGATCACCGGTCGCCAATGACTCCCGCCCGGCGAGAGACTACAATGGCAGTGGTCGTTCGGATCTCAACCTCCAACGGACATCCATTTCGCCGATCCTGCCGCTGCCCACAGGAGCCTCACCAGATGAAACGCCCCATCCTGTCCGCCGTACTCGTCCCCGCCGCCGTTCTGATCTCCTCGGGGATCCTGCTGGCCACAGCCGCCGCCCCGACCCACAAGCTCGGCCGCACCAAGGCGTTGCCCAAGGGCGTCGGCGGCAAGATCGCTGGCCTGATCGATAAGGCCGGATACCAGATCGCCAGCCCCAAGGGTCCCGTCTGCAGTGTCTGGCTGGTCAAGGACGTGCCGATCCGTGACAAGTTCAAGCCAACCCTCTCGGTCAAGTACCCCTTCACCGCCGGACAACTCGTCGGACTGCTTCAGGTCCACACCAAGACCGGCTACACGGATTTCCGTGGCCAGGAACTCAAACCCGGCGTGTACACGCTGCGATACGGCCAGCAACCCGAGGACGGCAACCACGTGGGAACCAGCGAGTTGGCCGACTTCCTGCTCGCATTGCCCGCCAAGATCGACCAGGACCCCAAGCCGATCTTCGGTTTTGAAGACCTGTCGTCAAAAAGTGCCAAGTCGGCCGGCGCAACACACCCGGCCATCTTCTCGATGGTGCCCGGCGGAAAGAAGCCGATCAAGACTGCTGCTGTGACTCATGATGAGGACCATGGCTTCTGGATTCTCAACGTCCCGGCACCCGCCAAGACGAAATCCAAGGCCAAGGCTGTCGTCAACCTGAAATTCATCGCGATTGGTCGTTCTCCGGAGTAGGCTCGTGATCCATCCGGCCCGCATCCTCCTTGTGCCCCTCGTCCTCGGACTTTGCGGCGCGGCCGCCACCGCGGCCCAACCGGCGAAACCGGCAGAAAAACCGGCCGCCAAGAAGACGGTGAGCAAGCCGCCGCGGGGGATAAAGAGAGAGCTGTTCGCCGGCCGGGTCGTGATGCTCAGCGACGCGCTGAAACGACGTGGGGTCAAAAGCACCGACGAATTCGCCAAGCAGGTGGTGCTCGAAACCTCCGACGGCGAACTGATCCCGATCGTCCCGGATTGGCGCGGGCGGGCATTTTACCAGGACAAGAGGCTGAGAAACCGTCCCGTCCAACTGGTCGGTTACCGCCGCCGCGGCATCCCCTACCTCCAGGTGCTGATGGTCTTCACCATCGACCGCACGGACAAACGCCAGAAGAAACCCGTCAGGCGGTACTTCGACTACTGGTGCGACATCTGCTCGATCCCGATGTACGAGATCAAGCGGTGCGAGTGCTGCCAGGGACCGATCCGAATGAGATTCCAGCCACGCGGCCTTCCGTCCTACATCAGGACCGATGCCAAGCCGAAGGCCAAGCGAGCGGCTTCGCCCAATCGGGACACTTCGCCGTGACCGACACCGGCGGACTGCTCAACGATCGCGCGTGGAGGTTGGCCGAGACGATCCGCGGCCGGATCGACGACCTCGGCGGAGCTTCGCACACGCTGGGCAACGGCGGCATTGTGCTCGACCTGGGCGTCGACGTCGCGGGGGGACTCGAAGCCGGGCTCGACCTGTCGCGTCTGTGCCTGGCCGACCGGGGACGCGTCACCGTCACCAGTGGCTCGCAGCCGACAGATGGTTGGCCCTCCATTGAGGTCGCCACCGATTCGCCGGTGATGGCCTGCCTGGCCAGCCAGTACGCTGGCTGGCAGATCAGCGTCGGTGACTACTTCGGAATGGGCTCGGGGCCCATGCGGGCGGCTGCCGGCCGGGAGGAACTCTACGGGGATATCGGCGGAACGGAGACTCCCGATACCTGCGTGGGAGTCATCGAAAGCGGCGGCCTGCCTGACGAATCGGTGTTCGAAGCGATCTCCGAAAAGACCGGAGTGGAAACCCAACGGACCTTGCTGGCGGTTGCCCCCACGTCCAGCCAGGCCGGAACCGTCCAGGTCGTGGCTCGCAGCGTCGAGACGGCGCTGCACAAGCTGCACGAATTGGAGTTCGACGTCTCGCGGATCGTCTCGGGCTTCGGTTCTGCTCCGCTGCCACCTGTAGCTGCCGACGACCTGGCCGGCATCGGCAGAACCAATGATGCGATTCTCTACGGAGGCACCGTCACGTTGTGGGTCACCGGCGACGACGACTCGTTGGCCGAGATCGGCCCCCGTGTTCCCTCGTCAGCCTCCGATGCCCACGGCCGACCGTTCCTGGAAATCTTCGCCAACGCGGGGCACGACTTCTATCAAATCGACCCTCACCTGTTCAGCCCGGCCATGATGCGTTTCTTCAATGTCGACACGGGCCGGGCGCACGCCTTCGGCCAGATCAGCCCCGAGATCCTCTGCGAGAGTTTCGGAATCTGACCCGGTTGCTGCTGCTGCCAGCGGATTCACATTCAGGACATCCAACGCGTGCAAATCGCCGTCCTCAGCAATCCCGGCAGCTGGTATCTCAGGGACCTGTCCCGCGCCGCCCGGCAGCGGGGGCACGAATGCCTGGGGATTCGCTTTCCCCAGATCGTTGGCACACTGGCCACCAATGCCGTTGGAAACCCCGGCGAAGCCGTTCGAGACACAGACGGCAACCTGGACAGTGCCGACGCTGTGATCGTACGCACGATGCCCCCGGGATCCCTGGAACAGGTCGTTTTCCGGATGGATGCCCTGGCCCGACTCGAACAACTCGGTGTCACCGTGCTCAATTCGCCTCGCGCCATCGAGTGCGCCGTCGACAAGTACCTCTCAACCGCCAGGCTTCTTGCGGCCGGCGTCCCTGTCCCGCCAACGGTGGTCTGCGAGAATTCCGACTCGGCCCTCGAAGCATTCGAGGCGCTCGGCGGAGACGTGGTGGTCAAGCCGATTTTCGGAGCCGAGGGCCGTGGCATCGTTCGAGTCAGCGACCCCGAACTCGCCCTCAGAACCTTCCGCACGCTCGAACAACTCAACGCCGTTCTGTACCTGCAGGCCTTCATCGACCACGGCGGCTACGACGACCGCGTGTTGCTGCTTGACGGAGAAGTGGTCGGCGGCATGCGGCGACGGGCTCGGGAAGACTTCCGCACCAACATCTCTCAACAGGGATTGGCCGAACCGTGGACCCCGGGACCCCGGGACATTGAACTGGCACGCATTGCGGCCGAAGCAACCGGCACATGCCTGGCCGGAGTCGACCTGATCAGCAACCCCGCGGGGCAACGGATGGTGCTGGAAGTCAACGCGGTTCCCGGCTGGCGGGCCCTGGCCCGGGTCAACTCGATCGATGTCGCCGAACGGCTGGTCACCTGGATCGAGACTCACGCCGGTCGCCGCGCCCAGGCGACCGGTTGAGCGATTCCAGGTGAGGACGAACAGCACGAGCCACCTGCTCGCGGCTCTCGTAAGGCACGTAGACGGCTCGCATCACGAATCCGTAGGCCTGGTTCACCTGGTAATCGGGGACGAACCACTGGAAATCCCAGGCCGGATTGGTCGCCCCCCCGCCGGTTGGAGACTGAGCCATCCAGATCCGGTCACGCCGACGGAACACCTGGGCCAACGCCATGCCGTGGCTGACGCCGTAGTACCAGGGCGATGTGTAGACAAATCGCGACGGGTGGTTGACCAGCGTCAGTGGAAAACCGTTGACCACTTTCGGCAACCTGGCACCCTCCGGGCGATGCGTGCTGGCCACTCCGTGTGAGGGAGGCAGCCACTTGATCCACTCGCCAGGCCCCTCGGTCTCCAGTCGCCGACCTCGAAAGTGAACCGCCTTGTCCTCGGGCCGATCGATGTAACTGGCCCAGAACAGACCGATGAACCCCTGCTGGAAGGTCCTGGCACGTGGGATGCACTCGAATGTGTACTCGATCGCTCCGTCCTCGAGCAGCCGATACCGCCCGCAACTCTCCAATTTCCAGTTCTTCGTCGGCGGCTGGTACAACTCGACGGTGCTTCGATCGACGATCCGCAACTGCATCGGCGACACCCGGGGCTCGAACTTCTCACGCGACACCGCAAGGGTCCCATCGTGAATGTGTTCGTAGTTGATCCCCGCGTAGGGAGCCCGGAAGATGTTGTCGGGACGCCGCCGATGGGTCAGCTGTGCGACGCCGTTGTAACCGGCACGGTGGTCGGCCTTCAGTGGGCCTCCGGTCACTGCCGAATTGTCGACGATCACCGCGGTCACCTCGCCGTTGGTCAACACCACGTGGTGCGCCTCGGTCGTACGAAAACGGACCTTGGGATTGGTCAGACTGGTCACCTGCGGAGCGGCATGGGGATGCTCGGCGTGTAGAGAGACGAGGCCGGAGGCCACAATCGCTGCCACCACCGCTGAAGACATCAGATTTCCGCGGCTCCACCATTCCCTGTTGTCGAAGGCCATCCGATTTCTCCTCTTGTCGACTTGTCCAGGCATCCTACTGGCAGCCGGCAGAACGGCCAACCCGGTCGATTCCCTCGCGACGGACAATGCGTTAGTCTCGATCGACGATGACACTCGGCGATCTCACCTCGGCCCTGTCGCGAGAAATGCCCGAAGTGCTGCGCTGGGGTGGAGCCCTGGCCCGTCGAATTCGTGGCTTCAACATCTCGCTGCCGGGAAAGACCTCTGGCAGCCACCTGACCGACGCACTGACACTGGCCGACATCAGCGTCCAGGAGCTGCTGGTGGGAGCGTTGCGAGATCGCGACACGGTGTTTCGCCAGGCGAGGATTGAGGCCGAAGAAGAGAACGGCGACCTGCACCTGTTCGCCGACGACGCGGCCTGGACCATTGCCCTGGACCCGATCGATGGCACACGGCAGTACCGTGACCAGACAGGCGACGGCTACGCGGTGATGCTCTCGCTACGGACTCGCGAGACGCTGCACTACTCGTTGGTCTACCTCCCCGAAATGGGTCCCGAAGGGACCTGGGTCGAGGCAATCGGACAGACGATACGTTGTGGTCCGGACGATCCGCTGCAACCGGCTCGCGAAGTTCTCGATGCGATCACACCGGTTGACCCCGCCACCCGTCCAGACTCACCACGGATCTACCTGATCGGGTTCCAGGAGCACGATTCTGCACGAGCCGAGGACGTCACTGCGAGGGGGCTCGAGGGAGTCGCTCCCGACGACATGCCGGGCAGCATTTACCCGCTCCTGGCCGACGGCCACTTCGGCGGCTCGTTGATTCACTCACCCAACATCTACGACTTTCCGGTGTCGTTGCAGATCGCCAGAATCCTGGGGGGTGATGCGGTCTGGGTCCACGACGGTCAAAGCGTTCACTTTGACGAGTTGTGGATGGACGAGCGGGCCGACATGCTACGGCTGCCGGGCATTGTCGCCTGCAGTGCCAACCACCAGACGCTCGAAACTCTCGTCGAGTTGGCTTGTGACTGGAGTCGTGAGCGGTACACCGACTGAGGCAATCACCGGGGACAGGTGCGTTGATGGCCGAGGTATTGGATATCCGCGGTGGCGACGAGCAGGCGGTGGCCCGGGCGGTCACTCTCGCAGCCGAAAAAGTCGCTGACGGCCAACTGGTGGTGATCCCCGACGAGGCCGGCTACCACATGGTCGGTTCCAGCTCTCATCCCGCCGCCGCCGAATCGCTGCTGATGCCGACGGATCCCATCGAACCCTCGGCCGGCTCCAACGCACAACCCGACCTGGTGGTCCTGGGCCCGGACGCCCCGAGTTTGCTCGGACTCGCATCAATTCCGACAGATTCCGACGAACTGGTGCAGCGGTTGGCACGTCGCTGCTGGCCGGCCCCCGTCGTGATGGACCTCGCCCCCCGAGCCACGCCTCCCAACAACTGCTCCGCTTCGTGGTGGACCCGCGTGTCAGACACCCAGCGGCTGCCGGTGCGGGTGCCCGCACACGAAGTGCCTCGCGGGCTGCTCGATCTCGCCGACACTCTCCTGCTGGCCCGGCCGCTGGACCTGACCAACACCGGTGATCCGTCCCCCGACTCCTGCGGCTCAGCCTCGTTGATCCTTCAGGCCGGCCCGTCGAGATTCGCCGGCGGAGACACGACGATCCGAATCCGAAAGGATGGGTGGGAAGTCACCCACGAGGGTGCGGTGGGAGCCGCCACGGTGGCGAGGATGGCTTGCCGGGCGGTGGTCTTCGTCTGCACGGGCAACACCTGTCGTTCACCGATGGCCGAAGCGTTGTTTCGCAAAATGCTGGCCGAACAGTTACAATGCCGGGACGAGGAGCTGGTGGATCGGGGTTTCCTGGTGGGTTCGGCCGGCGTGGCCGCCTATGGGGGAAGCCCGATCAGCCTGGAAGCGGCCGAGAGTCTCAGGGAAAGGGGAATCGAATTCGCTTCGCACGTCAGCCAGCCGCTGACTGCCGAGTTAGCGGTCCAAGCGGACCACCTGGTCACGATGACGAAAGGGCATCGCGATTCGATCCTCGAAGCCTGGCCCGACGCCGCCTCCCGGGTCCGCCTCCTTAACGTCAACGGAGCTGACATAGACGATCCGATCGGCGGGTCATCGACGGTGTACGCGGAGTGTTGCCACGCCATACAATCCCATCTTCAGCAACTGATCGACGAGTTGCTCGACGACTCGCCGAGTTGATTCTCCGACACGGACCTTCTCCCCCGTTCTCCAACCCCCCCATTGACCATGAAGATTGCCGTCGCCAGCGACCACCGCGGTTTCACCGTCAAGGGCAAGGTCCTCGCCCTGCTGACCGAACTCGGACACGACGGACTGGACCATGGACCGGAGTCGACCGAGAGCGTTGACTACCCCGACTTCGCAGCGTCTGTTGCCGGAGCTGTTTCCGACGGGACTGCCGCCCGGGGCATCCTGATCTGTGGCACGGGGATGGGGATGTGCATCGTCGCCAACAAGTTCTCCGGGGTCCGAGCGGCCAACTGCCACGACGACCTCACGGCCGGCATGAGCCGACGGCACAACGACTCGAATGTTCTGTGCCTCTCGGCTGACCTGCTCGGCGACCGACTGGTCAACCGCATGATTGAGATCTGGCTGGAAACGGAATTCGAAGGGGGGCGACACGCTCGACGAGTTGAAAAGATCGCCGAGCACGAGCTTCACGAACAATCGGCACCGGCATCCGAATAGCCGGGCCAACCATCGGAACAGCGATCTGCCCGATCGCGGACATGGACGCACACGCGAGCAAAACGGAGTTGGACAACGATGGACCCGGCCACCTTGAAATTTTCCAAGAGCCATGAGTGGCTCCATCTCGACGGCGAAATTGCCACCGTCGGGATCACCGATTTCGCCGTCGAAGCCTTGACCGACCTGGTGTTTGTCGATTTGCCCGAAGTGGGGCGGACGCTTGATGCCGGTGAGATCTTCGGCGAGGTCGAAAGTGTCAAGGCCGTCAGTGACCTCTACGCACCGGTCGCCGGTGAAGTCACCGAGGTCAACACGGGGTTGCCCGACGATCTCGACGCGCTGGGTGAAGACCCGTTCGGACGAGGCTGGATGATCCGCGTGGCCGTCACCGACGCCTCGGCCGCCGACGCCCTACTCGACGAAACCGCCTACCGAGAACACTGTCAATCGGCCGGGCACTGACGGCTGTCACGGTTCACGTCGAATTCCGAGCGAGACGCCTCGTGGCCTACCTATTCAACACCCCCGACGACATCCGTTCGATGCTCGAGGCAATCGGTGCCGAGTCAATCGACGAGCTCTTCGAACAGGTCCCCGATCACCTTCAGGTCGACGGACTGCTCGACCTGCCCACCGGTTTCTCCGAACCCGAACTGGAAATGCACCTTCGCAAACTCGCCGCAGCCAACTGCGGTGGTTCCTCACGGGTCTGCCTGATGGGCGGAGGCGTCTACGACCACTTCATCCCCGCCGCTGTCGACGAGGTTGCTTCACGGGGCGAGTTCTATACCGCCTACACCCCGTACCAGGCGGAGGCCAGCCAGGGCAGCCTGCAGGCATTCTTCGAGTTCCAGACCCTGGTCTGCCAACTGACCGGAATGGAGGTCTCCAACGCCAGCCTCTACGAGGGCGGCACCGCCGTCAGCGAGGCGGTCTTCATGGCCATGAGAGTCACCAAGCGGTACAACCGGGTCGTGGTGCTGGGATCGCTGCACCCCGAATACCAGGAGGTTCTTGAGACCTATCTCGGGAACCTGTCGTGCCAACTCGACGTCATCGCCACACCGGACGGAGCGGCCGACGTCAACATCGTTGCCGACTCGCTCAACGAGGAGACCTGTTGCCTGGTCATTCAGCAGCCCAACGTTTTCGGTGCCCTGGAAGAACTCGAACCGCTCTGCCAGGCGGCTCACGACGTCGGCGCGTTGGCCATCGTCAGCTTTGATCCTCTGAGCCTCGGACTGCTCAAAACTCCTGCCGAATGCGGTGCCGATATCGCTGTGGCCGAGGGGCAGTCTCTGGGCATCCCGGCTCAGTATGGTGGCCCGTTCCTGGGCATTCTCGCCTGCCGCCAGGACCACGTCCGGCAGATGCCGGGCCGGTTGATCGGACAGACCGTCGATCGCAACGGCCAACGTTGCTTCGTACTCAACCTCCAGGCCCGTGAGCAACACATCCGTCGAGAAAAGGCCACGTCGAACATCTGCACCAACCAGGGCCTGCTGGCCATACGAGCCACGGTCTACCTGTCGCTGCTGGGCCGCCAGGGGCTGGTGGACGTTGCCGAACTGTGCTGCCGCAAATCGCACTACGCAGCCGAGAGACTCGGTGAACTGCCCGGCTTCGAACTGATGTTCTCCCGCCCCTTCTTCAAGGAATTCACCTTGAGATGTCAGGGCGATGCCACCGACGTGATCAACCGCGCGGCCGATGCCGGCTTTGACCTCGGCCCCGCACTTGGACGGTTTCCCCGCCTTCGAGAATCACTCGGCGAAGCTGCCGACCAGACATTGCTGGTCGCGGTCACCGAACAACGTACTCGAGAGGAAATCGACCGACTGGTCGAGTCGCTGGCCGCAACATCCGAAAATTCAGCGACCCCCAAAACACTCACCAAACCCGCCTGACCACCATGCGCAACACACACGCAACCGAGTTGCTCTTCGATCTCTCCCAGCCGGGGCGTCGCGCGGCTCGCTTTCCCAACTCGGATGTCCCCGATCAGCCACTCGAGGAAATGATCCCCGACGCCTTCCGCCGAGACAACCAGGACGGCGGTTTGCCGGAGTTGACCGAGTCGGACGTGATCCGTCATTTCCTGAACCTCTCGACCCTCAACATGTCGGTCGACACCCATTTCTATCCGCTGGGCAGTTGTACGATGAAGTACAACCCCAAGCGACACGAGCGAATGGCGAGGTTGCCTGGGATGGTCGACCTGCATCCGTACCAGAGACTCTGTGACCAGCAGGGGATGCTGCGGTTGCTGCACGACATGCAGGAGATGCTCGCCGAAATTGCCGGTTTGCCGGCCGTCTCGTTGCAGCCGGCTGCCGGCGCCCAGGGAGAACTGGCCGCGTTGCTGGTGGCCTCGGCCTGGTTCCGTTCGCGAGGCGAAACCCGCACCCGTGTCATCTTCCCCTCCAGCGCCCACGGAACCAACCCCGCCAGCGCCTCGATCGCCGGATTCGAATGTGTGCAGTTGGAGAACACCTCCGGTGGACTCGTCGACCTGGACGAACTCGAAACCCAGCTCGATGACCAGACGGCTGTGTTCATGATCACCAATCCCAACACCCTGGGACTGTTCGAGACCCAGATCGAATCGATCGCAGCCCGGGTCCACGATGCTGGTGGACTGGTCTACATCGACGGGGCAAACATGAACGCAATCATGGGAATCACTCGTCCGGGTGACTTCGGCGGCGACATGATGCACTTCAATGTCCACAAGACGTTCACCGGACCCCACGGCGCGGGTGGCCCCGGAGCCGGACCGATTGCTGTCCGCAGCGAGCTCGCCGAATTCCTCCCCGGCCCGGTCGTCACGCGGACCACCGATGATGATGGCCAACCCCGCTTCGAACTCGAAACCCCGAACCGATCCATCGGCCGCGTGCGGAGTTTCTTCGGCAATGTCGGCATCCTGCTGCGAGGTTATTGTTACTTGAGGACGCTCGGCCGTGAGGGTGTTCGTGAAGCCGCCCGCCACGCGGTGCTCAATGCCAATTACCTCAAGGCCCTACTGGCCGATCTGCTGCCAGCCCCGTTCGGCCATCACTGTATGCACGAATTCGTTGGCTCCGCATCGAACTTGAAAGACGCCCGCGGAATCACCGCGATGGACATCGCCAAGCGGCTGCTCGACTTCGGTTTCCACGCGCCGACCATCTATTTCCCGCTGGTGGTCCCCGAAGCGATGATGATCGAACCGACCGAAACCGAATCGAAAGCGACGCTCGACGCGTTTGCGGCCACGCTGCACGAGATTGCCGAGGAGGACCTCGATTTTCTCCGCCAGGCACCTCACGCGGCCCCTGTCAGCCGACCCGACGATGTGCAGGCCGCTCGTCAGCCGATCCTGCTCTGGTCGCCGGATGATGACACCGCCGACGATGCCTGATGGTCACGCCGTCATCCACCTGTCGGATCGTCGAAACCGGAACCGCTCATCCCGGCCGCTGGAACATGGCATGCGACGAGTGGCTTCTCAACATGGCTCTCCAAAGCGGGCAACCCACGGTGAGGGTCTACGCATGGTCCCGTCCCACCGTGTCCCTGGGCTACTTCCAAAAACCTGACGCCCTGGACTCAAACCCACACGTCGCCGGGCTTGACCATGTCCGACGACTCTCTGGAGGCGGGGCCATCGTCCACCACCACGAATGGACCTATTCCTGCGTCGTCCCGGCCGGTGACCCCAACGCCGCTCCCGGCACAGATCTCTATGATGTCGTTCACCGATCCGTCATCGACCAGTTGGCCACACTGGCCGGCGGCCCAATTGCGGGGCTGGGACTCCGAGAGATCGCGGATGGCACTGACAAGCCGGCACTGTGCTTCGCACGTTCTGCTGCTGAAGATGTCGTCTGTGGGAAACACAAGGTGCTCGGCAGTGCCCAGCGACGGCGACGAGGTGCCGTACTGCAACACGGCAGCTTGTTGCTACGCAGTTCATCACATGCCCCCGAGTTTGTCGGGCTGGAAGATCTCGTCCCCGAACTGGTTCTCCCTGAAGATTTTCCCGAGTTGATGGCCCGGACGATCGCCATGTCCCTCGGCTGGCAACTCGCCCACAAACCCATCAGCAACGTGGAGTTGCAGGAAATCGCCCAGCAGACCGATCTGCAACCTGGCACATGATCCGGACACTCCGCCCGACTCTCCTCAACGTCCCGATCGTAGTGGCGTGACAGCCGCCTGGACGACCAAAACCAACGGCGAATTGCCAAATTCGTTGACTTCCTTTGTTGATCCGAGTAACGTGCAGACGCGGGGTTTAATCTCTTTCCCGCCTATTTCTCCGCGTTTTCACATCGCTCCAGTTTGTTCTCGGCCTGCTTTGATGGCAGACGGACTTTCGTGACGCGCGACCCAGTAATTCTCGGTTTCATTCGCTTTTCTTCCTTCTTTTCTCGGACATTGGACAGGACGGACACGGGACAAGTTGTACAGGATGGGCTGAGCCAGAGACTGAGAAGCCTGAAATCAGGCATGGGGTTTGGGGAACGGTTCTGATGTTGCGAGCTGAATTGAAGTCCGTTGGTGGCCGACACGACGGCAAGTTGATTTCACTGACCGTGGATCGCAAGTTCCTGATCGGGCGCGAACAGGACTGCCATCTTCGAGCGAACAGTGAATCGATCAGTCGCCACCATTGCTGCTTCACGCTTGATGAGTTTTGCCTGCGGCTGCGGGACCTTGGCAGTACCAACGGAACAGCCGTCAACGGAGAACTCATCACCAGCCAGGTCCGGCTCGAACAAGGAGACCAGGTCACGGTTGGCCCACTGGAATTCGAAGTGATGCTCAGCGAGGTGGACGAGGTCTCCG
>DLVV01000383.1:0-5666 GCA_003445035.1 Planctomycetaceae bacterium | reverse complement strand
CCGAAGATGGTGTGTTGGATGAGACGGGTGATGAGCCTTCGTCGAGTGACACGATGATCGATTTACCGGCCGATGCGGCCGCTGCCATCGATGACGCCTCGAACACTGCCATGCTCACCGACGACACAACTGTCATCCCCAACCAACAACAGCAGCACGAATTGCAGCAACAACAGTTGCAGCAACAGTTGGCGATGCAACAGCAGATGGCGATGCAGCAGCAGCAGCAGCAACAGCAACAACAACTCGCCATGCAGCAGCACCTGGCCATGCAGCAACAGTTGGCGATGCAACAACAGATGCCGTTCGTTGGTCAACCCGGCATGATGCCTCCCGGCTTTGTGCCCCAGGTGCCCCAGGTGCCGCAACCGGCGGCACCGGCTGCCGAACAGGCGATACCATCGGCCGACGGCCTTGCCGATGTGAATCTTCCGGATCCCGCGACCACCGGGGCCAAGGAACCCGAACCCGCACCGGCAGCCGAGAAGTCCGAGGACGGTGAATCGAAGGCTGCCGAAGACGAAAATCCGTCCAACATGGCTGAAGACATCATCAAGCAGTACATGCATCGCCGACCGGGCCAGTAAGTCCTTGGCCGGATCTCGTTCACGATTCCCCCGTCGTTCCACTGCGTTTTCACCAGTCGGACCACGCCACCAGGAAATCTTCCGTGACTGACGCGAACGAACAGCAGCGACGCTACCGAGAGTTTCTTGACCTGCTCCCGCTGACCATAGAAGTCGCCGGATTGCCCCGCAGTGAAACGGGTCGCTACTACACCGAAGAGCAACTCGAGAGCCGCCTGATCACTCTGCGACACGCTTGGCGGTTTTCCCGCCAGGTCGCACGCGAGTGCATCCAGAAGTAATCCGGACACGGGCTCGCCGGTCGGTTCTCCGTAACCCGCACGATCAGCCGAACCCGTCGACATCGCCCGGCTGCTACAGCCGCGAAACGGACCGCACGGCTACAGTTTCCCGCCTCATGCGGTCGATCCATGCAGGGTGCCCCGTCGGCCCGGTTCTCCGGCCGCTCCCCTCCCGTACCCAGCGGATCCCTTCCATGACGAACTCCGATCGCACCCCGCAGGACGCCACTCACCGAGTCGATTCGAAGCACGATGTGTCCGCCAGTCGCGGACGAAAGAAGGTGGAACGTCGGCGCCATATCGATCCAACGACCTGCGAGCGTGACTACGATCATGAGGAGATCGAGTTCATGACGGCGATGGACGACTACAAGCGTCGCAGCGGTCGCCAGTTTCCGACCTGGAGCGAAGTGCTCGAGGTGATGCGAAGCCTGGGCTACCGCAAGGTTGCCGCTCCGAGCGAAATCACGCTCTAGACCAAGGCATCTCGCCCGAAGGTCATGATCGTGATGTCGTCGTTCTGGTCACGACCGTCAGCAAAAGTGCGAACGTCGGCCAGCAAACTGCGGCCGAGTTCATCGGCCTGCCGCGATCCGGCCTGCAGGAAGTTCCTCATCCGCTCGAGCGTGTACAGGTCTCCGGCTGGATTCATCGCTTCGTCGACGCCATCGGTGAAGATCACGATGATCTCTCCGGCAACGATTGGCCGTTCGACGACCTCGAACGGGTAGTCCTCCATCACCCCGATCGGCAATCCCACGCTTTCCTCGTCGAACTCTTCGATCTGTCCATCCGTCGTCAGGATCATCGGAGACATATGACCGGCATTGACCAGGGTCAGGTGGTGAGCCACGGGATCGATGATGACCAGGACGAAGGTCACGAATCGCCCCTCGACGGCGTTGGCACACATGTGGTTGTTGATCGCAGTCACCGCCTCCTCGATCGACGGCCTGAACGACATCGTGTTTTGAACGCAGCTGGACATCCGGGACATGATCAGTGCCCCCGGCACGCCCTTACCTGCCACGTCACCAAAAGCGAGACAGATCTTGCCGTCGCTCAGTATCATCGCATCGTAGTAGTCGCCGCCGACCGCCTGGGCGGCATCGTAGGAGGCAAAAAACGAGTACCCTTCGACCTTGGGCAGTTCCTCCGGCAGCAAAGCCACCTGGACTCCCCGGGCGATGTCCAGTTCGCTGTCCTGCTTCTGCTTGGCCATGAAGGCCGAGGCCAGCCGTGCCGACTCGTAGCTCAAGGCCGCCTGACCCGCGACCGCCTGCAGCAGTTCGAGGTCATCGTTGTTGAACTGATTGACGGGGTTCTGGGTATCCAGGTTGATCACTCCGGCAACCTCGCCGTCGATCCCCAACATCGGGACGCACATCATCGAGCGGATTGAGAGGTTCGAGATCGACTCGCTGGCGGAAAACTGGGTGTCGCTGGAGGCATCGGCCGAGAGCAATCCGGCTTTGTCTTCGATCACCTTGCTGACAATGGTGCGGCTGAGTGTCACCGTGGCGTCCTCGGATTCGCGACGGTGCTTCATCGCCCGGGGCACCAGTTCACCGCTCTCGGGCTCCTTCAGCAGGATGCAGCCCCGGTCCGCCTGATTGAAGATCCCGAACAACGTGTCGAGCACCTTCGGCAACAGCGCCTCGACATCGACCGACCCGGCCAATGCCCGGCTGATCTCGAGTACCCCTTTGAGTTTCTCTTCCGGCTTCACTCCCAGCGCGCCGAATCCGCCGCCGATGTCAACGGACGCCATGATGGTGGCGTCGTCGTCGTCCAGGGACACTCCGACCATCGTCGTGCCGAAATCCTGCTCGGCGGCCGTCCCACCGCCGCCACTTTCCTCGAACCGCATCAACACCGGTCCGAGTTTGATCCGATCCTGCGGGCTCAGTTGAGTCGGGCCCTCGATCTTCTGACCGTTGACGAACGTCCCGTTGCCGCTGCCGAGGTCTTCGATCGCGTAGCCACCCCCTTCGACAAACACCCGAGCATGCCGACGTGAAACCGCGTTGGATTCCAACTGCACGCCGCATTCGGGATGACGACCTATCAGGACATCCTCCGCACCCAGATCATGAGGAATGGCCTCTCCGCCCTGCAACAACACCAGTACCGCCATCGTCTCCTGACTCCTTGTCCGATCGCTTCCGTTCAGGATGTTCCACCAAAAATCGTCTCGACGTTGCCTCGCAGGACCTGCCGCCCGAGTTCCAGGGCGCGCTGTTCAGTCCAACCTCGCCCGACCACAAAATCGGCAGCAAGCACACGAGCCAAGATGCCACGGTACATTCGGAACTTCGGCAATGCGAACTCCAACTTGTACATGTCGCTATAGTAGCCGATCTGCTTGTGTCGCGGCACGGCCTGCAAACGACTTCGACAATCCACCTCGATATAGGCCGGGATGTTCGAATACCACCAGTGGCCATTGGTGACCACGTTGGGAAAAATCCAACTGTAACTGACCAGTTCCTGATTGCTGGTCGAGGAGAGAACCGAGATCGGATAGACGACCCCGGGAAACGCGTTGAACAGTTCGGCGTATTGTTTCAGCGAGGTCCTCTTGTCGAACAGGTCCTGGCCCTGAAAAACACCGGCCGGATACACCTGCCGGTTGACGCCGATCATCAAGTCGAAGGGAAGTCCGAAGTCCGCACAGGATTCCGACAGCGACCAGAACACCAGTTGAGACACCGCCGTGGCCTCGTCACGGGTCCACTCGGTGTCTCCTTCGAGACGGCCCAGTGCCGCGTCAGCAGCGGTCACGTCGGGCACCGACGGTGTGAAATCCGGCGGCAACGAGATCGCACAGGCACGGGCACCGCGCCCGGTGAAATGCTCGAACAACCGCCCCAGTCCAGACTTCAGGGTCGCGGAATCCGAGACCGTAAATCCGGTCGCCTGTTCGAAGCGATCACGAGTCGACTGACGATCGAGATGGAACACCAGGTCGTCGGTCCTCAGACACGGCACATAACGGCTCGTGTCGAAACCCTCAAGCGGGTCGTCGAAGTCATTGGTCAGGTAGACCTGCTCAAGCCCGCTCCTGGCCAGCACGGTCTCTTCCCAGTCATCAGCTGCCATCGCTTCGGCCGCAGAATCGTAGACCGATTCCCAGTTGTCCGCACCAATCCGGTCTCCATCAAACCCGAAAAAGTCGCGGCACATTTCGACGAGCCAACTGACCTGGACGGTGTTGTCGAGATGTTCGAGGAACGGAGCCAAACGGCCGACCAATTCACGAGGCCCGAGTCCGGGCTCCTCGATCTGATCGCGGGACAACCCGGCCGAATGGGCCAGTTCGGTGTAATAGTGGTACCCGAGAATGTCCGCGAGCGTGTCCGATGCAGCGGCGTGCGGATTGATATGGGTGTGCGGATCGATCAACGGCAGCTGTTCCAGCTCATCGAACAGCCGTGTTTCGAGTTGTTCACTCATGAGATGGCCCGGTCGACGCTGCATCGATTGGCTGGGTTCGCGTCGTCACGACGATCAATCCGAACCCAAACGAGAAACGACGGCCACCATGATCAGCCATGGCGGCCGCCGCGGAATGTTCACTGCGGTGTGACGAGTCCCGACTCGACGAATCCTCTTAGCGACTGAAGGCCTTGACGAGCTTTCCGTTCTTGCCGTTCCAGAGACGGACAGTGCCGTCTTCGCCACCGGCGACCACGAACGACTCGTCGCGACTCGAAGCGGCCGCATACATAAAGTCGGTCCCACCACTGAAACTGCGGTAGTTCTGGCCATTGCCGGTTTTGTGGTAACGCACGGACTTGTCACCACCACAGCTGATGACGTTCTCACCAATCCCCACGAAACGCAGCGAGGTGACCTGCTTGGAATAACCGCCGATCGTTCGTCGCTGTTCCCCGGTGTCAACGTTCCAGACCTTGATCACGTTGTCGGCCCCGGCGCTGGCGATGGAAGCGTTGTCAGCCTTCCAACTGACATCCAGCACGTGATGCGTGTGACCTTCGAAGCTGCGAATGTGCTTGCCACTGACGACATCGAAGATCTTGACGAACTTGTCGGCGGCTCCCGAAAGGAGCTTCTTTCCGTCCCGAGAAAATTCGGCACCGAAGATGGTGTCGCTATGGGCATCCTTGATCTCACGGATCAACGTCTTCTTGGCGACGTCCCAGATCATCAACTCGCCGCTCCGCGACGGATCCCCTCCACCGGTAACCAGCATCTTGCCATCGTGACTGAAATCGATCGACAGCACGCGGCTCACGAACGGTGAGGTGCTGAGGTCCAGGGGCTTGTCGGCCTGGGGGCCGAGTTGGCCCGCAGCCGACCAGCCGGGGGAGATGTCCCACGCGGCGGCCAGCTTGTCGGCCCCTCCGGAGAGGACCACGCCCGAGGGCGAAACCGACAAAGAGGTGATCGCACCGGCATGACCGCCGACCGTCTCGACAGCCTGGCCCGTTGTCGCGTACCACACGTGGATCTTCTGGTCGGCACCACCGGTCAGCAGCAACTTGCCGTCGGGTGAGAAGGCGACCACCGTGATCGGTTTCTCCGCCGCCTTGGCCGCTGCCGTGTCCTTGGCCACCGCAGCGTCGACGATCTTCTGCTGCGCGTCCTTGGCCGTCTTGTCGGCGTTGGCCGCCTTCAATGACACCTGGGCATCGGAGGTAGCCTTAACGGCAAGCTTCTGGGTTCGATCGGCCGAGGCCTGCGCGTCGGTCGTTTTCTTCAACTCGCCCTTCTGCTTGGCGGTCTCCTTGTCAGCCGCATCCTTGGCCTTCTTGGTGGTATCGTTCTTGGTCTG
>DLVV01000016.1:44225-44348 GCA_003445035.1 Planctomycetaceae bacterium | reverse complement strand
GAGACCGTCGTGGAATGGCTGAGAGTTGTTCCCGGGCTGGTGCGTGGTGCTGTGCCGGACGGCGAGGTGGTGGTGGGGCTGAAGATCTTCAATGCGTTGTTCGACGATGCGTTCCAACTCGAA
>DLVV01000016.1:22928-43908 GCA_003445035.1 Planctomycetaceae bacterium | reverse complement strand
CTGCGGTCGGTGGAACAGGCCTCCCCCGAGGCGGGTGCTGATTGGATTGTCTACGGGAATCGGCTGTTCGATCCGGGCCGAGAATTCGACGGACACGTGGGGATAGCCTACGGGGGGCCTGATCTGAGCGATCGGAACCTGCGTGTGCTGTCAGCGTTTCACGACGAGTGTGGATCGGAAACGAGGCCCATGGCCGCCACCGGAGATATCAACAGCGGGCGGATGGCGTTGGAATACGCTCTTCGGGGGGCCAGCAGTTTCCAGTTGCACACGTTTTTCCAACTGCCGTCGGAACAGTTCGTTCTACGGAGCGGGAACCGGACGCAGAAGGCGTTGCACGAGTTGTACCTGGATCCGGACGACGGATTGGTTGTCTGGCTCGAACACCTGGCGCGTCGATGGGACCTGGCACGACATCCGTTGCGGTTGACGGATGTCGTGGGCCGCGGGAGGCCGCATTAATGGGGATGGCCCCGCCGCAGAGGTGTCAGCGACGGGGCCAGGCCCTGTTGGGCGGTTCGGCGGACCCTTTCAGAGGGTCCAGCCCTTTCGGTACTCGCGCCTGACGATCTGCTTGACCTCCGGTGCGTTTTTGGGCGTGAGCGTCTTCGCGTCCCACTCGACCTTCTTCTCGGCCCAGACGGCGAGGTTACCCAACAGCACGACTTCGGTCAGCGGCCCGGCGTACTCGGGGAAGTTCGACCGTGCCGGCTTTCCGTCAGTGATCGCACGGGCGTACTCGGTGAAGTGGCCCGGAGACTTTTCGAAATCGACCTTCGGTGTATCGACTCCGATGACGATGTTGTTGTTGCTGGCGTAGTCGCCCGGGGACAGCAGCATGCCCTTGTCACCGATCAGCAGCGACCCGGTGCGCGGCACCTTGTGTTCCTTGGGGAGCAGTTTTTGAGCGGGACGTTCACCTCCGTCGTACCAGATCATCTTCACCGCGTTGCGTTCCCCGAGCTTGGGGAACTCGTAGGTGATCACACTGGACTTGGGGTAGCTGTCCTTGTTGTGTCCCGAGTTGGTGGCTTCCACCGAGATGGGGTCTTTGAGGTTCAGGGCCATGAAGGGCATGTTCATGGTGTGGCAGGCCATGTCGCCCAGGGCGCCGGTTCCGAAGTCCCACCAACCGCGCCAGGCGAAGGGGTGGTAACCGTTGCCGTAGGGCCGCTCGGGTGCCGGTCCCAGCCATGCGTCCCAGTTGAGATGCTTGGGGGGCGTCGCGGCCTTGGGCCGAGGTCCACCCTGGGGCCATACCGGCCGGTTGGTCCAGACGTGGACCTCTTTGATTTGGCCCAGCACGCCGGATTGCACGATGGCGGCGCCTTCGCGGAGTTTTGACGAGGCGGTCCCCTGGTTGCCCATCTGGGTCTGGACCTTGTTCTTTGTTGCGAGGATGGCCATCTGCCGAGCCTCGTAGATGCTGTGCGTCATCGGCTTCTGGGTGAAGCAGTGCTTGCCCAGTTTCATCGCCATGGCACTTGCGGGAGCGTGGTTGTGGTCGGGGATGCTGACAGTGACGGCGTCGATGCTGTCGGCCATCTTGGTGAGCATGTCCCGGTAGTCGGAGAATTTCTTGGCATTCTTGAAGCGGTTGCCGGCCTTGTTCAGCGTGTTGGAGTCGACATCACAGATGGCCACCACATCACCGTGTCGCCCGGCATCGGCCGAGTCGCTGCTGCCCTTGCCGCCAACGCCGATGCAGGCGAACCGGATCTTTTCGTTGGGCGACTTTGGCGCGGCCCAGGACTCCTGGTCGGAGGCCACCCAGAAGGCGGTTCCCATCGCGGCCGATGTCTGAAGGAAATCACGGCGTGTCGAGCCACTGTGAGGCGAGGTGGTCATGTTGATCTTCCCAGGAGAAACGTAAGTCTGGTGGACAACGGGAACTGACGTATGAGTGGGGTTGCAGCCGGCATACGAGCGAGACGTTTCGGGCCAGCACGCGGGAAATGATAGCACGACCGGTTGAAGGGCAACAACTGGCCGGACCGGTCTTTTGCCTGGTCGTCGACCGCCTGCAGGGGGTCGTTGCCTTGGTGGCGCAGCACCACTAATCTTGGGGGCGGCTTTGAGGCTGTGCTGACCGTCGGCGGTTGGAACGGTCGACGTGAGCCGGCGTCGCCAGCGTGATCCGTCGCAAGGTGAGTCCATCATGACGTGTTCCCGATTCGTCCAGAGATGTGCCTGTCTGCTGCTGACAGCGATGGTGGCTGGCTGTCCATCGAATGGCGGGCCAGAACCTTCTGTCTCCGATTCCTCGACAGATTCGCCACGTGCGACAGGGGCGGACCAGCACAACGACGATCAACCTGACGAACAGCAGCGGGCTGCTCAGACGGAACGGGAACAGTCTGCTGTTGACGCAATTCAGGCGGCGGGCGGGCGATGGACCCGTCTGGACGGTGCCGTGATTTCCGTCGATTTGACAGAATGTCCGTTTGATGACGAACAGTGCCAGCAGTTGGCCGGGCTGGCTGATCTCAAAGACCTGAAGATCTGGGGAGCGAACATCGGGGACACGGCTGTCGGGCACCTGGCAGAACTGTCGAAGCTCAGGAGCCTGGGGTTGGAGAACAGCGAACTGACCGATGACGGTTTGGCCACCGTTGCCAAGCTGTCGACGCTGAGGTCCCTGAACCTGCGACGGTGTTCGAACGTCACGAATGAGGGTGTGGCGCACATTGCGTCAATGCAGGGGCTTGAGCAAATTCATCTGCTGTATACCAACATCAGTGACGAGGCCCTGGCTCATTTGGTCCCCCTGAAAAAACTCAAGCTGGTGGACATTCGGGGGTGTGTGCTGATTACCGACACTGGACTGGAATACCTGGGCCGGGTGAAGACCTTGAGAAGCCTCAAGATGAGAAACCCTCAGGTCTCCGATGTCGGGCTGAAGGCGATCGAGGGGCTGACCGGCCTCACCTCGTTGATTCTTGAGGATACAGCGATCACCGACGAGGGGATGGAGTCGCTGGCTGGGATGACGAAGTTGCGAGAGATCAACCTGTTTCGGACCGGGATCACAGACAAGGGACTCAGGCCGCTGTCGGGAATGACAGAGTTAAAGACCCTGGTGTTGCGGGACACTGCGGTTCAAGGGGCCGGGCTGGCAAGCGTGGCAACTGTCAAGGGGCTGGAACGCATCGACCTCAGTGAGACACAGGTCGATGACGCCGGGCTGGCGCACCTCGCGACACTGAGGAAACTCAAACGGCTGAATCTCTGGTTCACAAAGGTTACTGACCTTGGGGTGCCGCACCTGGCCGGGATGAAGCAGCTCGAGTGGCTCAACCTCGAGGAAACCGATGTCGGCGACAAGGGCATCTTGGGGTTACTGGGCCACTCGGGGTTGCTGACGCTCAACCTGTCGAGGACGCGCATCACTGATGCCGGGCTGAAGTCGTTGGAAGCGTTGACGGGGCTGAAGGAACTCAATCTCAGCTTCACCCAGGTTGGTGACGACGCCTTGGCGGCATTCCGGAAGGCTGTGCCGGGTTGTGAGGTCAAGCGGTGAACCCATCACGGGCCTTGTTGGTCCGCTGTGGAACGGGCAGGAGTTGCGGGGCATGTACCGGGACACGGCCGACCGGTTGTTGCGGCCCCCGGGCCCTGATGAGCGACAGTTGCTCGACGCGCTGGCCGAGATGGGATTTGTCGATCCTGCGACGGCCCGGGCCGATTGGCAAGTGATTGTCGAGACGGCCGGAGAGGATGGCCTTTCGGCGGAGTTGCTGGCATCACTTCTGGGTGTGATGGCACAGAATGCGGTCCCGGACACATCCCTGCGGAATCTTCGGCGGTGTCTTCGGGTCTGGGACGATCCGGCGGGGTGGCTGGAGTTCCTCGAGCAAAGATCGCGAGCCGTCGAAGTCCTGATTCGTCTTTTGGTCAACAGCCAGTTCTTGACCGAGCTGGTGCTCAAGCATCCGGAATATCTTCGCAGGTTGACCGAGTCGAGGCGGTTGTCGGAGGTGCGTAGCCGAGATGAGTTTCTGGCAGATCTTCGACTGGCCGCCTCGGAGGGCGAGTTGGATCCGATCGACGCTGTCAGACGGATTCAGCGGTGGGAAATCCTGAGGATCGCAGCATGCGACTGTTTCGGCCTGATGGACCTGCGGCGGATCACGCTTCAACTGTCGCTGCTGGCTGACGCAACGATCCAGGCGGTGCTGGAGGTGTCGATCGCTACGGTTTCCGGGTCAACCTCTGGAAGGGAAATGCCGCTGGCCGTGGTGGCCCTGGGAAAACTCGGCGGTGAGGAACTCAACTACAGTTCCGATATTGACCTGCTGCTTCTGGCCGATGGTCCCGACGAGACCACTCTGAAAATTGCTCAAAAGCTGGTTCGCGAACTGGGCCGCATGACCTCCGAGGGGTTCTTGTATCGCGTGGACATGCGATTGCGGCCGTGGGGGAGTTCTGGGCCGCTGGTGGCGGACGTTGCCGCTTATGGGGAATACCTGGAAACGCACGCCGCGGCGTGGGAACTCCAGGCACTGGTCAAGGCCAGGGCGGTCGCCGGCGACAGAATGGTGGGAGACCGGGTGTTGGCAACGGTGTCACGACTGATTGTGGAGAAAAGTCGGACGGGGCAGCGTGAGATGGTACGGGACATGAAGCGGCGGATCGAGGAGGCGTTGCCGCGCAAACTGCGTGAGCACGGTGAGGTGAAATCGGGAGTCGGGTCGATCAGAGATATCGAATTCGTGACACAGTTTCTGCAATTGCAGAATGCCGAGGAGCACCCCGAGGTCCTGGGGACAAACACGTTGCGGTCGCTGACAGCCCTGGCCGCCGCAGGCTGTCTGCGGGCTGAGGAGTACCGCAAGCTTTCGACCGGGTACTTGCTGTTGCGAGCGATCGAACACTCGTTGCAACTGATGCACAACAAGCAGGTGCATGCCCTGCCGGTGGACGAAGGAGAGTTGTCCTACCTTGCCAGGCGTTTGGATTTCGACGATGCCGGCCCTTTCGTGAAACACTACACCGAGCATTGCCGCGAGATCCGCGAGGTGTTCGATCGAGTGCTCGGTGACACGTTCGATAACTCCGGCTCTGTCGACATGACGTCGTTCGACGAACCGTTGTACCTGGAAGTGTTTGGGCCCGACCAACGCTCGCGGCACGAGACTTTGCTGGCGGAGTTGGACCGCTTTGGCTTGGCTATGGTGGAGCCGGTCTGGCTGGAGGACGGCAGGGCAGAATTGACGGTGGTCGCGTTCGACTCTCAAGGGCTGTTGGCAGCAATCAGCGGCCTGCTGGTTGTTCACGGAGTCGAAATTCTCAACGGTCACGCGTTCACGCTGGATGTCCCGGGCGGTCCGTCCCGTTGCGTCGACACGTTTGAGTTGAGCCTTCCCGAAGGGTGCAACTGGGACGTGTTGTGGTCGCGGTACCACGGTGATCTGATCGAATTCGTCGAGGCGTCCGCTGAGGGGAAACGTGAGGAGGCCCTGTCGGGATTGACGGAGCAGGTGGCACGTAGCGTGTCACGGGTCGCGGATGTCAGCGGCAGTCTGCTGCCGGTAGAGATCGACATTGATAACGACTCCTCCGACGAGGTGACCGTGTTGACGATTCGTGCCGATGACACGGTCGCATTCCTTTATGGTTGTACGCACGCACTCTCCCTGGCAGGAATCCTGGTCCGGCGAGTGGTGATCGAGACCCGGGGACAGCGGGTAAGAGATCGGTTGGATGTGGTCGATTCGGCCGGAAACAAATTGACCGATCCGAAGCGGATACAGGAGTTGAAGACGGTGGTCGTGCTGACCAAGCACTTCACACACCTGTTGCCAAAGTCTCCGAATCCGTTGTTCGCATTGCGTCAATTCCGAGAGTTGCTCTCGACGCTGCTGGAACAGGACGATTGGTCCGCCAGCGTGGCGACCCTGGAGAAACCCGAAGTGCTGTCGACGTTGGCTCGGGTGCTTGGGGTCAGAGAGTTTCTGTGGCAGGATTTTCTCAGGTTGCAGCACGAAACGCTGTTTCCTTTGCTGGACGACGTTGAAGCGGCCAGCCAGGCCCCGTCCCCGTCGGAACTCGCCAAAGTCCTGTCTGGTCAACTGGTTGAGTGTGATGGCCGCGAGGATCGGGTTCGACGTCTGAACGTGTTCAAGGACCGCGAGATGTTCGCGGCGGACATGCGGCACATCCTGTGGCCGGACCGTGAGTTTGGCCAGTTCTCCCGAGAACTTGGACACGTGGCCGAGTGCGTTGTGGCACAGGCCGTGGATCTGTGTTGCCAGGAAGTCAGTGACAAGCTCGGCGTCGATCCGCCAGGTCGGATGGCGGTTGTCGGCCTCGGGAAGTTCGGTGGACGTGAACTGGGATTCGCCTCCGATATTGAACTGGTGTGCGTTTACGACGATGCCGGTGTTGAGGCCTCGCCCCGCGTCGTATCCGCGTCGGAGTTTTATTGCCGGGTCATCGAGCGTTTGCTGACGACAATTCGTTCGGATCGGGCCGGCGTGTTCGAGTTGGATCTGAGGCTGCGGCCGCATGGCCAGGCGGGTCCCTTGGCGAGTTCGCTGGCGGCGTTCACAACTTATTACCAGGGCGAGGGGCCGGCGTGGCCGTTTGAGCGGCAGGCGCTGGTCAAGTTGCGGACTGTGGCCGGTGATCGGGGCCTCGGCGATGAACTGGAAAGCCTCAGGGATTCATGGATTTACAGTGACGACGTTTTTGATGTCGCAGCGATGCGTGCCATGCGGGATCGGCAAGTGCGGCAGTTGGTTCGAGCCGGTACGTTCAACGCGAAGTTGAGTCCCGGGGGGCTGGTCGACTGCGAATATCTCGTCCAGGGCTTGCAGTTGGAACACGGGCATCGGTTCTTTGAAGTTCGAACCACCAATACGCTGGAGGCCATCGATGCACTGCATGACCGGCAACTTGTTGACGAGGAGACGTGGGGACATCTCCGGGAGGCTTACGTGTTTCATCGCCGGTTGATTGACGCGTTGAGGGTCGTCCGGGGCGATGCGCGAGACCTCGCGGTACCTCCAAGCGAGACGCCGGAATTCACATTCTTGGCCCGGCGTCTCGAAATCGACGGCAACCCAGACGGGCTGGCCGCGGAGATCGACCGGCATGCGAGCCTGGTTGAAGAGCTGTCGGCCCGATTGGATCCGTCAGGGGCGTGACTGGCGGCGTGAGGGATGCCACCAGTCGTCCAGCAGTTGTTGCATGCGAGAGGTGCGGTTCGACTGGCCTCCGGCCAGGTCTCGGATCTCGTGCGGATCGTTGCCAAGATTGAAGAGTTGGGGAGTGCTCGAGCCGGCTCGAGAAATCAGCTTCCATGCACCATGTCGTAGCCAACGGTACTGAAGACTGGCCGATGGGCGGTCGATGTCGGCCACGTCGTGAGCGAAAATCTCACCGTAGATCGTCTTGCGAGTCGCTTGCGCGTCCGGGGGTTGGCCAGCCAGGGTGATCAGGTCAAGGCCGGGAAGCTTCTTCTTGGGGCGTACGCCGGTGGCGGCCAGAATTGTGGGGGCCAGGTCGATGCTGCTGGCCAGGGCCTGTCGGGTACCGGGTTTGATATGGCCGGGCCAACGAACCATGATCGGTGTCCGCACGCCACCTTCGTTGGGGGAACGTTTCGACCCGGGGGCGAAACGGAAACGCCATCCCTTGGGGACCTCGGTCTGTGGTGTCCGCTGGATCCAGCCGTTGTCCACGACGAACAGGACAAGGGTGTTGTCACTGAGTTGTTTGCGGTCCAGGTGGTCGAGCAACTGTCCGCAGGTTTCGTCGAACCAGGTGCACATGGCGTAGTAACGGGATAACGCGATGGGCCTGTCCTTGGCACGATAGCGGTCCAGCAGTCGCTGTGGCGGATTATGAGGCGTGTGGGGGAGGAAAGGGGCATACCAGATAAAGAAAGGAGTCTCTCCACAGTCCTCGATGAATTGAAAGATCGGCTCCAACCCGGTCCGGCCTATCTTCAGGCCCAGGTCCCCGTGGCGGCCACCGCGTTTCGGATCACCGTGAGTCATTGCATCGGTGAATCCAGCGAGGCGTGGATGGCCCTCCCACCACTTGCCCGTCTGAAGGCTTCGAAAGCCCTTCGCGGCGAGCCAGCGAGGCAACGTGGGGTGTGCCCGGATGTGCTTGAGCATTTTGCCCCGATCGGTCCCGCGGGGTGGGTCATTCCCGGTGATCCCGTGTTGGTGCGGATAAAGCCCCGTGACCATCGTTGCCAGGCTGGGGCGACAGAGACTGCTGGGCACGTAGCCATGAGGAAACACGGCAGATTGTCGTGCCAGGCGATCGATGTGTGGCGTTCGAATCGCTGGATGGCCCATGAAGCCGAAATCGGTCCACGATTGGTCGTCGGAGATGATCAATAGCACGTTCGGCGGGGCTGCGTAGCACGAAGTCGATATTGCCGTTGTGGCCAGCGTCAACAGCAACAGGCCGAGAAGAGCCATCCTGGACTGTCGTCTCGCAAATCGAGGAAAACAAAGGCCCATTTGTGCGGTTCTCCTAAGGGTTGACGATGCGGCGGACGGTCGACCGAAGTTACCCACTTTAGGCAGAACCGTTCAGTTCTCCAATACGGCTAGTGCCACAGTTCGGTTGACAGTCGGGGCTCGAATCAATCAAATAATCGTTGATATGACCGAGACGGCAAACGTCGCCCAGCTTGCCTGCGCGACGCAACTGGTTTCCGAAGTGGTTTCGGACGGGCCGGCGACTCAACGGGATCATGTGAATCGGGAGACATCTGGATGAACAAGCTATTTACTCTCAGTGGTGTGTTGGTATTGGCGATCGCCTTCGTGGCCGCCACGGAAGCTGATGCACGTCCTCAGTATCAGAAGGCGTTTCTGTCGAAGTACAAGAAGGTGACTGCGGCCAAGAAGGCCAAGTGCAACGTCTGCCATCGCAAAAAGAAGGCTGGCGAAAAGGGCAAGCCCCGCAACGACTACGGCGTCGCACTGCAGAAGTCGATTCCGAAGAAGAACTGCAAGGTCGTGGCGAAGATCGTCGAAGCCCTGACCAAGACCGAAAAGGTCAAGGTTTCGAAGGATAAGAAGGAAAAGAAGACCTACGGTGATCGCCTGAAGGCTGGCAAGCTGCCCGCCACGCCTGCGAAGAAGTAGTCGCCATTGCTCTTAGTGAGCACTGAATCCTGACAGGAGGGCATGGTTTCCATGCCCTCCTGTTATTTTTTTGTCCTGCCGGGAAGATGCATGACCGGAGGAGCGACCGTGTTGGACAACATCGAACGTCACAGCCTGGAGCGACTTCGCGAGTCGCTGATGAACCCCCTGGAGATGGTGACCCTTTGGGCGATCCTTCCGATTGGACTGCTGCTGCCCGTCCAGGCGTCGGCGGAGGTGTCCCGTCCGAACATCCTGTTCATCATGGTTGACGACCTGGGGCCGGAGTGGATCAGTTGCTACGGCGGGCTGGAATTGAAGACGCCCCATATTGACGCCTTGGCCCGTGGCGGCATGCGGTTCACGAACGCTTACTCGATGCCGCAGTGTACTCCGACCCGCGTCACGTTACTGACCGGTCAGTACCCGTTTCGCCATGGCTGGTGCAACCACTGGGACGTTCCTCGCTGGGGCGCGGGATGTCATTTCGACCCGGGGCAGAACGTGACATTTGCTCGGCTGCTCCGTGGCGGCGGATACGCGACCGCGATCGCCGGGAAGTGGCAGATCAATGATTTTCGGGTTCAGCCCGGGGTACTGAAAGAGCACGGCTTTGATGAGTGGTGTATGTGGACCGGTTACGAAGGCCAAAACCCTCCCAGCGGACGTCGGTACTGGGATCCGTATGTGTTTTCCAGTGGAGAGCGGAGCCGGACGCACAAGGAGCGGTTCGGGCCCGATGTGTACACCGACTTCCTGGTGGATTTCATGCGACGCCATCGACGTCAGCCGATGTTGCTGTATTTTCCGATGGTGTTGACTCACGGCCCGCAGGTGCACACGCCGGCAGACCCGCAAGCCAGGACGCGATTGGAGAAGCACAAGGCGATGGTCCGTTACACCGATCGCATTGTCGGTCGGCTGGTGACGACTCTCGACCAACTCGACATTCGCCGCCGTACGATCGTGATCTTTACTACCGACAACGGGACGAGCAAACGGTTTCGGGCTCGGATGCAGGTGGCCTCTGGGGTTCGCGTTGTGCGTGGGGGGAAGGCGTTGCTGACCGAAAACGGTCCCTGGCAGCCTTTCATCGTGAACTGTCCCGGGACTGTGCCTGCCGGCGCGGTCAATCACACGTTGATCGATTTCACCGACATGCTGCCAACCTTTGCTGAATTGGCAGGAGTCGATCTTCCCGAGGACCTTGTTGTTGACGGGCAGTCGATTGCGCCGGTTCTCCTGGGAAAGAAGAAGGAGGGCCCCCGTTCGTGGATTCTGTCCATGGGCCGAGGGGCTGCTGTGCTCGACGAAAAGGGGGTCCGGCCAACACAGGTCTATACCGATCGGGTGCTCAGGGACAAACGCTTCAAGGTCCTGGTCGAAGCGGGACGGGTTACGCGGCTGGTTGACCTGGCCAACGATCCCGAGGAAGCGACGAACCTGGTTGGCAGTCGAGAACCGGAACACGTTGCCGCAATCAGGAAATTCGCCCGCGTCATCGCCGGGTTCCCGAAACGTGATCCGCGGCCTCGCTATTCGCCGACAGCGCCGCAGCCGTGGGATCGTAAGCCCACGACCCGGTCTCGGCGGTAAGACGGAGGTCACCGCTGCCCGGTGGCTTTGCCGAAGGCTGCGAGTTGAGGGTCGACGGTGGAACGCATGTGGGCCAGCAGGCGGGCCCGAAGTCGTTCGAGAGTCTTGCGGTGTTGTGGGTCGTTGGCGAGGTTGTGGCGGGCATCAGGATCGACTTGGTAGTCGTACAATTCTTCCGGCGTTCGCTTGAGGAACAGCTTGACCCGTGCGGCGATTTTGGAGTTGTTGGCAGCCGCCTTCTTCATGGCCTTCATGGTCAAGCCCGATTGTGATTCGTTGCGGAACAGTGTCTTGCCGTCGGGCCAGGCATTGAAGATGTAGCCGAACCGGGTTTCCACAACCGATCTCATCGGAAACTCGCGGCGACCGGCAGTACGGTTGATGTGCGTGATCACGTGATCGCGGCCACCTTGTGATTTTCCTGACAGGAGCGGCGTGAAGGACCGTCCATCACAGTCAGTCAACTGGGGCAAGTTGACGGCCTCCAGGATGGTGGGGGCCAGGTCAATTCCCGCGATCATGTGTTGGCGATCGTGTTGGCCCGATTGTGTCACTCCGGGCCAGCGGATGATCCAGGGGGTGCGCGTCGAGTGTCTCCAGCAATTGGTCTTTGCGAACGGCAACGGCATTCCGTGATCCGAGAGGAACATCACCAGGGTGTTGTCTCGTACCCCGGCTTCGTCCAGTGCGGCCAGCACTCGTCCGACAATCTTGTCGGCGCGGTGAACCGAGGCATAGTACTCGGATAACTCTTGCCGGATTGCGGGCAGGTCCGGAAGGAATCCCGGCACGGGAACCTGTTCGGGTTGGAATCGCCGAGGGATCGCCGCGAGGGTCAGAGGGTCCGGATTGGCTCGCGGCTTCCTGGCGGCGCGCCGTGGTTGACTGGCAGAGGTGTTCTCGTTTTTTCGTGTCTTCTTGTTGCGCTTGTTACGAGCCTTCCTGACCCGATTGCGTTCCTGCCTGCTTCCCGCGAATGGCCGGTGGGGGTCCTGGGAATTGGCCATCAAGAAAAAAGGTCTGCCGCTGGCGGCGGCCTGCTTGAGAAACCTGGCGGTGTGGGCGTGGTAACGGTCGGGGTCTCTCCCGGTGCCGAGTTGATTGGCGCGGACAACCACATCCCAGTGCCTCGTGCGGGTTGGGACCACGTGGGAGACCTTGGCCAATATGCCGGTGAAGTAGCCGCCCTGTTTGAGGGTTTCGAGCAACGTGGGGACATTCCGGGCAATGGGGTCAAAGCCAAGAGCTCCGCTGCGGTGTGGGAACCGGCCGGTCATCCAGACGGCCCGTGTTGGCTGGCAGATGGCGATAGTCACGTGGCTGTGTTCGAAGCGAATTCCCTGCGATGCCAGTCGGTCGATATGTGGTGTGATGTTCGGAATCGGACAACCGTAGACACCCACTGAATCGCAATTCATGTCATCAACAGTGATCAGGACAACATTGAGCGGCTTGGAATTGCGGCCAGGGGCCGCAGCGTCGGCGTTCTGGGCGATGGGCAGACCCATCAGAAATGTCAGGAGTACGCGAAGATGGAGTGGCGGTCGCTTGGTCATGTGTTCCAGGTCCATCAGGGGCCGGCAGCGGCGAGTGGTTCGCGGTCAGAATAGCATGGGTCGGGTGGGCAGCAACCGGATGCCATCGTACGATGTGGTTTCTTCGACACGCCCACGCCGACTGTTCCGTCCGCAGGCCCTAGTCACCTTGACCAGAAACAGAGTCACCATGAAACACCCCGTGCTGTTGCCCACCGTCGTCGCGGTCGTCCTGTTGTGCTGTGCTGGGGCTGAATCCGCCGAACCGAATGGGACTGTCAAGGTGCCCAAGGCGCTGACAGTGCTGAAGGCCAAGCTGGCCACGCTGGAAAGCCGAGTGGTCGGACGGCCGGACCCTCCCCTGCCCTTCACCGTCGAGCCGGTGTACCCGAAACTGAGCCTGAAGAATCCGATGATCGTGATGTTGCAGCCGGGCTCGACTCGGCTGCTGTTCATTGACCAGGGGGGGAAGCGTCTTTGCCGCACGGGAGACGATCCCGCGACCGGAAAAATTGACGTTCTCTACACGAACGAGGGGATCCAGTACAGCTTCTGTACTCACCCGAAGTTCCTTGAAAACGGACGAATTTATCTTGGTGGTGATCGTACATCGAAGACCCCCAGCGGCAAGGAGTGCACTGTCACCGAGTTGACCCTCGATCCGGCGAAGGGCTTTGCCCTGGTTGAGGGGTCGAAGCGAATGATCATCACCTGGGATTCGAACGGGCACAACGGAGCCGCGTTGGGTTTCGGGCATGACGGAATGCTCTACATCACCTCCGGCGATGGAACTTCCGATTCGGACACGAACGTCACCGGGCAGCGGATGGACCTGCTGCTGTCCAAGGTCCTGAGGATCGACGTCGACCATCCCGACAAAGGCAAGACCTATTCTGTTCCACGGGACAATCCGTTCATCGGGACAAAGGGGGTTCGCCCCGAAACGTGGGCCTTCGGGTTGCGAAACCCGTGGCGGCTTTCCGTGGATCCCCTGACCGGTGACATCTGGGTCGGAAACAACGGACAGGATCTCTGGGAACAGATCTACCGGGTCAAGAAGGGCGACAATTATGGATGGAGTGTCTACGAGGGCTCTCACGCCTTCTATCTTCAGCGAAAGCTGGGGCCGGCCCCCCATGTGAAGCCGACGTTCGAGCACTCGCATTCCGAAGCCCGGTCGATGACCGGCGGCGTCGTGTACACCGCCAAAGCGTTTCCCGAGCTTCACGGCGCCTACATCTACGGCGACCACTCGACCGGAAAAATCTGGGCGGGCAAGATGGACGGCGACAAGGTGGCGTGGCACAGGGAGATTGCCGATACGGCGCTGCAGATCGTCGGTTTCGGGCACGATGCGGCTGGAAACATGCTGGTCGTCGACTATCGCAGTCCGGCCACGTTCTATGCCCTGAAGCGTTCTGTTCCCGTGGCGGAGTCCGCGCCGAAATTTCCTCGTCGATTGAGTCAGACGGGGCTCTTTGAGTCGGTGCCGGGGCACAAGACCCATCCCTCGCTGATTCCCTACAGTGTCAATTCTCCGCTGTGGTCCGATGGTGCTCGGAAAGAGCGGTTTGTGGCCATGGCTGTCTCCACTGATGGGAAGGGAAAAAAGACCGTCGCGAAGATCGGCACAGGGAACGCGACCAGGGGCTGGTCATTCCCCGACGGAACTGTGTTGGTCAAGTCGTTTGGCCTGAAGGTGGCGGGGAAGGACGACCCGGTAGACCGGTGGGTCGAGACCAGGTTGATGTACCGGGAACAAGGGGAATGGGTGGGGTATTCGTACGAATGGAATGACGAGCAGACAGAAGCGATGCTCGTCGATGCCCGGGGCCGGGATCGGGAATTCCGGGTTGCGAACGCCGATGGATCATCCGGCCGGCAGGTCTGGCACTATCCATCGCGGGCGGAATGTATGGTCTGCCACAGTCGTGCCGCGGAATACGTGCTCGGTCTGACCACCGTACAGATCAACCGCGACCACGTTCATGGCGGAGTGGCGGTCAACCAACTCAGCGTGTTGTCCGAACTGGGCTTGGCGCAACTGAACTCCGCCGACGAACTCCGCGCCCGTTTCAAAAAGCGGCTTGAAGCCGGCGGGCTGGCAGCCGAGAAGGTCAAGCAGGAGTTGGCCAAGTACAAGCCAAAGATGCCACCCGGCCAGATGTTCGCCGGGAAAGTTGTCTCCAAGCCTGCCCTGATCGATCCTTATGGAAAGGGAGGGTTGGAGATGCGGGTGCGGTCCTATCTGCACGCCAATTGCGCGCAGTGTCACGTTGCCGCTGGCGGGGGAAACGCACAGATGGAACTGAATTTCTCGACGCCCATCGCCAAGGCAAAACTGGTTGGTGCGGTGCCGGTGCACGACACGTTCAAGCTCTCTGATGCGAGGCTGGTCGTTCCGGGGCATCCGGAACGATCGGTGTTGCTCAAACGCCTGGCGATGCGAGGGCGGGGGCAGATGCCCCAGTTGGCGACCTCGTTTCCCGACACCCGGGCCGTCGCATTGTTCCGCGAGTGGATCAAGAGCCTGCCTCCCGTCAAAGGTGGCAAGTCCAAGTGAGCCGCTCGAAACCGGGTGCCTAGGGTGTGTTTTTGGAAGCTGGGCCCAGGCAGAGTACCCGGCCGTCGGTCGTTGAGAGATAGAGTCGTCCGCGAGCCGCGGCCATGCCGTCCCAGGTCGGCAGGGCGTCCAGGTGGATCCGTCCGATGGTCTTGCCGTCGGTTGTCGACACGGCCAGCAGGATCCCTCCCTCGGCGCCCTTCAGGGCGGCGTCCTGGCGGGCCAGTGTCTTCTGGACCTTTTTGGCACCTCCGACCAAAAGCCGGAACGATTGCTCTTCGTCCACCAGGTCAGGAGGACCGGCAACAAACAGCGTGGTGCCGGCCTTGGTCATTGCCCTGGCGATCAATGGGATGTCGGATGTCCAGCGAGGTTTGACGAAGGAATTGGCCCGCGGCTGCCCCGGGCGGCCGGCGAACCGAAGGGCCAAGCCGCGACGAGCCTTGACGGTCGTGACTCCCGAGAGACGGCCGTCGTGTCCACCCCGGGTTTTGTCGCGGGCTTTCCCGTCATTGAAGTCGTAGTCGAGGACAAGGTTTGCGCCGGCGGCCTCGGTGTTCGCCGGGTCCGCATGGTGGGCGGCGATTTCCTTGGAGCTGACAGTCCCGAAATAGAGCCGGACATCGTCGACCTGCCCGGTCAACGAGTAAGGGGACTGGTAGGCGCCAACCGCGCCCTGGTCATCTCCGCCGATTTCCATTGACTGTACCGGGTCGGCTGTCAGTAGCCCGGCGGTCTGGGCAGTGGCTTCCGGCTTGCCGTCCAGGAAAAGACTCATGGTTCCATCAGCAGCAAGTCGTCCGGCCAGGTGGACCCAACGACGTGTGATGTCAGTCTTGCCGATGGCCAGGCTCAATGTTCCTCCGTTTCGAACCAGAAAGCGGGGTTTTCCGGACACCACAATCAGTGCGAAGCCGGCGGCGGGGCCTCCTCGAGCGACCACGACTCCGGACTTGCGGTTCGAACGCACCCACGCCTCGATCGTCAACTCCTTGCCCTTGGGGTTGAGTGCTGGAGTTTTCGGGACATAGACCATGGATGTTTTGCCACGGCGGGCGTTCTTTCGGGCCGTCTTTTCATCCACGGCCGATCGGGCCTGTTCGGGCGGTTGCGATGGGGCAGCGAACAACTGGTGCTCGATCGTTGTCGTCCAGCGGTAGTACTGCGGTTTACGACCGAAGCCGTAAATCGTCTCGCCGTCTGTGACCAGCAGGCGGCCCGACGGGGTGAACTTGCCGGCCTGGGCGTAGCCGGCGTGTCCTCCGGCAAAACTTCGACCGAAAACCCAGTACGCGCGGTGAAAATATGTGCCATCGAGGAAACCCATCGGTGCAAACAGGTGTGCGGACTTCCCTTTCTGGACAGAGCCCTGGACAGAGGGGTTTCCCGAATGGGGGCCCATGGCCAATCGTTCGCCGTCAAAGGAGAACTCCTGGCTTCGCATGAAGACCGCGTTGTCGGAACACGAAAGGATGTCAGGCAGTCCGACGGGCATCTGGAGAGTCTGAAGCGTTGTCTGCAGATTCTTGCCTGTGCGAGGGTCTCGGTCGTCCATCAGTGTCTCGGACAACTTGTACCCGGTGCGGGCATCAAGCCGCAGCATCCTCAGGCCGCCGTCGACGAAGGTCGACCGTCCCGAAACGGCGTAGACGACCCCATCTCGAAGCAGAACACTGCCGTGTACCGGCCAGGCTGATTCGAGTTGTTCGAATGCCATCATGCGGCGATCGGCGGGTGCGGCCTGGAAACTCCAGCCCAATGCGCCGTCTTTGGCTCGCAGGCAGTGTATCTGGCCGTCAGCGGAGCCAAAGAGGACACGGTGCCCGGAGATGGTCGGTGGGGAGTCGATTCGGCCGCCAACGGTGCGGGACCAGAGTCGTTTGCCGGTGTTGGCGTCCAGGGCGTGCAACGTGTGCCGGTCGGTTTCGGCCACGAACAATCGACCGTCGGCGACCACGACACTGGTCAGGCGGCCGGTGAGCTTGGCCTGCCAGGTGGTGGTGAGTTGAGCGGATACGGGGGCGGGTGAAGTGCCGCTGCGGCCCCGATCGTGGCGATAGGTGGGCCAATCAGCCGCGTGTGCGGGGAGCGACTTCACTTTTTGCAATTCGTCAAAAGCGGGGCCGCGCCGCAGACGTTGTTCATCGGAAAGTGGTTTGGGTACACGGCGCGTGGCTGAAGCCGGGGCCAGCACGTTCAGGCCGTAGAGCTTTGCTTCCGGGTAGCAGGCGCAGTTGTGGGGCGGTGCGTAGAGGAGGCCGTTACAAGGCATAATGCCGTAAAGGCACCCTCCCCTGACCCAGTGGTGAATGTCCCAGGCTTCCTTCTGGGGGTCGACGAACTCGATTCCCGTCCGCGACGGCAACAGGAAGCGATCGGTCGCCTTGGCGATATAGCATCGGTGATGAAACCAGTAGGTCTGGACGTTGGGGGAGAAGGCCTTGATGATCTTTCCAGTGCGAGGATTCCGGCCTGTGAAGATGCCGGTGTCCTTGGTGCGGGTGGTGGGTGCTGACCAGACCAGGTCCTGCATCACCAGGAGGTCCTCGGGAGACTGGTACCCGGACTGATCATGCGGGGCGGTCCAGAGCACTTTGCCTGTGGCGGCATCCAGCGAACGCATGGTGCGATCGCCGCCGGCAAAGAGCAGCACGTCCTCGTAAAGGACAAGCTTCGGGCCGAAGTTGAAATTGATTTTGACCTTGACCGGACCTGGGGAAGACCAGGCCGACGCCCCCGTGTTGCGATCCCTGGCGACGATGTTTTCGCCGTCGTGGAAATAGACGCGTTTTGGGCCGACCACCAGCGTCAGCGGAGCGATCCGGGTGGTGATCTGCCACAGCCGCTTGCCAGTGGTCGAATCCCACGCCACAACTCGTCGGGGCTGTCGATTCCACTGGAAATCCTTGGCGACGCGCCTTTGGTCGCCGAGGTTCAATTCGACGTTGTACTTGACCAGCGCCGAGTCGCCGTCGTTGACCATGCCGAAGACGGTTCCGGAGTTGACGACGATTTCCTCGGTTCCGACACTTCCCGCGAGGTCGAGATGATGTTCTCCCGTGGCGGCATCCAGGACGGACAAGGGGGCTTTGAGGCCGAGTGTGACATAGATGCGTTGGCCGTCTGTGACCAGTCGCCGAGCCAGTTGGGTCGGGCCGCTTTTGAGTGGCCAGAGGTGGCTGTGCCAGTTGGACAGGGGCTGTTTCCAGAGAATCGTGCCGTTGAAAGCGTCGCGGGCTACCAGTTTCCAGTCCGGGGGGAGCTGGATCGAGACACGCGAACCTTCGTCCATGATGTAGAACAGGCGACCTCCCCCCGAGACCATGGCACTGAGGCTGGCCATCCGGTCGTGGTGTCGTGACCAGCGAGGACTGCCAACCCACTGCATGTGCCGGGGTGGTCCGACTTGCCTGTCGTGCGCCACAGCGTTGCCACTGGAATCGTGGAGGTAATGCGTCCAGTCGTCGATGTCTTTCGGACGTGGCTTCTGATGTCGTGTCCAACTGTTTGCACTGCGGGTCATCAGTACCCCGTGCGGAGCCAGCACCCGGAGCATCTCGTCTCGAGTGATTCCCTGGGCCGCATCAACGACCAGCAGATTGACCAGTCCATCGATCAGGGGGAGTTCGGTGCCGGCGAGTCGGCTGGCGGTGACCTGGCCGTAGACCCCTTCGGCGAGCATCAGGCCGCGGGCCGTGTCAATGTGGGTGGCGTCGCGGTCGAGACCGTGGACCTGGTACCGGGTGTTGATTCGCAGGGCTCGGGTCAGATCCCCTTTTCCACAGCCCAGGTGGACGACCAGTCCGCCTCGAACCTGGGATTGTTCGATCAGCCGCGCGGCATCATCGGGGGCAGCAGCGGCAACCGGGGCCGTGAAAGGGCAGGTGGTGAGGCAGCTGACAAGAAGTGCCGACAAAAGTCGTGACGGGAGGTGTGAAAGTGCCATGCTGTGTCTCTGACGTATTAACCGTGGTCTTGTTGTTCACGCGAAAACGCCGGTGTGCACCTCGCCGTGGACGTTAGTCAGGCGGCGTTGAATGCCGTTGTGATAGTAAGTCAATTCGGTGTGATCGACTCCCAGGAGGTGCAGCAGCGTCGCGTGAAAGTCGTGCCAGGGCATCGGATGCTCGGCCGCCTTCCAGCCGACATCGTCGGTGCTGCCATAGGAGGCACCCCGGCGCACACCACCACCGGCCAGCCAGCCGGAAAATCCGTAACGATTGTGGTCGCGGCCGGGGCCGACTGCGTTGGCGGCGGATTGGGCAAACGGCGTTCGTCCGAATTCCGTGGTGAACAGGACCAGCGTGTCGTCGAGCATTCCTCGCTGGCGGAGATCCCTGAGCAGGGCAGCGACCGGCCGGTCGATTCTCGATGCTTCAAAGCCGTGGTTCTGCCGTACGCTCTCGTGAGCGTCCCAACTGGCCCTTGGGCTTCCGGCGATTGGCCCCCCGGAGTAGATCTGGACGAAACGTACGCCCTTCTCCAGCAGCCGTCTGCCCAGCAGGCATCGACGGCCGCAGTCGGCGGTCAGCTTGTCATTCAGGCCGTACATGTCCTGGATGTGGCGAGGTTCGCCGGTGAGGTCGCTGACTTCTGGAACCGAGGCCTGCATGCGAGCCGCCAGTTCGTAGCTGCGTATGCGGGCGTCGACCAGGCCGTCGGCTGAGGACGCTGTGCGTTGGCGGTTGAGCGTGGAGAGAAATCGTTGGACCGCGGCGTCGGCCCCTCGGGGCTGCTTGGTTGGTGGGAACAGGTCACGAACCGGCTGGGTTCCGCCTCGAAAGACAATTCCCTGGTGTTGGGCAGGCAGAAATCCGTTGCTCCAGTTGCTGGCACCGCCGTTGGGTCCGCCACGGCCGTCCGGTAACACGACGAAGGTTGGCAGGGATTGCGATTCGTTTCCCAGGCCGTAGGAAATCCAGCTTCCGGTTGAAGGGAAACCGTTGGCACCGAACCCGCTGTTGAGCAGGAAGAGGGCTGGAGTGTGATTCGCGGAATCGGAGACGAGCGATCGCAAAAGCGTCATTTCGTCCGCCATCTCGGCAATGTGTGGGAACATGTCCGAAATCCACAGTCCGCTTTCACCACGCTGCTTGAATGCCCAGTCGCTTCGACGCAACAGGCCCACACGGCCGAAGAAGATGTCAGGTGTTTCGTCGGTCTTCAGGGATTGGCCGTGATGGCGATCGAGTTCGGGTTTGTGGTCGAACGAATCGACGTGACTCATGCCACCGATAAGGGAAATCTGTATGGCCCGTCGAGCTCGAGGGGCGAACCCCGGGTTCGGCGAATCGGCACGAGACTCTGATTGCAGAAGGTGGGTTAGCGCGGTGGCGACCAGGCCCTGGCTGCCCCAGTTCAACAGGCGTCGTCGGTCGAAGGTGTCTGTAACTGTTGTCACGTCGTCACTCGATGATCACGAAGTCATTGATGTTGAAGAGGCCGCGGCAAAGCGTGGCCAGGCCGTGTTGCCGGACCAGTTCGATCGACAGCCGTTGTTCACGAGGATCGGGGTCGCGTTGGATCGCCAGTTGCCATGCGCGAATGACCTGGCTGTTGACGTCCTCGCCGACCCGTCCGGCGATGCGTTCGGCCATCCTCGTCGCCATTCTCAGGACGAATGGGTTGTTCAAAAGGCTGAGCGCTTGCAGCGGGGTCGTGGTGACGTTGCGGGTGGGGGCTGCGGTCGAAGGGTCAGGGCAATCGAAAGTGTCGAGGATTGCCGTGCGGCCTCCCCGGGGGGTGAAACGGTAGACGGTTCGGCGGTGCACGGCCGGGTCGTCACGATCGCGTGCTTCGTAATAAACTGTCCCGTTGTTGGGTGTGATCGATACGTCCTCGAAACCGGGTCCCCCTCGCTCGGGGTTGAGTTGGCCGGAGACGGACAGGATGGCGTCTCGAACGACTTCGGCCTCAACTCGCCGTGGGGACATCCGCCAAAGCAGGCGGTTGCCGGCGTCCTTGGCCAATCCGTTGCGGTTGGGCCGGGACCCCTGACGGTAGGTGGAGGACAGGACGATTCGGCGGTGAAGTGCCTTGAGGCGATAGCCGTCCTGGACCAACCGGGACGCGAGCCAGTCGAGAAGTTGCGGGTGACTGGGGAGGCCACCGTTGAACCCGAAATCGCTCGGGGTGGACACGAACCCCTGTCCGAAGTGGTAGTGCCAGACCCG
>DLVV01000016.1:21049-22605 GCA_003445035.1 Planctomycetaceae bacterium | reverse complement strand
TTGACGATCACCCGGACGAACAGGGCGTTGCTGGCTGAAGTGATCCAGTCGGCGAGCTTCTGCCTGCGACTGGCGTCCGGGGCGTTGGCGGCGAGTTGAAAGTCGGCCGGTATTCCGGGGACAGCCCCGATACCTCCCGGAGTGACGACCGGGCCGTAGTTGGTGACGCTGCCGCGAATGTGGACCTTCATCTGCTGCGGCTGTCGTGGAGTGACGGTGTAAACCTTGCTGCGTGTTTTCTGGTCCAGGGTCTTCTGGCGGACGAAGAGTGCGTCGAGTTGCTTTTTCAGTCCAGTGTGTCTCTTTCGTTCATCAGGGCTCATGGCGGCCAGCAACTGCTTGAGAGGCACAAAGGAACTTGGTTGGCCGGCCGATGCAGCGACGGCTTCCGGCGAAAGCAGCCTGTCGTAGAGGCGAGCTTCGAAAATGCGGCCGCCCAGCATCTTGTTGCCCCCGGCAGGGGCGTGTCGCAAACCGAAGACAATCTCGGCATTCCCTGCAGAGAACCTCGCGAAACCCGTCTTGTAGGGCTTTCCGTATGGCCGGCCATTGCGATACCCGGTGATGGTTCCGTCGGCGCGGTAAGTGATGGCAACGTGAACAGGGCGACGGTTGGCCTCTGTTTCGGTGGTCCCCGAAAACGACTTGGTGCGAACGAAACCGTTGCTGCCTGCCATCCATTGTCCCGGCTCACGTTCGCCAAAGACGATGGAGTCAAAGAGCTGGCCGCCAGGCGTCTGAACGCTGATGGCACCTCCTCCTCTTTGGGTGAGGTTGTCAAGCTGGACCCAGGCTTCGAGGGTCTTTTCGGCCAGTGGTGTCCTGAGCTTTGCGGTTTGGACGAACGCGGATTTGCCGTTGAGTACCAGGGCTCCGTTGTCGAGTTTCGCTCCACCGACCGGTCGGCCGTGAAGCGAGCCGACGCTGTCACGGAAGTCGCCGTCGAACAGCCACTCAGCGAAGGGCGTCGGACGGTTGGCCGGGGCTTTTTTTGCGGGTGTGTCCTTCCGCTTTTTCAGGACGTGTTGGCGAGCCCGTTTTTCGATGACACCAAGCTTGGCTGACAGGTCACTGATTCTGGAGTTGACCTTCGTCAGTTGTCCTTCGACAGCCGATTCGGCCACCTGGCGTTCGCCGTGCGCTACTCCATCGAGAGCCGATATGAACCGGTAATATTCGGTGGTCGGGATGGGGTCGAATTTGTGGTCGTGACATCTCGCACAGTTGACGGTGAGGCCCAGGAACGTCTGCCCGACACTGGCGGCGAGTTCTTCGAGTTCGTCCTGTCTCGCCAGGAGTTTCATTCGCTTGCTTCCGCCGACCACGGTGTTGTGCACACCGGCGACAAGGAATCCGGCCGAAGCGGCTCCTTCGCGGCCGGGAACCAGCAGGTCGCCGGTCAATTGCAGCCGCGCAAAGCGGTTGTAGGGCATGTCGCGGTTCAGCGCCTCGATGACCCAGTCGCGGTACGGCCAGAACGTTCTGCGGGGATTGTTGCGTTCGAAACCATCGCTTTCGCCGAAACGGACAACGTCGAGCCAGTGGCGTCCCCAGCG
>DLVV01000016.1:0-20749 GCA_003445035.1 Planctomycetaceae bacterium | reverse complement strand
CAGTGGCGTCCCCAGCGTTCGCCGTAGCCAGGGGATGCGAGCAACCGGTCGGCCAACTGCGCGTAGGCACGTTCGCTGGGGTCGGCAACGAAGGCGGCAACGGTTTCCGGGGAGGGGGGAAGGCCCAGCAGGTCGATGTGCAGCCGCCGGATCAATTGGCGAGGGGTGGCGTCGGGAGTGGGCAAGAGGCCGTTGGACTTCAGACGTGCACGGACGAAGCGGTCGAGGTCGGTTTGAGACCACTCGTCCTGGTTGTCGGCCGGTGGTCGTGGGTCTTCAAGCGGTTGCAGAGACCACCAGTCGGTTCCGGCGCGTGCTGATGTGGTGTAGGCGAATCGGTCAATGGGGTCGGTGCCCCAGGCCGCACCAGCGAGAATCCAACGTTTCAGCAGCGAACGCTCCGATGGTGTTAGCGGGTGCTTGGGTGGCATCTCACCATCGGCAACCCGCTTCCAGGCGAGGCTGTTGCCAAGTTGTCCGCCAACAATCGCGGGGCCGGATTCTCCTCCACGTTGAGCACGCTGGCGAACCGAGAGGTCCAGGGACCCCTTGGGCTTTCCGCCGCTGTGGCACTCGAGGCATTTTGTGGCGAGCAGCGGCGCGATCTGGCGGTCAAAATTGACCGGGGTATCTGCAGCGAGGCCAACGGGGGCCGCCGGCAGCAGGACGAGGACTGTGATCGCGAAGGTGAGTGATCTTTGTCGCATCGGTGATACGTATGTGTCCGGAAGTGGGATGGTCGACAAACCGACATTCTGGACGATTCTGGGGCTGAGTGCGAGGGGCTGGATTCAAAGGGCACTGGTGGGCTTAGTGAAACCTGGATGGCCAGCGGCCAAAGAACCAGCGTTGAAATCCCGTGCGGTTTTCACCAGTGTCGATGTTCTGCACTTCGGCCAGGCCAATAAAGCCAGGCCGGTCCGTAGAACTACCGATGACAGGAAATACGAGCCATGCGTACGGTGTTCGTCAGCGGCCCCACCGGTTGTATTGGCGCCGCGACAGTGAGCCACTTGCTCGAGAACGGTGTCGACGAGATTGTCGGGTTTAGTCGCAGGGAAGATTTTAGCCGAATTTCGAAGCAGTACCACGACCGGATTCGCTTCATCGCCGGTGACATCACCGATGCGGAGAGTGTGCAGCAGGCGGTCAGCGAGGCGGAGCCCTCGGCGATCATTCACCTGGCCGCTTATCAGACACCTGACTGCCAGGCACGACCGATGGAGGGGCTGGCGGTTAACGTCCTGGGAACGGCCAACATCTTCAGCGCGGCGGTCTCCCTGGGAGATTCGCTGCACCGGTTCGTGTTTGCCAGTTCCGCAGCCGTCTACGGACCACGTTCACTCTACACATCCGACTCGGTCACTACCGATGTGCCGTATCTGCCTCCCAACCTCTACGGATACTGGAAGGTAGCCGGCGAGGGGGTGGCCCAGGCATTTTTTGCGGAAACGGGAATATCGACTGTCAGCCTGAGACTGGCAACGACCTATGGTCCGGGCCGCGACCTGGGGCTGACATCGGCTCCCACTACGGCGATCAAGTCCGCGGTGCTGGGCACCGCTTATCGCCTGCCGTACCACGGCCGCGAGCATTTCCACTTCGTCGAGGATGTGGGGGCAGGGTTCTCGCTGGCTGCAACCGATTCGTTTGAGGGATACGGTGCGTTCAACTTGAGGGGGCGGACGGTGCCCACAGACGAATACCTCGCAGCACTGCGAGAAGCGTGTGTCGCTTCGGGTGTCGATGGTGTGGACGTCGGCGTGGCCGAGGATGCGACGACGATGCCGTTTGTCTGCGATCTCGACGACGAAGCCACCTTGGCCGCCTTTCCCCGGATGCCGCTCACCTCGCTGGAGGATGGGTTGCGAATCTCGGTGACACGGTTTCAGCAGATGGTCATCGACGGGACGATGGCCGAGGCGTGACCCGCAACGTGGCGGGGTCCGCCTGGCCAATCGACCGGAATTCAACTGGACTTGGCCAGTGCCGGAAGTCCGTACGGTTCGCGATACGATTTGCCCAGCAACTTGTCTGCCCCCGGGTTGTCGACAAACCGACCGGTCTTCGCATTGAAGTCCAGCGTGCTGTTGGTGTCGTAGGCGATGTTTCCGAAGTGGACCAGCGCACAGGAGAGATGAGCAGCCTCGGCGTTGGCCCGGGTAATCGGGCGGCGTGTCCGAACGGCTGTCAGGAAGTTGTCCATGTGCTCGGCGTAGCCTCTTTGCCCCCGCAATTCCTTTCCCTCGGTGGGGCCACGTTGGCTCTTGGGACCCAAAAACGTGCTGAAGGCACCACGGCGTGAAAAGACCATATAGCCCTTGGTGCCGTAGAACACGTTGCCATTGTCGAATCCGTGCATGCCGTATGCGGTGAACGGGTAGTTTTCGTAAACCATGACCTTGCCGTCGGGAAACTCGTACCGGACGACCATGTTGTCCGGATATTCGGTGCTGTGACCGTGAAGGATCATGGTGCCGCCACCAGCCGAGACCTTGTTGGGCAGCAGGCTGTTGCCGAGTCCCCACCGGGCCATGTCGATGTCGTGGATCCCGTCATCACCGATCTCGCCGTTCGCGTAGTCCTTGAACCGTCGCCACGAGACATGGAAGCGATGACGGTTGAAGGGCCGCGTGGGTGCAGGCCCCAGCCACCTTTCGTAGTCGACCCCGGCCGGCGGCTTGCTGTCGGCGACCGGCTTGGTGACGCTGCGGGTCTCGGCGGTCCACGCGCGAGCCACCATCACTTCGCCAATCAGGCCGTCCTTGAGCAAACGTTCGGCTTTGGCCGTGACGGCGCTGCTGCGCATCTGGCTGCCCTGCTGGACGATGCGTCCATGTTGCTTGGCCGCCTGGATCATCATCGGGCCTTCGTTGAAGACGTGCGAGAGCGGTTTTTCGACGTAGACGTCCTTGCCCTGGGCGAGCGCTGGAAGGGCAATCGGGGCGTGCCAGTGATGGGGGGTGGCGATGATCACCGCATCAACGTTGGCGTCGTCGAGGACGTCTTCAAACTTCTTCGTCCGACGCGGCGGTTTGTCCTGAAACTTACCGATGATCGCCTGCTTGGCGTTCATCTGTGCCGGGTCCACGTCGCAAAGCCAAGAGAAATGTACGTCTTCACGTCGTTGGACGAGTCCACGAACGTGGTGGCCCATGATTCCTCCACAGCCGATGATCCCCAGGCGAACCGTCTGGGACTGGGGTTTGCCGGCGGCGTGGGCACCAGCGATTCCGGCGGCGGCAACGGCCGTGGTCGAAGCGGTGGTCTTCAGGAACTGGCGTCGGTCGGTCGAGTCGGTCATGTCCATCTCCTTGTCAACGTCCACGCGGTGGCGTGGCTCGTGGTGATTGGTTCTCCAGCAGCGGAAGCCCGTAGGGTGTGAACAGGAACATCATGCTGCCGTATCCTGTCTGTCCCTTCAAGTTGTCAGTGGGAAGGTTCTTGATTCCAGCGGCGATCAGGGTGGTCAGCGCCTCTCGTCCGATCCGTCGATGCTCGACGTTTCCGGTCAGGGACGACTCGTAAGCGATGGCCTGGCAGATCAGCGCGGCAGGTGAGTTTTGCCCCGAGGGGGGTATGTGCCGATAGTGTTTGCACGATGTGGTGCGGTACGCCCGGTGCTTCTGGTTCCAGCAATCGCGGATCAGTTGATCGATGCCGGCGGTGAGTCCCTGCAACGCCTCGGGGTCTCCTGTGGCCTTGTGATAACGGGCCAGTCCACTGAGTGTCAGTGCCAGCATGTAGGCGTTCTGGCCCCGGCAGCGGCCGGCGTCGCTGGGTTCGCTGCAGTGACCATAAGCCAGTTTGATGACCCAGCCCTTTTTGGGGTCGAGGTGCTGACGGAGTCTCCTCCACTGCCGATTGGCGGCGGAAAGGTAGGCCTGGTCTCCGGTGGCGTCCCACGCGGCCATCATCATCTGCAACGGCCAACCGATTCCGCGAAGATGGTCGGTGTACCGTGTGGGGGTGCGACGAGCCATGGCGTCGCAGGCCATCACGGCCACCTCATGGGTCCGACGTTCACCGGTCAACAGGAAGTGGTCGAACGCGCCGCCTATCCAGTGGTGGCCGAGGTCGACCAGCCCCAGCTGGTACGCCCCGGTCATCTTCAGGGGCGCGATGTCATGATATTTTTCGCCGTCGTAACGGCCGTAGTAGCCACCGGTGTGTCCGACCGAGTGAGCCCAGATGGCACCGGGTTCAATTTGCCAGCTTCCACCGTAGTCCCGGATCGGCTGGTTCACTTCGTGCACCACGTCAACGTCGACAAGATGCTTTGCGGCAATTTCGGCGCGGTCGAAAAAACGCCGGTCACCGGTGCGCAGATATTGCTGGAAGAAACACCTCGCGGTGTCGTACTCGAGATTGCCCCAGGAATCCCACTGGATTGCGTACCAGTCGCCGTAGTTGAGCAGGCCGTACTCTCGGACCTCGTCCTGGCCACGGAGGTGCTTGTCGAGAAACCCGGAGAACCACCTGTCGTAGTCAGCGGTTGGGCCGGGGCGAGTGGGCGGCATGTCACCCATCACCCGGGTGTCGGCGATCCGCTGGGGTGTTGGTTCGGCGAGGAGCCGTTGGCCGAGGCCTCGAAAATGGGCATCGAGTTGCTCGGGCTTTGGCGGCTGGCCGAGGAATCTTGCCCAGACCTCGTGTGTCTTGGCGACGCCAAGTTTGAACGAATAGGCCCCGTCCCGGAGATAGTAATAGAGCTTGGCCTCTTCACGTATCGGACGACCGTCATACGTTCCCTTGGCAAACTGCGGGAGAATACCGATGCCGAGCTGTCCATCATCCACAGACAGACTTTTTGGCCAGTTCTGCCAGAAATGACGAACTCCGACGGCCAGACCTCCGTTGGCTCCCCAGGCAGCCGCCCAGCCGGCGGCGTGCCGCCCTTCGGGTTCTCCGTCGATGTGATACTGACGGTCGTCGACCTGGAACAGCCGCGTCGACTTCTTGCGAGGTCCCTCGAGATGGTGGCTGAATGGACCGTTGCCGGCCAGTTTCCAACGGCAAGTCAGTCTGTCGACCGAGCTCATTGTTTTCGGAGTGTGATCGTTGACGAATGTGTAGTCGAATCGAATGTCAGGAAGCCCGCGGAAAATGTGGAGGCGGACGACATAGCGGAAAAAGCTGCCGTCAGTGTCGCGGTGTGATCCATGCAGCCGCAGGCAAGCTCGCAGCGGCCCCTGTTGTTCTCGGGTGATGTGCATGGCCGAGGTGTGGGCGGAGAAACTGCGACCGGAGGGGGTGGTGAGTACCAGCCCGGGGGAATCCGCGTCCGTGATTCTCTCGTTCTTGTCGTAGCGGCCGTCCGAATTGCGATCGAGCCACACGGCGTTCAATGGGCGAAAGTTCTTTCGGTCCAGGTGCAGGCGAAGGCGACGCGAGTCGACTGTCATGCCTTCGTAACCGTCGGTGATCACGATGGGGTTCGAAACCGGCTGGCGGGTGACGTCGGCACCGTAATTCAGGAAGAACCGTGAGGTCTGGTTGGGTTTGAGGTTGATCTGGAAGTCGAGCAGCAGCCACTTGACTGAACCGTCTGGCCAACGCGAGAGGATCTCGGTCTGAAGTGGGATCTGCATGCCGGGAGACTCGGAAGCAACCAGCGCGACGGAGTCGGCCGAGCGGAGTTCGCCGCGGGCGAAAGGGATCCCCGAGGTGACCGGGGACTGATGGCGGGCGATCCCCGCCGGTTCGGTGACCACCAACGGAAAGCGGTTGGCCGCAAATGCCGTTGAGCAAAGAGACAGGGCCAGGATGGCAACAGCAGGTCGGCGCACGTGTGACTCCAGGACGATGAGCGGGAACCTGATGTTATCGTGTTTTTCAGGAGCCGTCAGTCGTGACGAGCCGTTGGTTGCAATCCCAGCGACGTGGCGAGATCATCCCCGTGTACGGGCCGTCGGCAAAATCGGCGTTAGAGGCTGGGCATGACAGAAATGCCAGATTCGATCGACGTGGAATGTCCGGCCTGCGGGCATTTGACGGAGGTGGCGCCCGAATGGGTTGGGCGACAGGCTCGTTGCCAATGCGGGTTCACGTTTGTCGTTTCCGCAGCAGTGCCCACGCGAGTGCTTGCTGATCCGTTTGACCCGCTTGGTCAGAATGTCGCCGGTCGCGTGATCGGGGATGTTGTGGAGGGCAATCCGGCGGCACGCAGTGCCTCTGCCACTGGGGCGGTGTCGTCATCGACCTTTCGGCCGGCTTCTGCGGCGCAACGTCAGTCAGAGATTCCTGGTGATCTCGGGGACCTGCTGCGACCTGATGAAATCGTACGTCATGCGGAAACGACATCGGCCGCCACCGTATTCTTGAGGGTGGCGTCGTTGATGCTTCTTGTGGGACTGCCGCTGATGCTGGTTACGCTGGGAGCTTTGAGCGGAAATTCGCCGGGAGGGGTATGCGCCGGGATAACCGGGCTGGGGGTGCTGGGTGTTGTGCTCCTGGTGAACACGAAGGGTTGGAGGGCCCGGAGTGTTGTGATCACAGATCGTCGGACACTGGTTCGCTCGGGTGCGCTGGTCACACGGGTACAGCTGATTCCCCACCGCGCTGTTGTTTTTCTGAGTGTCGAGACCGGATTGGTGGATCGGATGGCTCGGACGCGATCGATCCGTATTCATACCGCCGGGCAGTCTGTGTTGTTGCGCAATAGTTCCGATGTCGACCGTGTCGTGGCGTTGCTGGCAGAGGTGCGTGACGGTCATGATGACTCCCTGTAAGACAAACGACCAGGAGTGGTGACAATGGCTGAAACCAGTTGGATTCTTTCCAGTATCGACCGGGACCTTCACGTGGACCGGTTCGACATCGATGACGACGACGTGAAGGGGACACCCAGGGGATGGTCGGTCTGCAAGAGGACGTTGCGGGGGGGCAGGCGCGAGGGTGTCGATGTGATCGAAATCAACAACGGGGCCGTCGAGATTACCGTGGTGCCATCACGGGGGATGGGCATTTGGCAGGTCGTCTCCGGGGATGATCGCCTGGGATGGCGGGCTCCAATCCGCGGTCCGATTCACCCGCGAGAGGTGAATATGGGTGAACCCAGCGGGCTGGGTTGGCTTGACGGGTTTGACGAACTGCTGGTGCGATGTGGCCTGGAGAGCAACGGAGCGCCGGAATTCGACCCGGACGGCCGGGTGGTCTATCCGCTGCACGGCAAGATCGCTAATCAGCCGTCCGACGAGGTGACGGTGACGGTCGATTCGGATCGAGGCGAGATTCGTGTCAGCGGAATCGTCGACGAGGTGCGTTTTCACTTTCTGAAGGTCCGTCTGCATGCCACGTTGGTGACCCGGTTTGGAGAATCGGGTTTCCGAATTCACGACGAAATCGAGAACCTGTCGGCGTCGCCGGCCGAGGTCCAGATGCTGTATCACTTCAACGTCGGCGTGCCATTGTTGGACGCGGGGTCGCAACTGGTGGCACCGTCTTCCTCCGTGGTTCCACGCAACGCACATGCCGCTGACGGAATCGGCGGGTACACCAACTATCAGGCGGAGGAGGCCGGGTACGAGGAACAGGTGTATTTTCACCACATGCACGCCGCCGGTGACGGCAAAACTCGAGTGCTGCTGAAGAACGGGCATGCGACCACCGGGGTCAGCTTGCTGTACGACGCCCGGAAACTTCCGTGCTTCAGCCAGTGGAAGAACACCACGGCTGTGGTTGACGGTTTCGTGACCGGGATCGAGCCGGGAACGAATTTCCCGAATCCACGAACCTACGAAGGTGGACAGGGTCGGGTGTTGAAACTGGCCGGCGGCGGTCGGGAAACACTTGGCCTGGGCGTCGAGTGGCACCGTGATGCGGCTGGCGTGAAGGCCGCCGAGGTGGCGGTCATGAAATTGCAGGCGGGCCGGGAGCCGAAAATCTTCAAGACACCACAGAAGGGGTGGTGTGCCGACGCGTAGCGGAAGTGTTGCCGTTTCAACCGTCAGAAGGAGGGGGGGGCGGGATCGCGTTTGAACGGGAGATCAGCATCAGTGTGCCCAGTGCGATGAAAAGGATCGGAATCTCCTTGGCGATGTCCGTCAGTTCCTGGGTCCGGAGGATCGACATTCCCGAAGACAGGATCAGGAATGTGCCGAACACAAAACTCGACTTGTTGTAACCGTTGAGCAGGAAGGTGAGCACCCCGGCCGCGGCAAGCCCGATGGTCCAGATCTGGTTGATGCTGGGCATGATGCCGTACTGGCCCAAGAGCGTTATGACCCCGACGAGCACCAGCACGATCGGAACGAATGCCGACGTGGTGGGTCGACCTGGTCTGCGGGGTGGGCTGTGTGACGGATTGTCGGTGGCCATGACAAAACTCCCGTAAATGCATTGGGGCGGTGTTGCTGTACATGGCGTGGCCGGACGGGTGTTATCACGCCCAAAAGACAACCGAATCGAAAATTCTCCCCCCGGTCGCAGCGATCGCGGGCAACGTGAACTCGGAGAAACTATGTCCCGGACATTGTGGCGGCTGATGTGTTCTGCGTGTGTGGTCGTTGGATTGTGCGGCGGGGTGTCGTTGTCGGCTGCCGATCTTGACCCGGCTCGTCAATGGAGCCAGTGGCGCGGCCCGCTGTCAACGGGCGTTGCGCCCTACGGTGATCCGCCGATCGAGTGGAGCGAGGACAAGAACGTGCGTTGGGCAAGCCGGCTGCCGGGGACTGGACACTCCTCGCCGGTCGTCTGGGGGCAACTGGTCTTCGTGACGGCCGCAGTTCCTTACGGCGAGAAGGTTACAGCGAAGCCGGATGCCGATCCCGGGGCACACGACAATCTGCCCGTTACGCAGCCACATCGTTACCTGGGGCTGGCCTTCGATCGTCGCACCGGGGATCTGCTGTGGCAGAAGACGCTTGCGGAGGGGCTTCCGCACGAGGGAGGCCATCACACCGGAAGCCTGGCGTCCCACTCGCCCGTCACGGACGGGAAGAGACTTTTTGCTTTCTTCGGCTCCCGGGGTCTTTACTGCCTGGGGTTTGACGGGAAGCTGCTGTGGAAAGTGCGAATGGGCAAGATGAGCACGAAGCACAACCATGGCGAAGGGGCCTCGCCGGCTCTGCACGACAAAACGCTGGTCGTCAACTGGGATCACCAGGGCCAGTCAAAGGTCGTGGCTTTTGACACGCACACTGGAAAACCAAAGTGGTCGTCGAATCGCGACGAGGTCACCTCGTGGTCGTCACCGATTGTGATCGAACACCAGAAACGCGCGATCGCCGTGATTTCGGGTACGAAGTTCCTGCGAGGGTATGACCTGGAGACCGGCAAGGTTCTCTGGCAGTGCGCGGGACTGTCCAACAACATCGTCGCCACCCCGGTTTACGAGGCCGGGATGGTTTTTGCCGGAAGCAGTTACGACACGCGAATCATGATGGGAGTCAAGCTGGACGGGGCCAGTGGGGATCTGACCGGAAGCGAGCATGTTGCCTGGAAGACCCGTCAGAGAACCCCGTATGTGCCTTCCCCTTTGCTCTACAAGGGCGGTTTGTACTTCCTGAGGCACTACCAGGGCATTCTCACCCGTCTCGAATCTCGCACCGGTAACGAAGTGACCGGCCCGTTTCGCCTCGGTGGCGTGACCGACATTTATGCGTCACCGGTCGCAGCGTCCAATCGGATCTACATCACCGACCGGCAGGGCGCGACACTGGTGATCAGCGGCGATGCGACTCCCAAGTTCCTCGCTCGTAACGTGCTCAACGACAGCTTCAGTGCGTCTGCGGCCATTGTGGGCCGCGAGTTGTTTCTGCGGGGCACCAGGAAACTCTACTGCATCGCGGAACCCGCAAAGCCGAAGAAGAAATCTGGCGACTAGTTGGCGAGCGGTTTCAGGCCGGCGTGGATGATCGGGAAGAGCTTGTCCCAACAGACACTGTTTCCGGGGATCCGTTGCCTCATCGTGATCAGGACCAATTGTTCGTCCGGCACGATGTGGAATTTTGTGCTGGCGTAGCCGCCCCAGCGGTAGGCTGTCCGTCGCCTGTTGTCGGGCTTGGTTCCAAAGTCGTGATCGACCAGGCCGAATCCGAGTCCGAACTTTCGGCTGTCGACTTTCGAGGGGAGCTGGTTGTCAAACATCAGGCGAATGGTGGCAGCATCGAGGATGCGTTGTGTCCCAGACCGTCCTCCGTCCAAGACCGCCTGGCAGAACCTCGCGTAGTCGATGATTGTTGAGACCAGTCCACCTCCACCGGATTCCCACTGTGGGGGTGTGCGATAGGGGCTGGAGTGTGCAGCCGAGATGCGATAGAAGGCGCCGTTGTTTTTGTCATGGACCGGTCCGAAGCGTGACAGCTTGGTGTCGGGCACGTAGAACGCGGTGTCGACCATTCCCAGCGGCTTGAACATGTGCTCCTGGAGATAGACCGAGAGCTTTTGACCGGAACAGACTTCGATAAGGCGACCGAGTATGTCGACGTTGAGGCCGTAGGTGAACTTCTCGCCCGGATGGTGCAACAACGGCACACGGCCCAGCCGCGTCATGCCGTCCAACAGGGAGCACTTGGGCGGGTACATGCCCTCGTACCAGTAGACGACCTGGTTGGCCTCGTAGAAGCGATTGACGGGTTCGATCAGCTTTCCGCCGTAAGCGATTCCGGTTGTGTGTCGAAAGACGTCGCGGACGGTGATCTGTCGCCGGGCCGGTACGAACCGGTGCCGCGGTTGCCCCGAGGAATCCTTGTCCGTCTCCAGCACTTTCATGTGCCGAAATGCGGGGATGTAGTCGGCGATCGGGTCGTCGAGCCGAAAGTGGCCTCGCTCCCAGAGTTGCATGGCTGCGACGGAAATGATCGGTTTGCTCATCGAGTAGATCCGAACAATGTCGTCGACTTTTGCGGGGAGCTTCGAGAGAGCATCCCTGTAGCCGTAGGCCTTCATGTGCGCAATACGCCCCTTGCGAAGAACGCACACCGACACACCCGCGATCTCCTGTTGCCTGATCTGTTCTGCAATCAGCGCCTCAGCCCCGGCGATAGCTGCGGGGTCGACCTGGAGGTCCTTCAGGGGAGCCGTGAGGAGTTCCGCAGAACAGGCCGGGCGGGCGACAGCGATAACCAGGCCGAGGATCCAGGGAAGGCGTGACATGGTGGCGTTCGCTCGTGTGGTGACACAGGGAAATGGACAGGCCGGTTCGCAGGAATGGCTGGAAACAGTCGAGGTGCTGAACGGTTACAAGACGATCCGGTAAGTCGAGGACCGGTTCAGGCGATGACGTCCTGGATCACTCTTCCGCCGACGTCGGTCAAGCGAAAATCGCGTCCGGAATGGCGGAACGTCAGCCTCTGGTGATCCAGCCCCATCAGGTGCAGAATGGTGGCGTGCAGGTCGCGGACGTGAGTCCGGTTCTCAACAGCTCTCATGCCGAATTCATCGGTGGCGCCATAGCGGAACCCCGGTTTGACACCGCCTCCGGCCATCCAGACGGTGAAGCCGAAGTGGTTGTGGTCTCGGCCGGGTTTGTTGGCAGTCACGTCGGTTGTCGGAGTTCGTCCGAATTCCCCTCCCCACAAGACCAGCGTTTCGTCAAGCAGGCCGCGGGATTCCAGATCGGTCAGGAGCGCGGCTATGGCCTGGTCACATTCGAAGGCCTTCGGCCGGTGGTCGTTGATGTCGGTGTGGTCGTCCCAGGGGATGTCGGGCGCAAAGGCCAGTTGGACGACGCGGACTCCGCGTTCGGACAGTCGCCGCGCGATAAGGGCTCCCTCGGCAAATCCCCCGTACTTGCGGCCTCCCGCAACCCCCTTGGTTGGCTGGGGGCCGATTCCGTAGAGGTCATGGGTGGCCTTGGATTCGCGACTGATGTCAAAGGCTTCGGGGGCGGCAAATTGCATGCGAAACGCCAGTTCGAGCGATTCGATTCTCGCCTCCAGTGCACGATCGGTTCCCGAACGGTCCAGCTCAAGGCGGTTCATCCGCTGCAAGAGTTCGAATTGTCGCCGTTGGCTGCCACGAGGCATGCCGGGGTTGCGGATGTCAGCGATCACCCGTTTCGGGTCCAGCTTGTACGTGTCAACGAAGGCTCCCGAGTGAACACCGGGCAGAAAGCTGCTGCTCCATCCGGTTGGGCCGGGACGGGGATGCCCGTTGTGGCTGATCACCACGAAGGATGGAAGGTCCTGGTTCTCGGTGCCGAGCCCATAGCTGAGCCATGACCCAAAACTCGGGCGTGTGGGCTGGTTGGCTCCGACACTCATCATCAACAGGCCCGAGATGTGTTCGGGGATGTCGGTGTGCATCGAGTGGATCAGGCAGAGTTTGTCGGCATGACGGGCAACGTGAGGAAACAACTCGCTGACCCAGAGGCCGCTATCGCCATGCTGAGCGAACCGGTAGGGGGATTTCAGGATCCCGGTTGTCTTTCTCTGCGTATTGAGATCAACCGTCGATGGGCGTTGTCCCTCGTACTTGGCCAGCAGGGGTTTGGGGTCGAATGTGTCTATGTGAGAGGGGCCACCGTTCATCAGCAGGTGGATGATCCGCTTCGCACGAGGAGCCGAGTGTGGTGAATGGGCATCCAGCGGAGAGGAGGCCTCCTGTCCGAACACATTGGCCAAGCCCAGCAACCCGACACCAGCGGTGCCCCGGGACAGTAAGAGGCGTCGAGAAAACGGGATGATGGGGGGCACCGGTGACAGGTCTCCATTAGAGGGGATGACGGGGTTAGGGCCGAAAGAGGAACTCGTTGGAGCCCAGCAAGGCTTGGCAGTATTGCTCCCAGGGCGAGAGCTGACCATTGAGACGCCGGTCGGGAGTGTCGCCGAGGAAGTCGCGGCCCAGAGCCAATTCCTGCCGGGTTGGCGGACGGCCGACGGCCAGTCGTAGGACCCGGTCAATTCGATCGCCCGGTGACGAAGTGCCAGCTGCTGACCGCGCGGCCAGTTCGCGGGCCCTGGCGATGACAAAGGGGCTGTTCAGCGCGAAGAGCTGTTGTTGAGGGATGGTCGTGGCGACGCGGCCACCACTGCCTGTCCGAGGATTCGGAAAATCGAAAAGCCGTAGCAGCTTGTCAGATTCGGTCTGGATGTCGCGGTGGACAGCGGCGTAGATCGTGCGACGAGAAGCCTCGAACAGGTTGTCGACCGCGGGGCCGCCGATGGTGTCATCGAGCGAACCGGACACCGCCAGCATCGAATCCCGCCAGGATTCGATGTCGAGTCGGGTTCGAGACATTCGCCACAGCAGGAGGTTGTCCGGGTCAGCGGCAAGGTGGGTGGGGGTCGAGGTCGAGGCGAGACGGTAGGTTGCCGATTGAAGTATCTCGCGGTGAACCTGTTTCAGCGACCACCCGGAGTCCATCAGCCGGATGGCAAGCCAGTCGAGCAGATGGGGGTGGGTCGGTCGGTCGCCAAGAGATCCGAAGTTGCTGGCGGTTCCTACCAGGCCGCGTCCGAAATGGTGTTGCCAAAGGCGATTGACGATGACACGGGCAGTGAGTGGGTTTTGAGGATCCGCAATGGAACGGGCCAGTTCGAGGCGGCCGCTTCCGGAAGTGAAAGGAGGAGGAGCATCGCCGGCCAAGGCCTGAAGGAATCTGCGGGGTGCGATCGGTCCCGGTTTGCGGAGATTGCCACGGAGGGCGATCCGCATGTTGGCTGACCCAGTGTCACGCACGGAATGGGCTCGCGGAAACTTCAGCGAGGCTTCCTCGTGTGTGTTTGCGAGGCTCCGGTTGATGCTGGCGATCTGGTCCTTGTTGTCGGCCTTCTTGGCGTCTTTGAGTTGATTGTTCAGAGACGTGATTCGGCCTTGGATGGTGTTGAATTCGGCGGCCGCTTCCGGTTTGACGAGGACCAGTTCGTCTATATATCCCGTGTTGTTGAAGACTCCGGCCAGCGAGTAGTAGTCGACCGTCGGAATGGGGTCGAACTTATGGTCGTGGCAACGCGCACAGGCAACCGTCAGTGCCAGGAAGCCGCGGGTGACCGTGTCGACACGATCGTCGAGAGTTTCGGCTTTGGCGATCGCGACTCCGTCGGGAGTGCCGCCGTCGTCCTGGTACATCATTCCCAGGGCCAGCAGGCCGACAGCAATACCACCGCCGCCTTTCGCTTCGGATGGAAGCAGGTCGCCGGCAAGCTGGTGGATGACGAACCGGTCGTAGGGCAAGTCGTCGTTGAGTGCGCGGACCACCCAGTCACGGTATCGCCACGCATGGGGAAGCGGTCGGTAGTAGTATTCGGTTCGCAACTGGTCGTCGGCGTAACGGACGACGTCCAGCCAGTGCCGCCCCCATTTTTCACCGTAAGCCGGGCTGGCCAACAAGCGGTCGACGAGTCTATTCCAGGAGTCGGGGCGACGGTCGGAGAGGAATGTGTCGACATCACCTGGGGCCGGCGGCAGGCCGGTGAGATCCAGTGTGATTCTTCGGATTAACGCCTCGGAAGTGGCACGGCCAACAGGCCGAAGTTGATGAGATTCAAGGCGGGCGAGGACGAAGGAGTCCACCGCATTCTGCGGCCAGCGTGTGTCGATGACGTCGGGCCGTGTCTGCCGTCGGGGGGGCTGGAAGGCCCAGTGAGCTCGACCGCGTTTCCAGTCGATGCCCGTAGCGGCCACCGTTGGGGCAATGGCCGATCGCGGATCGGGCGCTCCACGAGAAATCCATTGACGGATCAACGCAATTTCAGCCTTTGGCAGTACGCCGTCGGGCGGCATGGCCAGGTCTTCGTCGACATATTCGACCGCACGCATCAGGCGGCTTTTATCGGGTTGGCCGGCAACGATGGCAGGACCCGAGTCGCCACCCTTCTGCCAGCCCGGCCGGGAGTCGATTCGGAACCCCCCCTCTATGCTCTTGCTCTTTGCCGAGTGACAGGCGAAGCATCGTTTGACCAGCAGCGGCCGAATTCGCGATTCGAAGAAGTCACGGTCCTTGGGTTTTATCGCGTCAGCTGCATCCAGGTCGGCGCTGCAAACGGCCGTGACGGCCAGGCCGGTCAGGACGAGTAAACGGCGGACTGCGGGCATGACGGGAACACCGAAAAAAGAAGCCAGGTGCGAGGATACACAAAGACAAGTGGCTTCAGGAAGATGAGCAGGCGATCTGGCGCGAAAGTGGTGGTTCAAACGGGCAACCGGTAGGATGCCGTTCGTTGGCCGAGAGCCGGCATCCGAAACGTGACAAAAAAGGAGGAGCACGATGATCTGTCGGCGTCTGGCGGTAACGTGCTTGGTGTTGTTCGTATCGGGAGGTGGGGCGGTGGCAGAGGAATCAGCGGGGCGTTCGGTGCGGGTGGCAGCGGTGTCATTCGTGCCCACAAAATTCGACCTTCCAAAGAACGTCGCGCAACTCGAGAAGATGTATCGCCAGGCGGCAGCTGGGGGAGCCGACATCGCGGTGGCCCCCGAGGGGATTCTCGAGGGTTACGTGGTCAACGAGATCATTGCCGGGAAGGCCGAGGCGGAGGCGATCAGGCAGGTGGCTGTTTCGATCGATTCGCCGACGATCAAACGTTTCCGACGTCTGGCCAAGGAGTTGGACATGTGTCTTGTCTTTGGGTTTGCCGAACGGATCAAGGACGATGTGTTCAACTCGGCCGTGTTCATCGACGACGACGGGGATATCTGCGGTACCTATCACAAGATGCAATTGGCCGAGGGGTACCATTCCAGTTGGTGGTTCAACCGCCTCGGCCGACGCAGTCGGGCATTTGACACTCCGCTGGGCCGTTGTGGGATTCTGATCTGCAACGATCGCTGGAACCCGCGGTTGGCCGAGATCCCCTCGCTCGACGGCGCCCAGTTTCTTGTGATTCCCTCGTTCGGATCCCGATCGTCCGCCCAGGATCAGGCCGTGCTGAGCCGGGGCCGCGAGAACGGGCTGCCCGTAATCGAGGCGAACGTTGGTGTCACGCTGGTGGTCAACGACGGCGAGATTGCCGCCGTCGATCGCAAGGAGCAGGGGATTACTTTCGGAACGATCACGGTCGGACGGAAAGTGAAACGCGATCGCGACAAGCGCGATGACGTCGAGCGAGCGTTTCTCGAGTGGCGTCGGACCGAGATGGTGCGGCGCTACAAGCGGACGCAAGCCCGATTGAAGAAACCGAAGTCTAAGTGACCGCCATGGCTACTCAGTCGACCTCGGCGCACATCACCCAGATCGGAGTTCCACCGGTCTTGTAGATCTTGATCGGCTCGAGTGCGCCGGTCTTCCTGTTGATGCGATAGGTGTGCAGGTCGTTGCTGCGTTGACCGCAGGCGAAGAAAAACTTGCCCTTCAGGTCAATGCATGTCGCCCTGGGGAAAAAACCTGTCGGGTAATGGCCCACGATCTTCATGCCACCGGTCTTGTCGATCGCGACAGCGCAGAGCGTGTCGTCGGGCTTCTGCCCTTTCTTCAGCTCGGTGGTGCAACGGTTCGAAACGTAGGCGAAGCGACCGTTCGGAGTGATCTGGATGTCGGCAGCGTGGCTCGAGCCCTTGTGGCCGGGTGGCAGCGTTGAGAGTGTCGTTTTGCGGGTCAGGCGCCCGGTCTTTTTGTTAAAGGCCCAGGCGGTGATGCCTCCCCCATTCTCGTTGGACGTGTACCCGAACGGCAGCTTCGGGTGATGCTTGTAGTGACGAGGTTCGTGATAACGGTGATCCTTGTCAGGGCCGTCGACATAGGGCGGGTCGTTGGGGGTGAGTGTGCCCGCCTTGGTGTCGAGCACGAATTGGTAGAGCTTGTTGGGGGAGGTGTGTGGGACGTAGACGTATCGGCCGCTGCGATCGAGTTCGATGCAGTGAGCGGTTTTCGCGGTTTTGATATGTGCCAGCAGCTTGGATGTGGCGACGCCGTCAACAATGCGATACATGGTTACGTCGCCGGCGCCGTAGTGAGCGGCCAGCAGGTATCCACCAGAGGGATCCACCTGGATATACGGCGGCCGAGAGGTAATTTTCGCCGTGTCGATCAGCTTCAGTGTGCCATCCTTGCTGCGGCGGAAAGTGGAAACGCCCGCGGCGTTGCCTTCGAGTCCGGTCACTGACGCGTAGACGAACTTCTTGTCTGGCGAGAAGGCCATGGAGCCACCGTTGCCCGGAAGATCGACCGAGAATTTCTGGGTCAGCAGTCCGGATTTGCCGTCAATGTCGTAGGCGACAATGGTCTTGTCGGCCGTGGAGGCGAGATAAAGTACCTGGTCGTCGGCCGAGATCGGCTGTGCGGGGATGGTCATGGCGATCGTCAACAGGCAAAGGGTGGAAAGTCGCATCGGGGCACTCCGGGTGTTTCGTCCTGGTTGGGTTGACGCTCATTGCACAGCGATCGGCGACGCGACGCAAGCGTTGGGCGGCGGTGGATCAGGAAGTCGGCAGCGGCCGGCTGCGCAGCACCAGGGCTCGCCGGGGCGACTTGCGATGGACGGCAAGCAGGTAGAGCCCGTCTTTGTACGTGATGGCGTAGTCGGCTTGCAGGTCGTCGATCGTCTCGTCTGGCCGCGCGGGGAAGTCGAGTCGGGAGAAGGCTTTGCGAGAGTGGTCGAACACTGTCCAGCGACCGATGAAATGGTGTGGCTGGCCGTCGATCGACTTGTTGGCCCCGGTCCAGGTTGAGTGGTCAAAATACAGGTGGTCACCGAATCGGTGGCCACCGCTGAGATAGCCGTACCACTTGCGGTGTCCCGGGACCGGCAGCGGATCGCCCCAACGTCCAGTCGCTGCGTCCAAAGGGAAAAGGCGGCCATTGAACATGTCCGACACGTAGACGGTTGACTTGTCGAACACTCCGCCGCCGACCACCGTCTTGGCCGCCTTACCCGGGCAGTGAAAATGGCCGTTCCAGCGACGGCGTTCGATGTCGAATCGGATTACGTCGTTGCCGTTCCAACTGGATCCCCAGTACTCCATTCGGCCACGGTCGATAAACATCATGTAGGCGGTGTTGCTCAGGCGATACGGGCACTTATAGAACGTGCCGCGGTGCTTCAGCGTGTCCCACAGCAGCACGCCGCCCTGTTTCGTGTCATAAAGGCAGAGTTGCGGGCGTCCAGGGACAGGATGCCCTCCGTAGACGCCCGGTGACGGGTGGGGGAAATCGTGCTGGGTGACACGTTTTCGGGATCGGTCCCACACCCACAGGCGCCCCAGGGACGGCGTGCACAGCAAAACCTGTTTTCCGGTCGCTATTGGCCAGAGGTGCAGTCCTGCCCACTTGCGACCGGTAATTTGTGCCAGGTCGAAACGATCGAGAGAGCCGGTCGGTGCGTGGTATTGCCAGAGAATGCCGTCCAGTGGACTGGTCCAGATGTTTCCGTCGTCATCAACAGAGGGTTCGTGCAACCTGCCGGGAGCGGTGCCGATATCGTGTCGATGGAATGTGGGGGTCTGGACCTTCCCTTTTCCTTTGGTGGTGAGCGGTCCGGCTGATGAAGTTGATGGCCCGCAGAGTGCCAGCGAACCGGAGACGGATGCTGCCAGAAAATTGCGGCGGGTCGTGGGGGGGGCTGACAGGAACGTCATGGCGTGGGCGTCTAGTTGATGATGCCGTCGAGAACGGACCCACCGATGTCGGTCAATTGCCGTAGGCGTCCGGAATGGAGATATCGGAGCTGTTCGTCGTCGAGACCCATTAGATTGAGAATGGTTGCGTGAACGTCACGGACGGGAATCTGTTCCTCGGCCGCCCGAAGTCCGAATTCGTCGGTTGCCCCGACCCTGGCACCGCCACGGACGTTGCCCCCGGCCATCCACATCACCAAAGCCCAGGAATTGTGTTCTCGCCCGGGTCGACTACCCAGGCCTCCGTTGACAAACGGTGTTCGCCCCATTTCCGAAGCCCATACCACCAGCGTTTCCTCGAGGAGCCCCCGTTGGTCGAGATCGGCCAGAAGTGCCGAGACCGGCTGATCGACCTCCTTGCTGTGGCGGATCATCCGTCCGCGAACATCGCCGTGATCATCCCAGCTGTACGCGTTGTTCTGGACGCCGTGGATGAGCATCGTGTAACGGACACCGTGTTCGACCATCCGCCGGGCCAGGAGGCATTGTCGGCCGAAGGCTGCAGTGGAGGGGTTGTCGAGTCCGTATAGTCGATGGATATGTGCGGGTTCGCCGGCCAGGTCGACGACACCCGGAGCTCGGGCTTGCATGCGAAAGGCGAGCTCGTATGCGTTGATGCGAGCCTCAAGATCAGTGGCGTCGCGACGCTCTCGTAGGTGGCGGCGGTTGAGAAAGCCGAGCAGATCGAGTTCCTCTCGTTGTTGCGGCCGTGAGAGGCCTCGGGGGCTGGCAAGATTCAGGATCGGTGTTCCGGTGGGGCGAAGCAGGGTTCCCTGGTAAGCCGAAGGAAGGTATCCGTTGGCCCACACGGCGGCGCCGTTCATCGGGGCGCCTCGGGGATCCTGGATGACCACGTATCCGGGCATGTCCTGGTTCCCGGTCCCGAGCCCGTAGGTCATCCACGATCCGACGGACGGACTGCCGGGAAACTGGCTGCCGGTCGTTACGTGCAACGTTGACGGGCCGTGGTTCTGGTTGTCGGTCTTGATTCCGTGGATGAATGCCAGTCGGTCGGAGTGCTCTCTCAGGTGTGGAAACAGTTCCGAGAAATGGTGTCCGCACTCGCCGTGCTGCTTGAACTTGAACGGGCTGCCGACAACCGAGTGGGGGAACGTGAGCCGACCCTGGAGTTCACCGCTGAGATTGGGGATACGGTTGAGTGGTTTTCCGTGCAGTTTGTTGAGCAGGGGTTTGTATTCAAACGAATCGACCTGGCTCACTCCGCCCTGCATGAACAGGAAGATGCAGTGCTTGGCCCGCCGCGGGATGTGCGGGGACTGGCTGGCGAGCGGGTTGGAGAGTTCTCCGTCGGATCGGGCTTCCTGGGCTGCAAGACCGGTCAGTGCGAGCGAACCCAGGCCGTTCCACGATCGCGTCAGAAAATCGCGACGCGAGGCGAAAGGCGGGGCAACGGTTCGGTGAGTGTGCATGGGCGGGTTCAGTCGATGTAGACGAATTCGTTGCTGTTGAGCAATACGCGGCAGAGGCCGACAAGTGGGTCGGAACTGGCGGATTTGAGGAACTGGCCGAGCCGGGCGGCTTCGTCGGAGGACGGGTGTCGGCCGTAGGCGACCTGGAACGCGAAATCGATCTGTGCGGAGGCGGTGTCGCCGGCCCGCTTGCGGACACGTGTGGCGAAATGAATGGCCTCCTGGTTCACGAACCGACCGTTGTACATCGCCAGGGCTTGCAGGGGCGTTACCGAAGACCTTCGTTTGGGTCGCGACTGTTCGCAGACCAGCGCGTCGAATGCCTGCATGAAGGGCATGCTCAACGAACGTTGCTGGTAGATGTAGATGCTGCGTTTGCGGCTACGGTGGTCATCGTGAGTGAACCACTTGCTGGAGTTCCATTTGACCCGTTCACCGACATCGTCGGGGAGCATCGGGAAGATCGGCAGACCGTAGTGTTCGGGGTTCAGTCGGCCGCTGGCGGACAACACGTTGTCACGGACCGCTTCGGCTTCGAGCCGCCGCCGGCGGAACCGCCATAGCAGTCGGTTGGCCGGGTCGGTTCGCGTTGCCTGGGGGTTTTCGGCGATCGACGACTGGCGATATGTGGCCGAGAGCACCATCAGGCGGTGGATCTTCTTCAGTCGCCATCCGCCATCAGTGAAGTGGCGGGCCAGCCAGTCGATGAGGGATTCGTGGCTGGGTCCGACCTTCAGGGTTCCGAAATCACTGGGGGTAGCGACAATCCCCTGGCCAAAGTGCCAGTGCCACAGACGATTGACCATCACGCGGGCTGTCAACGGGTT
>DLVV01000078.1:6079-15811 GCA_003445035.1 Planctomycetaceae bacterium | reverse complement strand
GTCGCCCCCTTCTCGGGGGTGTTCATGTACTGGTAGAAGGTCTTCAGCGGTTCGTAGTTGCGGATGTACTTGTACCGCTTGCCGCGGACCATGCGGATGATGTCGTAGCGTTCGTCCATGCGGTCGCGGGCTCCGAAGACGTACTTGCGGAGATGACCGAGATCACGTCCCAGGAAGGGCCGGCCCTGGACGTGGTCGGGAATTTTCAGTCCGGCCAGTTTCAACACGGTCGGCCCGAGGTCGATCGAGCTGACCATCTGATCGGTGACGGTGCCGGGTCGGCCCTGCCCCGGTGCCGGTCCTTCGGCGTCCCGGTACTGTTCGGGGATCCGTACGATCAGCGGAATGTGTGTGCCCGAGTCATAGAGCCACCGCTTGGCACGCGGCAGGCCGATGCCGTGGTCGGACCAGAAGAAAATGATCGTGTTCTCGTACAGCCCGTCTTTCTTCAGTTGCGCGATCAGTTTGCCGGCCCAGGCGTCCATGGCCGTGATCAATTCGTAGTTCCGCTTCCAGTCCTCGCGGACCACCGGCGTGTCGGGGTAATAGGGCGGCAGGGTGGTCAGCCGGGCGGCGTCCTGTCGCTGTTCGGGTTCCAGGATCTTCGTCACCGACCGGTACTTCTCTGCCCTGGCGATCCCGCTTTCGTGGCAGCCGGTGAAATTGAACACGGCGAAGAACGGCTGGTCCTTGTCCGGACGATTCCGCCAGTGGGCGGCTTTGCCTTTTGCGGCGTCCCAGGTCTCTCGGGGATGTCGGAACTGGTAGTCCGTCTTTGACCGGTTCGTGCAGTAGTAACCGGCCTGTCGCAGGTAGACCGGGAACGGCTTGATGAAGTCCGGCAACGTGGCCGTACACCTCATGTGATGGGTTCCAAGTGTCGTCTGGTACATGCCGGTGATGATGCCGCTGCGGCACGGGGCACAGACTCCGGCAGTAGTGAAAGCGTGGGTGTAACGGACGCCTTCACGAGCGAGTTGGTCGAGATGAGGAGTGATCGCGTGCGGATCGCCGTAGCAGCCCAGGTGCGGGCTGATGTCCTCGCACGAGATCCAGACGATGTTGGGCTTTGAGGGTTTTTCGGCCAGGACCGTGTGCGGGAGACCGACCAGGAGACCGATGGCCATGACCAGTGAGGCTGACGGTTTCGGCCGCTGTGATTGCCGCATGGGGGGGACCACCTGGGCAGAAACGGGTCGATCGGACGGCACGGGCGGACACCCCGCGGGTCCGTGGCCTGCACAGGACATGGTATGAGGTTCCGCGACGACGTGGTACCGGGTTGGGTGAGTGGGGAGGCGGAAATGACCGAACCGCCCGACCACAGGGTCGGACGGTTCGGTGATCGACAACCAGGTCGCGATTCAACTTCGGGATCGGCGAGGAACCTCCGAGACCTGTGGGAAGAGACGCTTGATCGAATTGACCGAGTCCTCTTCGGCATCGGAGACGAAGTTGGCTGCACGCTTGGCCAACTTCAAGAGTTTTGAGATCAACCGCCGGAGCACGTCCGACGGCACATCGCCCTCGAGGGCCTTCAGCGCCCTGACACCTTCGGTGGCCAACTCACGGATCTTGCCGTGCGTCTTGTCGCCGAGCGACTCGATCTTGTCGATCGCCTCACCGGCCAACCCGCGGGCACGTTCGTACATGCCCGCGTTCAGCAGGCGGCGGATTCGGGGAGTGGCCTCGTCGACCACGTCGTCCATGGCGTCGGTTCCCCGAAACGTCACAGCGACGATGGCACGGGCGTACTCGGCGTAGACACCAAACGGATCGTCGCAGTGAGCGGCTCGAGCCTGGTTGGGACCCACCAGGCCCATCGACAACACCGCGACGCCAAGCAGTAGCACTTGCAGTTTACGCATCGTTTCAGTCCTCCAGAACGGAAAGAAGAAGGGAGAGTGAGAAATGCCCCAGTGAGTCGAGGCACCCGATTGGGCTTGCATGGACTAAATGCAACCGCCGTGCCAAAACCCCCTCGTTGGAGAACTCGATCCCTAACTCACTATGTGACAACCACTTGAAACTTACATTTTGGCGCAGCTGTTTCCGCGCACAAAAATACTGGCGGCTGGACGGGGTGTTGCATAATGCAACACCCGCCCGTGCGGCGTCTCAAATGAACACAGCGGCGGCGATCACGCCGACCATGACGGCACCGACGAGCAGCTTGGAGATGGTCCCCAGGACTCGTCCGATGGCAGCACCATGCCCGGCGGCCAGGCGGTCGGGTTGGCTGCGTCCCTTCCACATTTCCCCCAGGTAGGCTCCTCCCCAGGCTCCAGCACAACCACCGACGACCGCTCCGATCAGTGTTCCGATCACCGGCACCAGTCCGCTGCACAGAACGGCTCCGACCATGCTGACGCCGAAGGATCCGAACAGGGACAGCACGATGGCTCGTCGGCTGGCTCCCTGCTTGGCGGCCCCGGCCGCACTGGCGGCCAATTCCAGTATTTCGCCCAGGATCGCCAGGCCGAACAGAACGCCAACGGCAATCCAGCCGACACCCGGAGCAGCCGGACCGTCCGCTGGAGAATCCCCGGGAAAGAACCAGGCCATCCCAATCGCGAGGATCGGAATGCCCCAGTTGCCGGGCAATGTGAACAGGTTGATCAGCCAACAGGCGATCGAGGCCACCACGACCAGCGAACCGATGGTGTAGAAGACGGCATCGGACATGGGACTAGTCGCTGAAGTTTCGAGAGCCGGTTGTTGTGGAGTGATGATGCGGGTGGAAAATCACGACGGGTCGACCGAGTAGTTCTTTGGACACTTGGTGATCGCGTGGACTTTCCGTTCGGTTTTGGTGATCGGGTGATTCTCGGCCTGTTTCATCAGCTTCGTCAGGTTCGGGTACCCTTCGGCCTGCTCGTTGGCCCATTCCTTGGCGAACCGCCCGTTGCGAATACCGTTCATCGCCTTTTGAAGCCGGTCCTTCATGGCCTTGTTGGGCAGTTTCTCGGCGCGGGTCAGCGTGCCGTACCGCGAGGTGGGCGAGTGGAACCGTGCCTGTCGGACGATGCCGTCGAGTGCCATTTGCCGGAAGATTTCCGAGGCCTCTCCCGAGGCGCAGTACTCGATCAATGCCACCTCGGGCGGGATCCCGGCCTCCACGGCCACCTCGTAGGTCAGCAGCAATGCCTGGGTGAACAGCGGCCACAGGCCCTGTTCGCCGAGCAGGTTGATATCCGATTCGTCCTCGAACCGGCACTCGAACACTCCCGCCCGGGTGCAGCCGACTGCCTTGGCCAGCGCGAGGGCGACCTGGCGGGCCTTGCCCGAGACGTCCTGCCAGACGGCGACGAATCCGGGAACCCCCTTGTCGGCCTCGTACGCTTCGCGGACGGTGACGCCCATCGCGCGGGGCGACATCATCACGACGTCGATGTCGTCCGGCGGCACGATGCACTCGAACCGGATCCCGTAGCTGCTGGCAAAGTCCATCACCTGGCCGGGCAGCAGGTGGTCGCGGATGTGTTTTTCGTAGACCTGTTGCTGGATTTCGTCGGGGATCGCGATGATCAGGATGTCGGCCCGGGGCACGACCTCGCTGATCGGCGACACGTCGAACCCGTCCTCGACGGCGGTCTTCCGGTAGCGATCCCGGCGATTGCCGATGATCACGTCACAGCCGCTGTCCCTCAGGTTCAATGCCTGCGCGCGTCCCTGGTTGCCGTATCCCAGGACGCCAATCGTCTTGTTGCGGAGAGGTGTCAGGCGGACGTCTTTGTCGAAGAGAAACTTGCCCATGCGGTGAGGCTCCAGGTGAAACGGGTGAAGTCTATTGGTTGTCGGTGGATGGCTGACGGTCGGGCAGCCGCAACTCGGGATGAGACAGGTCGAGCTTGTACATGACCTGGTTGTAGTTGTAGCGGGGGGTCGGCTGGTCGTTGCCGGAGAACGTCGTCGCGTAGGTCCCCTCGAAGAAGACGACCCGGCCGCCATGCTTGTCGAAGAACGGGTGTTGCTTGGGATTGTAGAAGCTGTACTTGCGGTGAGTGACGATCTTGCGGGCATCGGTCCACGGCCCAACCACCCGATCGGACTCGGCGTACCAGACCTCGCCGAGGAACGACGAGCCGTACTGCTGAACACCGATCATGATCCACTTCCTGCGGAAGTCGTTCCAGCAGACCGAACCGCGATGGACCAGGATGGCCTTTCCGTCCCCGTCGTGCAGTTGGAACAGTCCTTCGGTGGGCTTGATGTGTCCCTGCTTGATCAGCCGGGCCTGCAGTTGTGGTGTGTACGGGATCGTATCGGGTTTCCAGCCCCACTTCAGTTTCCCACTGGCGCGTTCAACGTCCTGTGACATCTTGCGGCTCCCGGCAACCAGGCAGGTGTACGCCTGGTAGTTCGACAGGTCCTGCAGTTTCTTGATCGAAGCCCGAACTCGGACCAGGGGAAATGGATCGCCGAAGTGGACGTATTCGACACCGTCTTCGACGTGCTTGAACGGATGTCCGAAGGGGAACAGCGGGGCCTTGAGATCGAACTCGGCCACTTTCTTCCACTCCCGTTTTTCGTCGTCGAATTCGATCAGGCCACGTTGGTAGACCGTCAGCGGAGGCTTGATCTTGATGTACATCCCGAAGAGCCGTTCCTGACGATTCTCATCCCGCAGCGTCACCAGGCCGTTGATCCAGGTTGGCCCCTTGCCGGGCAGCCTGGCGGTGGGTTTGGCGAAGCCGTCCTGGCCGGTGCTGTCGATGAAATATTCGAGATCGACGCCCGTTTCGGGATCGAGTCCGCCGTCACCGGGGCGTCGCGAGGAGGCTCCGGGGACATGAAAGTTGCCCAGGGGGTAGGACGGCCGGTTCGTGTCGCCCCAGAACCAGTAGATGCGGTTCCTGAACAATGCCGTGACGACGCTGTCGGACCCGAAGACCTGGCCGTTGAGCACCGGTTGCCGGGTCGGCGTGCGGTGGCCCAGCAACTGGCTGTCACGGTAGATGCCCGCGCCGGTGACCCGGTAGATCCGTTCGGCGATGTTCAGCCGCTGGATCTTCAGAGTGGCTTTGCCACCGGGAGTGATCTGCAGACGGGTTCCCCGGTACCCGAACTCATCCTTGGGGAATTCGTAACCGTGGCTGCTGACATGGAAAAAGACACGCCGGTGGATCAGTCCCGGTTCGTCGAAGGCCACGCGGCCGGCCGAGTCGGTGTAGTGGCGGATGTCGTTGACGGTCCGCAACTCGACCAGCGGGACGCCCCGGCCGGTCACCTGGTCGACGACCTGGATCTCGAAGCTCGATGGCTTGTCGGCTGCCGATGCACCGGTGATGCCGCACCCCAGCAGAACCGCCAGGGCGACAAACGCGTTTCGGGCCGGTGTTGTCATGGTGCCCTCCGGTGTTGTGACGGCCTCGGTTGATCAACCGGCAGGTGTCGTGCGGCGGTCGGTTTTCAGCTCGAGCCACATTTTCATCGTTCGCGACACCAGTTCCGACGCGTCCTGTTGCACGAAGTGTCCGGCTCCGGGCACGGTCACCAGGGTCAGGTCCTTCTCGACCCACTTCCAGGTGCCGTTGAGGGCTGCGGGCAACAGGGCCCGGTCGTTGAGGCCGTGGAACATCAGCACGGGAGCCTGGACCCGGACCACCGGTGAGGTGTCTTCCTTGTACGGCATCCGCGGGTAGTTCTTCTTGTAGTAGTTGAGCATCGCTTCAAAGTCCGACCGCTTGAAAGCCTCAACGTACTTCGCGCGGGCCGTCTTGTTCTTGACCCATCCGGAGAGGCCTTCGGCGGAGAGGGCCTTGTGAGCTCCTGGCAGTTGGAAGGCCCGTGCGTAGGCACTGTTTTTCTGCTGCTGTGGGTTGTTGGCCAGTTCGCGAGAGAGGCCCCGGGGGTGTGGCAGGTTGAGTATGACCAGGCGGCTGCATTGTCGAGGGAGTGCCATGGCGAACTGCCACGCGACCATGCCCCCCCAGTCGTGGCCGACAATGGTGGCCTGTTTTGCTCCGACGTGCTTGATAACCGCCGCCACGTCACCGACCAGTAACTTGATGTCGTACTGCTCGACCCCCTTCGGCTTGTCGCTGCGGTTGTAGCCCCGCATGTCGATCGCCACGACCTGGAAGCTGTCGGCCAGGGCCGCCATCTGGTGACGCCACGTGTACCAGTAGTCGGGGAAGCCGTGGATCATCACAACCAGTGGCCCCTTCCCGAGCGTGACGTAGTGGATCTTCACCCCGTTGCTGTCGGCGTGAGCGTGTCTCACCCGATCGTGCAGGGAGTCGTCGGCTCCGGCTGTGGCCGAGAGTCCGAGTACGAGCAGCACGACGAGCTGGGCCGGGAATTTGCGTGTCATGGGCGGGCCATTGAATCGAGGTCACCAAACGGGAGTCGGTCCGGGCGGGCACTGTCTCGCGGACGAAACGAGCGCGCGACCGCAGACGATGATCGTCGATTGAATACAGATATTCGACCGTGTCGGTGTCGGTGTCACGAAATCCGGTCGGTTCCGGGAATCGGTCATTCCCGACGACAGACGTTCGACTCGTCAGTGGACAGGTGGATCCCGTTTCACCGAATTGCACCGCGGCCGCCCCGTCGCGGGATGACGCGGGCATCGCGACGGGTTCGAAGACGTCGCCGCGGTCAGTTGACGCCGTGTTGCTTGAGCAGCTCGCGGCACCGTTCGCGGCCGGAGGCCAGCGAGATCGGTTCCAGGGTGATCTGCAGGGATTCGGAAAGTGCCTGGTTCACAGGTTGCAGGATTTCCTCGGAGGCGTCGAAATCGATGAGGAGCATGTCCGCGACGGCCACGCCACTGTTGTCGGTGGCATGGACATCGGCCCCCTGCTTGATCAGGAAATCGGCGATGTCGCTGTATCCCATGAACACGGCAGTGTGAAGCGACGTGCCACCACCACCGTCGGTGATTTCGACGTCGGTTCCGCTGCCGATCAGCAGCTTGACGATTTCGAGTTCTCCCTTGGCGACCGCAAAGCCAAGTAGCGATCCGCCCGTCTGGGGGCTCTTCAGGTTCGCGTCGGTTCCGGAAGCCAGATACTGTTCGACGACCTTGTAGTTCCCCGTGGCGGTGGCGGTCCAGATGTCGACCGTTGGAGCGGGCTGAGATCCGCAGCCGACCAGGGACGAGATCAGCAGGACAGTGGGGAGATGTGTTGCGTGAGCCTTCATGGGACGTGTTTCAGTTGATCTGTCAGCCACCGGTCGGATCTGCCACGGGGAAAGAACGCACGTGCTTGTTGGTTCCTGACGGGATTTGCCCGAGAAATTGATGAAGGTCCGGGATACGTCGTGAGGGAATCCTGTAGAATCGTGTCAGATTTCCGGCCCCTGTTACGTTCCAAGTCCATGTCCACATTCTCCGAACAAGACGTTCTTCGCCTGCTGATGCAGTCGCGTGACCGTATTTCGGCAGCTGCGTGGCTGGTCACCGGAGACACCCAGGTCTCCGAGGACATTTTTCAGAACGTTGTCGTCAAGGCGTTGACACGAGAGGTCAGCTTCGAAGTCGAGGGGGCGGTGCTGTCCTGGGCGTTCATTACCGCCCGCCGGGAAGGCATCGACTGGTTGCGGCGTCATGGTCGCGAATCCAACGGCCTGGATCCGGTGGTGCTGGACCTGGTGTCCCAGTCGTGGTTGACCGAATCGGCCCGCGATGGTGGTGAACGCGTGTCGGCGCTTCGCGAGTGCCTGGACCGGCTTCCGGATGAGTCGCGGCAGATGCTGCGGATGCGTTACTACGAGGGATACAACTGCGGCGAGGTGGCCGAGACATTCCGGTTGGGACTCAATGCCGTCTACAAGCGGGTGTCGCGTTTGCACGCTCAACTCAGGCAGTGCGTGGAATCTCGCGTTGGTCGGATGGGAGTCGAGCCCTCATGACCGATCCGCGATGGGACGAACAACTGCTGCTGCAGTATCTCGATGAGACCCTGGAACCGGGGCCGCGTGACCGGGTACAGCGGGCACTCCAGGATGACGAAGCGGCCCGCGTGGCTCTTCGCGATATCGCCGAACAGGCCGTTGTGCTGGCCGATCTCGAGCGGACCGGTGAGAGCCGGTCCGAGCCGTCGAGATCTCCGTCGAAGCGAGGTCTGCCCGTGGTGCTGCGGAGGGCAATCGCGCTGACGATTCTCGGCGTGGTCGGGTGGCTGTCGGTCACGGGATTGACTGGCGGGATCGAGACAGGTCCTCGTATCACCGAATTGAACGGATCGCTGCAATGGACCGGCTCATCGGGCCGGGTCGACGGTGACCTGGTGGTGGGCGATGTTCTCCAGGGTGGCACCCTGGATTCGCTCTCGGCCAACTCGTGGGCCACCCTCGAGTTCGACGATGGATCACGTGTCACGATCTCGGGCAAGTCGAGCCTGGCCGTGTCGGCCGAGAGGCGGAAGGAACTGCACCTGTGGGACGGGGCCTTGTCGGCCGACATCGCGCCGCAATCGGAGGTTCGGCCGATGGTGATCCACACTCCTACGGCGGACCTCGAAGTGCTGGGAACACAACTCAACGTTGACGTCGGTGCCAGTTCGACGCTGTTGAATGTCAATGAGGGCCGTGTGCGGCTGACCCGGCTGGTTGATGGCCAGGTGGTCGAGGTGCCGGCGGCTCACCAGTTGGTCGCTTCCGTCGACGGAAACGAACCCCTGGAACCGGCCCCCAGGCCGAACGTGACCGGAAAATGGGCCAGCCGTTTCATCGACGACACGTCCGTCGTGTTCGGCAAGTGGTTGCCGGCCAGCTTGTGGCTGCCGGGTCGGTTGCGGGCGACTCCCCTGCCGCATCGTCCGTGTGGCAAGAAGAAGACCGTTGTGCTGCATCTGGCTGTTGTCGCGGTGTCGCGCGATGAATCGGCCGCGGTGATTTTGCGCCGCGGTTCGACCATCCGTGTCCGCGGCAGAATGGACGCGATTTTCGATACGAAAATCGGCTTCACGACCCACTGGCCCCGAGGGGGGTTTGCGGGCAAGTTCGAGATCGTTGTGCCGGCCGCAGAGATCCGATTGGTCGATGGAGAATTCGAATTCGTACTGGAACTGGCCGACTTCAAGTCAATTTCCAAGAAGTTCGACTCGTCGCTGACCGGAATGGAACTTCGACAGGTCTGGGCTGTCACGGTCGACGAGCCGGTGGGGCTGGAACTGGTCCAGGTCGAGTTGCTGCCGCCGCAGGAGACGGTTCGGTCGAAGGGATGGTGGCAAAGCGTGGTGGAGTGGATGGAAGACTGGTGGGTGGAGTGGGCCAGCTTCGAGATCGCTGAGCCCGCCACAGATCGATCAACGAGACAGGATGACCCGAACACGGAAAGCCGCTGATGAAAATTTCGACAACGTTAATTGCCTTGGTCATGCCGCTGCTGCTGGTCGCTGTTGCGACCGCCGAAGAGAGGAAGACGCAGGCCCACTGGAACCAGTTTCGGGGTCCCGACGGCGACGGTCGGAGCCTGGCGACGGACCTGCCGGTGGAGTTCAGCGAAACGAAAAATGTTCGCTGGAAAACGGCAATTCACGGCAAGGGGTATTCCTCGCCGGTTGTGTGGGGCAACCGGGTCTGGTTGACCACCGCCCGCGAGGACGGCCGTGAACTGTTTGCCCTGTGCGTGGACCTCCAGAGCGGGAAGATCGTCCACGACATCAAGGTGTTTGATGTCGCCAAGCCGCAGTCGGCGTACTCCTATCTCAACAGTCACGCAACACCGACCCCGGTCATCGAGTCCGGACGCATCTACGTTCACTTCGGGAGCTACGG
>DLVV01000078.1:0-5640 GCA_003445035.1 Planctomycetaceae bacterium | reverse complement strand
GCCTTTGATGGTGTCGACAAGCAGTTCTTCGTGGCCCTGGACAAGAAGACGGGAAAAACGCGTTGGTTGCGGGATCGCAACGTGAAGTCCGACTGGGATGCCACGCTGAGAGCTCGAGGCATTGACCCGGGGGAGGTCAAAAAGGAGAAGCCCGGCGACAATAAGAAGTCCTACGCGACAGCCAAGCTGATCGAACTGGGTGGTCGTCGTCAGCTGATTGCCCCGGCCGCCGAAGCGACAATCTCCTATGACCCCGCCACCGGAAAAGAGCTGTGGCGCGTCCACCATTTCGGTGGATTCAATGTCGCCAGCCGCCCGCTCTTTGACCACGGCCTGGTCTACCTGTTTACCAGTGGCCTGACCGGACATTTCCTGGCCGTTCATCCGACCGGAACTGGTGATGTGACTGACACCCATATCGCCTGGAGCACGACCCGAAGCACCCCACACATTCCATCGCCGATTATCGTTGATGACCTGCTGTTTACAGTGACCGAGAAAGGTGGCATCGCGAGATGCCTGGCGGCAAGAACCGGCGAGGAGATCTGGCGAAAACGCGTGGGGGGAAGCCACTGGGCGTCGCCCCTGGTTGCCGACGGCAAAATCTACTTCTCCAGCAAGGAGGGGCGGATTTCCGTGATTTCGGCCGAGCGTGAGTTCCAGCTGGTTGCCGAGAATCGGCTGGATGCGAGTTTCGTTGCTTCGCCGGCCGTCGCCGGAAATGCGTTGATCCTGCGTTCGGAAAAACACCTCTATCACGTGGCCCGGGGTTTCACCCGGGTCGCGGAAACCCGCCTGGCGTTCAAGCCGAAGCGCACGAAGAAGCCGAGGGATGGGTCGAAGCCAGGGCGTTCAACCAAGGTGGACCTGAAGGCGCTGGGCCGAGAGCTCAAGGCGGCGGTGGCTGCCGGCAAGCTGACCGAGAAAGAGGCAATCGCCGAGTACAAGGCGGCAACTGCCGAGGCCGATGGCAAGAAACCCGCGAGATCACCCGGGGTGGACCTGAAGGCGCTGGGCCGAGAGCTCAAGGCGGCGGTGGCCGCCGGTAAGCTGACCGAGAAAGAGGCGGTTGCCGAGTACAAGGCGGCGGCCGCAAAAGCCGATGGGAAAAAACCCAAGGGTGGAAAGGGTAAGTCCGGGTTCCAGCAACTGGGATCGGCACCCCTGGCCGCCAAGCTGGTCTACAAGGGGGTCAAGGACAAAGAGTACATCGTCGTGTTCGAGCTGCCGTCGGAGGACGGCGAAGAGGAACCGCGGATCGTGTTTGTTGGTGAGCGGTTCCGGAAGCAATTTGCCGGGACAAAGGTCGGCACGGTCACCTCGATAGGCATCGGCGGTACCGGTGCCATGGCGATGAAGGGAACAGGCAAGGGCGGCAAGGGTGGCAAGGGCCGCAAGAGGCGAGGCAAAAAGGGTGGCACCGAGACGTTCTATTCGATCGTCATCGGGCGTCTGAAGTCCAAGGATGTCGAACTGGGCGAGTTCACGATGCAGGTCGACTACATCACGGCGATCTATGGCGACCGGTCGTTGAAGCAGACGGTGCTGGGTAAGACCGTCAAGGTGACCGGCATTTCCGGGTCGTGGCTCGACACCCTGTTGCTGATCAAGCGTGGCGAGACCCTGAAGTTCCGTTCCGGAACGCTCCAGGGCACCACGTTCTCGCTTTCGCCCAAGGCCACCGTTCTTGAACGGGCCATTCCGTTCGACCCCGAGACATACCCGGTTCCGGCCGAGTCGTTCCGCGGGTTCCGTGGCGTGGTCGTCGGGACGATTACCGAAAAGTCCGAGCAGGGGTACGAGCTGACGCTGAAGATCAATTCGATCGAGAGTTCACAGAAAACCAGCCGTGCGACCGACCCCAAGGCCAGCGTCGGACGGTTGATGAGCATGCGGGGTTTCTTCAACGATTCGTTTCGGGAGAAGTTCGGTGACCTGAAGATCGGTGACCGGATCCGCCTGGGGGCCGTGCATACTGACCCGACCGTGGATTCGTTCACGGTGGTCGAAGAACTCGAAAAAGTACCGGCCAGGAAGTCTGACGGAACTGAAGGAAAGTCGGGGAGATGAGCAGGTCACCAGCCTGTCGAATTGCTGATCGGTCGTCGCTGTCGATGCTCGCCGCGGTGTTGCTGGTCGGCTGCCTGGCACCTGTCGAGGCCGGCGAAACGATGCGGCCGGTTTCAGAGCGGTTCGCCGCGGCGGGTGTCCGCGAGGTGCCCGATTTCCAGAAACACGTCGTCCCGCTGCTGGGACGGCTGGGGTGCAACTCGGCCAAGTGCCACGGTTCGTTCCAGGGGCAGGGAGGATTTCGGCTGTCACTGTTCGGTTTTGACTTTGCCAGTGACCACGCGGCCTTGATTGCCGAAGCCACATCCGAGGACGGGGCCCGGGTCAAGATGACCTCCGCGGCCGACAGCCTGGTGCTTCGCAAGCCCACGTTGAAGACCGATCACGAGGGCGGCAAGCGGCTGGAAGCCGGCGGCTGGGAACACCGCCTGCTGCTGAGGTGGATCGAGGCGGGGGCCAAGGGCAGCCAGGCGGCTCGGGACCTGGTCCGCCTGGATGTTTCGCCTGCCGAGATCGTTTTCCGTGACAGGCGGGCCGATGTGTCCCTGGAGGTCGTGGCCGTCTGGAAAGATGGAACACGGGAAGATGTGACCGGCCTGTGCCGGTTTCGCAGCAACGACGATTCGGTGGTCACCGTTGATTCGAAGGGGCACTCGGTCGTTGCCGGCGTCGGCGACACGCACATCGTGGTGTTCTACGACAACGGGGTGACGGCGGTTCCGGTGATGAGGCCTCGCGATGGTCGGTCGCTCGACCCACCCGGCGGGACATTTGCCAACCCGATCGACGGCTTCGTGGCGGCCAAGCTTGCCAAGCTGGGGATGCGGCCGTCTGCGATCTGCAGTGATGCCGAGTTCCTGCGGCGGGCCAGTATCGACATCACCGGTTCACTGCCCACTCCGGACGAGGTCGAATCGTTCCTGGCCTCGAAGGAACCGCGAAAGCGTTCTCGCAAGATCAACGAACTGCTCGGCCGACCCGAGTACGCTGCCTGGTGGACCAACAAGATCTGTGACTTCACCGGCTGCAGTCCGACGGCCCAGACCGCGGTGCTGGAGGTCGGACAGGCCCTGTCGATCCAGTGGTACCGCTGGGTGCATCGTCGTGTGGCGGAGAACCTGGGGTACGACAAGCTGGTCGAGGGCATCGTGCTCTCGGAGGGACGCCAGGGGGATCAGACCGCTGGAGAGTATTCGGCCGAGATGTCGTCATACGTCAGGCGAGAGGATCCGGCCGACTTCTCCAAGCGAAAGACGATGCCCCACTACTGGACCCGCAACAGTATCGCCAAGCCGAAGTCCAAGGCCCTGGCTTTTGCCCACAGTTTCCTGGGGATCCAGTTGCAGTGTGCCGAGTGTCACAAGCACCCGTTCGACCGTTGGACACAACAGGACTTCACCGAGTTCACGCGGTTCTTCGAAAGTGTCGGTGCCCGCGGTAAGGGTCCGGGGTTTCCACAGTTTGCCGCCGCCCGGGCCGGGGAAGTGATCCGCTGGCCGTTCCTGGTCGCTCGGACCGACGAGCCGCTGGAACTGCAGTTGCTGGGCAGCGGGACCGTGTCGATCGAAGCGGGTGCCGATCCACGGCGACCGATCATGGAATGGATGAGTGATCCCACGAACCCGTGGTTTGCCCGGGCTTTCGTCAACCGGGTCTGGGCCAGCTACTTCCACGTCGGCATCGTCGAGCCTCCAGATGCCTTCACTCCCGCCAATCCGCCCAGCCATCCCGCGCTGTTGAAATGGTTGACCAGGGGATTTGTCGACAACAAGTTCGACATGAAGTGGCTGCATCGCCAGATCACCGACAGCCAGGCGTATCAGCGCAGCTGGAAACCCAATGCGACCAATCGCCAGGACCGTCGGAACTTCAGCCGGGCGATCCCCCGGCGGCTGCCCGCCGAGGTGGTCTACGATGCGGTCAAGCAGGCGACCGCGGCCACGGACAAGCTGCAGGTGGTCCGTGGCAACCTGCAACGTCGTGCGACCGGCTTCCTGTCGATGCGGATGGCTGGCACCTACGCGATGAACGTCTTCGGCAAGCCGTCCCGATCGCTCAACTGCGACTGCGAACGGGTCAACCAGCCGTCGCTGCTGCAGGCCGTGTTCCTGCACAACGACCCGCTGATCCGGATGCGATTGGATGAGAGTGGTTGGATCGACGAGGTGGCCGAAGTGGCGACCGGGCCGAAGGCCAGGGCGACAGCGGCGGATCGCGCCAGGTGGATCCGATTGGCCTGGCTGAGGACAGTGGGGCGGCCACCGAGTGAGACCGAGGTGTCGCGTGCCGAACGGCACCTGGCGACGTCCAAGTCGATTCCCGACGGACTGCGTGACCTGTTGTGGGCATTGATCAACACCAAGGAGTTCGTGCTCAATCACTGATCCAACCGGCCGCCGACGTCGACGTGGCAGCGTGGTTTCCGGAATCGGGCACGAAGAGAATCATGAACTTCCAGACAGAATCAACCATCTCTCGCCGTTCCCTGCTGCAGGTCGGTGCCCTGGGCGCCGGGCTGACACTGGCCGACGGCCTGAGACTGCAGGCCGCCGACAAGGCCAAAGGTGGCCTGCGGTCGGCGATTTTTGTCTTCCTCGAGGGTGGCCCCTCTCACCAGGACACCTTCGATCTCAAGCCCCAGGCCGCGGCCGAGTTCCGAGGGGAATTCCGTCCGATCGACACGTCGGTGGCGGGAGTACAAATCTGCGAGCACATGCCGAACCTGGCCCGGGACTTCGGCCGCTACGCGATCGTTCGCGGGGTGACCCACAACCTGGCCGATCATGGGATCGGCAAGAAATACGTGTTGACCGGCAACCTGCCGACACCGGTACTGCAGTATCCCGAGTACGGCAGCGTGGTCGCCCGCCAGCATCCCTCGGCCCGAGACCTGCCGACCTACGTGGCGATCGACGAGGCGTTCGTGGGACCGGGTTACCTGGGCACGCAGTACAGCGCCCTGACAGCCGAGAAGCCCCGGCACGGTTTTCCCTACCGCGTGCGTGGCGTGACGCTGGACGACGGACTGACCGTCGCCCGCTACAGCCGTCAGAAGCAGTTGCTCGATGACCTGGACACCGCCTTCCGCGGCTTCGAGAACCTGGATGACGAGGTGCGGTCGCTCGACCGGTTCTCCGAACAGGCCTACCAGATCGTCAGTTCGCCCCGGACCCGCACCGCGTTTGATCTTTCGAAGGAGAAGGTCTCCGAGAGCGATCGGTTCGGCAAGCACGAATTCGGGCAGACACTGTTACTGGCCTGCCGCCTGATCGAGGCGGGCGTGCACTTTGTCACGGTTCGTCTGCGACCGGCCGAGTTCGACTTCGACACGCACTCGAACAACTTCTCGAAGCTCCGCACGCTGTTGCCTCCGTTTGATCGTGGCCTCTCGGCTCTTCTTCAACGGCTCGAAGATCGAGGACGGCTCGATTCGACCTCGTTGTTCGTCACCGGAGAATTTGGTCGCACTCCGCGGGTCAATGGTGGCGGGGGTCGGGACCATTGGGCCAGGGCGATGTGTTCACTGCTGGCCGGTGGCGACGTCCGGGGTGGCACCGTGGCGGGTGCGTC
>DLVV01000035.1:10851-15633 GCA_003445035.1 Planctomycetaceae bacterium | reverse complement strand
CAGGGGCCGAAGCTGAAATACCTGGCCAGGAACGACATCGGCGAGAGTTGCGTCGCCACCCCGGCCATCGCCGAAGACCGGATCTATGTCCGGACCATCAACACCCTGTACTGCTTTGCCAACAAGTCGGCCGGGCAGAAACCCAGCAAATAGCCTCGGCCGCCTGGACCTCATTCACCGCGCCCCCGCCCGACAGCCGGACGGCGGCAGGAGTCGACACCATGATCCGTCACGCCCTCGCAGTCTCGCTGTTGTTCCTCACCACCAGCCTCGCCGCTGCCCCAACCGTCTCGGTTGTCGTTGGCCGCAAAGCCCCGTCGCTGGAACTCGACGCCGCCAGCGAACTCGCCTCGCAATGGAAAAAGGTCTTCGGTGTCGAAGTCATGCTCGTCCGGGACAAGGCCCCCGACACCGGCGTTTCCGTCCTCGTCGGCAGCCCCACCACCAATCCGGCTGTCGCCAGGGCCATCGGCAAAGCATGGCCGAAAGTCACAGACCAGGGCCTGGTGATCCGGAGTCTCAAAACTGCCAGCGGGGGCGTCAGACTGGTCGTCGGAGGCGGCAGTCCCGCCGCCACTTTCTGGGCCGTCTGTGAACTCGGACACCGTCTCGGCGTCCGCTACACCTTCCGCCAGGACTTCTTCCCGCCAACCAGGCCACTCCAGCTTCCCGAGTTCAACATCGTTGAAGAACCCGAGTTGCGGAGCCGGATGTGGCGAACCATCAACGACTTCGCGATCGGCCCGGAATCGTGGGGCCTGGCCGAGCACAGGGCGTTCATTCGGCAACTGGCCAAGATGAAGTTCAATCGCATTCTGATCAGTGTCTACGCATGGCAACCTTTCGTCGACTACAAGTTCCGGGGCGTTCAGCGGCAAACCGCATTGCACTGGTTCGGCGAAGTGTTGAAGGTCGACGGAGACACCCCCGGCCGCGCCGTGTTCAAGGGCGCCAAGATCTTCGAGAATCCCGACTTCGTCGGCCTGACCACCTACAGGCAGAAAGTGGCGGCCGGCAAGAAACTGATGACCGGCGTGATCGATGTCTCGCACTCGCTGGGCATGACGGTCGGACTCTCGACCTCCGTGCTCGAATTTCCCAAGGAATTTGCTTCCGCCTTGCCCGGTTCCGCCAAGGTTCATCAGCTCAAAAGCCTCACCATCGGCCCCGGCCCCAATCACAAACCGGACGACCCGATTCTGGGCCGGCTGATCTCCACACGAATCCGCGCATTCCTGAAGACCTACCCCGGGCTCGACGCCCTGTATGTTTCCGTCCCCGAGTTTCCCGAGTGGAATGCTCATGCCGAGACCGCATGGTCGGAACTCAACGAGCGTCGAAGTCTCGGTGACACGACGCTCGACAAACTTGTCGCCTCGGCACGAAACCGCAAACTGATTGCCAAGGGCGACCGCGGCGAAGCCTCCATCAGGGGCAATGTCGTCGGCATGGCCTTTTTCTGTCGACTTTTCGACGACGGCAAATTGCTGAGACGGCCAGACGGTTCGAAAGCGGAACTGGTCATCCGACAACCCGATCCGGCCCTGTTCCCGATCCTGGACCGCGTGCTGCCCACCGGAGCCGGCACCCTGAACTTCGTCGACTACACCGCGAGGCGAATCGCCGAGAGCAAGGAACTTCTGGCACAACTGCCTGCCAAAAAGGTCAAGGCCAGCCTGATCATGACACTGGCCGACGACAACGTCGGCGTCCTGGCACAATCCACCACCCAGCACATCGACACGCTGGTCCGAGAAATTCGCAAACTGGGCTGGGACGGCTTTTCGACTCGATACTGGATCCCCGGCGAACTCGACTCGACGGTCCACTACCTCTCGCGCGCCTCGTGGGACCCGAAGACCACCCGGGTGTCAGCTCACCATGATCTCTGGGAGGGTATCCTTGGAAACCGCGCCGGCAGCGAGAGACTGCTGATCGGATGGAACCACCTTGAAGATGCCACTCACACCCTCGACAAGAACGCCATCGGCTTCGGATTCCCCGTGCCGGGCATGTTCCTGAAACACAACAACCCCGGCGATCCACCCAAGTGGTTCAACGACGTCAACGACCACTACACGCAGTGGATGATCGAGTTGTACCGCGTCCAGGGAGCTCCCATTCACCGAAACGGCGGAAAGCAGCTGCTGTTTTATTACGCCAAGCGAAGTGAATTCAACGTGGCATACCTGGGAGCGGTGAAGGCCCTGAAGGCCGCCGCCACCGCCCGCAAGGCCAAGGACCTGGACACGGCGATCGAACAGATGGAGACCGCCATGGACCAGCTCAACGGGGCCATCACCAGCCTGGCCGACGTTGCCCAGGGCCAGAGCGACCGTGGGCTGATCGCCACGTTGGCCAACTTCGCTTACCGTCCACTGGTGGCCGAGTACGAGAAACTGCTCGACGAAGCGGACCAGTAGGGGAGTTACCCCGGTCACGCCGGCTCGGAATATTCCGCCAGGGCGTCTCGATCGAGCGTGATACCGTGACCGGGCCGGTCCGGTGCGATCGCGTGCCCGTCTTCAAATCTCACCGGCTCGATGGCCAGGCGGTTCCAGGCCAGGTCGCTGAACTCCAGATACAGGCACTCCGGCAGGCTCGCCGCCAGGTGGACCCCCAGTTCCATCAGCGTGTTCCCCAGCGACACCGGGACCCCGTAGTCACCGGCCAGGTACGCCGCGGCACGCGAGGCCTGGAACTGGCCGTGGATGTTCAACACGTCCACGCCACCACTCTCCAACAATCGGCGTTTCCCGTGAAAGCCCAGGTATTCGCCAGTGTTGATCCTCGCCGTACCAATCTCGGCCGCCAGCATCGCGTACCCCGGATAGTCCTCGCGAGTGATCGGGTCCTCGATCCAGAAAATCTCGAACCCCGCGTCGTCGTACCGTTTCATCCGCCCAATCGCCTCCTTCGGCGACCAGGCCTCGTTTGCGTCAATCATCACGTCGACATCTTCACCCAGCACGTCGTGCACCATGGACAGGCGGTTGAGATCCCATTCGATGTCCGGATGCCCGACCTTGACCTTGATGCCGCGCATGCCCATCTCGGTGAAGTGCCCCATCCACGACCGAAACTCGGTCTCATCGAGATGGAAATCAAGCGTGCTGCCGTAGGCCCGGACCCGTGGATTGGTGCCACCGAATAGCCGGTACAAGGGCAGATCGGCCTGCTTGGCCGCCAGGTCCCACATCGCTGTCTCGGTCGCCAGTCCCAGGACACTCGCGCCGACGTTTCCGCCCCGCGGACGTCCGATCCGCATCGCCATCCCCAACGGCGACTGGCCCTCGACGGCCGACCAGCCGTTGTATCGATACTGCTCCTCGAGTTGAGACCGGGCGGGAATCGGCATCCCCTGCTGCAATTCGAAACCCACGCCCGTTTGACCGTCATCGGTCTTCAATTCAAGCACCGTCATGAAGTGCTCGGTGAAGATCACCTGCGAATCGCCGATGGGGCGATCCAGCGGAATACGGCAACGGTGGATCTCGAAATCAACAATCTTCATCGGAACAACTCTCCCGGTTCTGTCTCACGGCACAAAGTACTTGTAGATGCTCGTCGCTCCCAGCGCGGTCATCGAGATCCCCGCAACGGCGGTCACGATCTTTAGTCGCCGGCTCATCCGCAACGCATCCGGCACCCTCACATGATCCACCCAGAGCATGGCGAAACACCAAAGGCCACAGGTGGCCGCCCCGCTGACCAGGCTTCCCAACGTCAGACGTCCGATGATGTCCCCGGCCACGGACTGCGGCAACCACGTCAGCGTCATGCCGCCCAGCGTGCAGTAGCCCATCACCAGCATCTTCATCCCTCGATCCGACAGCCGGCCGGTTGTCTTGGGAGCCACCACCGATCCGGCTTCGCGACAGGTGTGACGGTAGACCTCGAAGGCGCCGTACAGCGTGCCAATGAACGCCAGGAACACGCCGCCGCGAAACACCCACTTCAATTGCGGGTGCAGGGCCGTCAGAAAGTCCTCCTGGTGAATCAGCAGTTCCTTGTCCACCGGGATCGCGTGCTTGGAATGCAGCACCATCGCGCCCAGCATCGCGAACAGCAGGGTGACCAGGATGACACAGGCAAACGATCCGACCGCGTCGACCAGCGGGACACGGCTCCAGGCCCTGGCCCGTTCCATGGTGGTCTCGTCGCAAGTGCCCCTCGCCAGATCTTCTCGCGACACCGCCCCACGTGCGGCCAGGCCCCAGCCCTTCTCTCGAGACATCCCGATATATCCGATGTAATCGTAGGCACCGCCTCCGACCGCGGTCAGGTACAAAGACACTTCCAGCCACGGGCTGCGGCCGGCAAACCGTTCCTTCAATTCCGGGGTCTCGTACACCCAGTCCGGATAGTCTCCCACCCGGGGAACCACCAGCCCGACAAAGGCCTCACGGAGATCCGGCCCCAGCACGACCACGGCGATCAGCACCAGCCCAACCAGCACGCCCAGGACTCCGATCGAAGTCTTTTCGACGATGTTGTAGTTCGACACCAGCGCCAACAGCAGGCAGACGACAAGCACCAGGGTCGCCCAGCCATTGGAGCAGAACTCGAACCAGCCCCACGGCCCCACGTCATCACCAGTCGTCGACAAACCCGACAGGCGATGGATGTAACCGGCCAGCGTTTCAGGAATCGCCGAAAACGCAATCGGCATCAACCCCACCGCCGGCAACACCACCAGCAGCGGAAACCACATCGGCGGCCCCGGCAACTGCTTCCAGCTCTCCAGCGGGTGCTCGCCGGTCAGTGTGAAATGACGGCTCG
>DLVV01000035.1:9395-10537 GCA_003445035.1 Planctomycetaceae bacterium | reverse complement strand
GCCGTATAAACCTGGACCGCCTTGAAGGCCCCGCCGTAAAAGAAACACCACATCATGGCGTAGGAGAAAATGGCGCCGCCCCGTGAGGCGATGACAAGTTCCCCGCTGCCGATGGTCACCGAGGCGATGATCAGCCCGGGCCCCATCATCCGGAACAGGCGGCCGGGGCCACGCCCCCTCATCCGCTCGGGCAGCTCGGGATAGATCGATTCACCGGAGGCATCCGGGACCGCAGAAGGCAGATCGGCATGTTCATCGGACATCGTGGGCCCACTGTGCCAGATGAGCCGTTGTGCTGCCAGCCGTGGGACCGTCGGACCGAAACGCCTTGAGGAAGAACGACCAGCCAGTCCCCGTTGAGCCCCTCGCGGACCTGTTATAATATCCCTCGATGCAACGACCCGCCCTCACGTTTTGCATTTCCCTGGCCGCGGCCGTCGGTGTCTTGCTGGCGCCCACGACAGCCCGCGCAGCCGACCCCACGCCGAAGGATCTCGAGTTCTTCGAAAAGAAGGTCCGTCCGCTGATGGTCACTCACTGCCTGGAGTGCCATTCGGGCGACGATCCCGAGGGAAAACTCAGCATGGAGTCCCTCGGCGGGCTGTTGACCGGCGGCTTGCGAGGGCCGGCGCTCGTCCCCGGCAAGCCCGACCAGAGCCTGCTGGTGACAGCGATTCGTCACAACGAAGAACTGAAGATGCCGCCGAAACGGAAGCTCCCAACCGCCGACCGGGCCATCCTGACCAGTTGGGTCAAACGCGGAGCCCCGTGGCCCAACGCCAAAGCCACCCCAAAACCGTCCAGCAAGCCAAAGACTCCGGGTGGGCCGCTGTTCTCCGAAGACCAGAAGAGTTTCTGGGCCTTCCGCCCGCTGGGGGCCGCGACGCGCCCCTCGGTGAAGGCGGAAAACTGGGTCAACAGCCCCATCGACCGGTACATTCTGGCCCGACTCGAGGCCGCCGGACTTCAGCCAGCACCGCCGGCTTCGCCTCTGGCATGGCTTCGACGAGTCACCTTCGACGTCACGGGTTTGCCCCCGACCCACGGCGAAATCGAGCGTTTCCTGGGCGACACCTCCATCGAAGCACGATCGCGGGTTGTCGACCGGTTGCTGAGCAGCCCCGCCTACGGAGAACGCTGGG
>DLVV01000035.1:5393-9078 GCA_003445035.1 Planctomycetaceae bacterium | reverse complement strand
CGACACTGGCTCGACGTCGCCCGTTACGCCGACTCCAACGGGCTCGATGAAAATCTCTGCTACGGCAACGCGTACCGCTACCGTGACTACGTCGTCGCCGCCTTCAATGCGGACATGCCCTACGACCAGTTCGCCAGGGAGCAACTGGCCGGGGACCTGATGCCCGATGACGGAAACACCGAAACCCGGCTGAGACGAATCATCGCCACCGGCTTCCTGGTTCTCGGCCCCAAGATGCTCGCCGAGGATGACCCTCGCAAGATGCAAATGGACATCATCGACGAACAGATCGACACCATTGGCAAGACCTTTCTTGGCCTGACGTTTGGTTGTGCACGGTGCCACGATCACAAGTTTGATCCCATTCCCACCTCCGATTACTACGCACTGGCAGGGATTCTCAAGAGCACCAAGACGATGGACAACTTCCGCGTCGTCGCCAAATGGAACGAGACCCAATTGGCCGACAGGGACGTCATTGCCAGACAGGACCGTCACAAGAAACAAATCGACGAGTCGAAGAAGAAGATCGCGGCCGACATCCGGCATGCCAAGCAGGTCCTGCTGAAAGCCGCCCGCCGCCGCGCCGGTGACTACCTGCTGGTCGCCACCGCCACGTGGCTGAGGTCTCGGCTGCTGATCGGACAAAAACCGCTCGGGGGCACACCACAAGCCGCCAAGCAGCCCGGCGTCATCCTGCGTGAGGCCGAGTCGTATGACCGGGGCAATGCGGCCCGGCTCACCACCGGCTACGGGAAGGGTATCGGGGTCATCGCCAGCGGCTCCGGACTCAGCACGGCGGAATACGACGTGACGGTCAAAGACGCCGGCAATTTCCGACTGGAGTTTCGCCTGGCCGCCGTCCAGAGCCGCCCTTGCCGCATCCTTGTCAATGGCGGCGTGGTGGAGGCGTCTGCCCTGGGACGCACCACCGGCAGCTGGTTTCCGGATACCCAGAAGTGGTCTGTCGAAGTCCTGGCCGAACTCAAAACCGGCAAGAACACCATCCGAATCGATCGGCAGGGCCCATTTCCTCATATCGACAAGTTCCTGATTATCCCGATGGCCGGGAACGCTTCCGGCCAACTTTCCACGCTGACAGAACTGGCCGGAAAGGTGGTCAATCCCAACGGCCTGCATCCGTCCCTGCTGCAGCAATGGGTTGCACATCTCAAGGCCACGTCGGTCAACAAGAAATCGGCACTGTCTCTCTGGCACCACGCCGCTTCCGGTTCCACAACCGCCCCACCGGCAACCGGCCCTCGCCTGGGCAAGTACGCCAAGCAGCCACTTCCTCAACTCGCCGTCGGTTACGCAACACTTTTCAACGAGGTCAACGACCTCTGGTTGAAACAGACGGCTGGCGGTCAAGACAAGCCCCTGCCCGATCCCGAACACGAGGCATTGCGTGAGCTCCTTTACGGAACCACGGGGCCCTACAAGCTCAGCAAGGAACTGGAGTCCGCCTTCAGCAAAGCGACCAACGAGCAACTGGCGGCACAACGCAAGGCACTGAAGTCCCTGGAGTCCGCCAAGCCAAAATTGCCGTTGGCCATGGCCGTTGCCGACGGAGCGGTCGAAGATCTCAAGATTCACATCCGCGGCAGTTACCTGACGCTGGGAGCCCCGGCTCCGCGTGGCTTCCCGAAAATCCTCGCCGGCGAGAAACAGGCTCCACTGCCAAAGAAAACCAGCGGACGCCTGCAACTGGCCCGCTGGATGACACGTCCCGACAACCCGTTGGCCCCCCGTGTCATGGCCAACCGGATCTGGCGGTGGCACTTCGGCCACGGCCTGGTCCGCTCTACCGACAATTTCGGCACACTCGGGGAACGACCGACGCACCCCGGCCTGCTCGACTGGCTCGCCTCCGAGCTGATCCGCCGCGACTGGTCGATGAAATCGCTTCACCGCGAGATCCTGCTCTCGTCAACATTCACCATGAGTACCCGGTTCAACCAGCGAGCGGCTGATGCTGATCCGGAGAATCGGCTGCAGTGGCGAATGGACCGTCGTCGCCTGTCGGCGGAAGAGGTCCGTGACGCGTTGCTGTTCGTCGGCGGAATGATGGATCGACGAATCGGAGGATCGCTGATGACGGTCAACAACCGGGCCTACGTCACCGGCACCGGACACAACATGAAGACCGACGTCTACGAGAACGCCCGGCGGAGCATCTACCAGCCAGTCGTCCGCAGCGCGCTCTTCGATGTCTTCCAGGCCTTCGATTTCGCCGATCCCAGCCTGCCCAACGGTGACCGGGTCACGACCACGATCGCCCCGCAGGCCCTGTTCCTGATGAACAGCGTCCTGGTCGACAACCAGTCATCAACCATTGCCGACCGGGTCCTGGCAGTGGACGACAACGAGGCATCCCGGCTGAAAACTCTCTACAGGGCCCTGCTGGGTCGGGGCCCTGACACCGTCGAAACCGGCCAGGCTGCGACATTCCTCTCGGAGTACCGTCGGGCGGCTGTCGAGGACGATAAGACCAACAGTGATGTGAAGGACGAATCGAAAAAGGTCTCGCCGGAAATCCGAGCCTGGCGGGCCCTGTGCCGTGTCCTGTTGTCCAGCACCGAGTTCGTCTACGCCGAGTAAAGTAACTCCACCTTCAAGCACCTCCCATGCCCAACACCTCACACTGTTGCAACCAGTTCACCCCGGTGACCAGCCGCCGGGACATGCTGACGTCTTCGGCCACGGGATTCGGCATGCTGGCGCTTGCCGACCTGCTGAGCCGCCAGGCGGCCGCCGAAAAGCCCTCCCAGCAGGACAACCCGCTGGTTCCCCGTGAACCCCACTTCACGCCAAAAGCCAAGCGAGTGATTTTCCTGTTCATGCACGGTGGTCCCTCGCACGTCGACACCTTCGACCACAAGCCACAACTGGACAAAGACCACGGCAAACCACTGCCATTCCCCAAACCGCGGATCGTTTCCGGAGCCACCGGCAACCTGCTGAAGTCCCCATGGCCATTCAAGCAGCACGGCCAAAGCGGCGCATGGGTCAGTTCGGTTTTCCCCAAGATCGCCGAGATCGCCGACGACCTCTGCTTCATCAAATCGATGTACGGCTCGAATTCACGACACGGCGGCGCCTTGCTGGAACTCCACACCGGCAGCGACACCTTCATTCGACCCAGCATGGGATCGTGGATCAACTACGGACTGGGAACCGAAAACCAGAACCTGCCCGGCTACATCACGATCTGTCCGAGCCTGACCCACGGCGGCGTCAACAACTGGAGTTCGGCCTTCCTGCCAGCCGTGTATCAGGGCACCCCGATGGGTGATGCGGCCACCCCGGCCGAACGTGCGAGGTTCCCTTTCATCGGCGGCAAATCAAAAGTCCGACGCCGCTCGCTGCAACGCATGGAACTGGACCTGCTGAACCGCATCAACCGGCAACGATTCAAGGACACCGGCCCCGATTCGGATCTCGAAAGCCGCATTGCCTCATTCGAACTCGCTTTCCGCATGCAAAGCGAAGCCCCACAGTTGCAGGACATCAGTGACGAGCCACGGTCGATCCACAAGCTCTACGGACTCGACAACGACACCACCAAGGACTTCGGACGTCAGTGCCTGATGGCGAGGAGATTCTCCGAACGCGGAGTCCGCTTCGTGCAGGTCTCTCACAGCTACAAGTGGGACCAGCATGGTGGACTGAAAAAGTCGCTTCC
>DLVV01000035.1:0-4999 GCA_003445035.1 Planctomycetaceae bacterium | reverse complement strand
CTGGAAGACACGCTGGTACTCTGGGGTGGAGAATTCGGCCGCACCCCGGTCGCACAGGGTAACGACGGTCGCGACCACAACCCACACGCGCTGACAATGTTCCTGGCTGGAGGTGGCGTCAAGCCGGGAATCAGCCACGGTGCCACCGATGAATACGGCTATTATTCGGTGGAAGACAAGGTTCACTTCCACGACCTTCACGCCACGATGCTGCATCTGCTTGGGCTCGACCACACCAAACTCACCTATCGATATTCCGGTCGCGACTTCCGATTGACCGATATTCATGGTGAGATCGTTCACGACATCCTGGCCTGACACCCACCGCACACCACGCTGTCCCCAGCGGCAAGGACATCCCAATGTTGACCTTCTCCGGACGCTCGGCAACATTCTGTGACGGCATCTCCCGCCGCAACGCGATCCAGGTCGGTAGCCTCGGCATGGCCGGTTTTGCAGGGTTGGGGCTTGACCGGGTCCTTCGCGCCCGCGACGCTCAGCCGATTTCGGCCCGAAAACACACCTCGGTCATCTTCATCGAACTTGCCGGCGGACCGACGCAATTCGAGACATACGATCCCAAACCCAATGCTCCCAAGGAGTACCGGGGCGCGTTCGGGACCGTGCAGACCAGTCTGCCGGGCGTGATCTTCAGTGAATGGATGCCGCGGCAGGCCAGGCTGGCTGACAAGCTGGCGATCGTGCGATCGATCCACCACCCCAGCAACAGCCACGACCCTTCGAGCCATCTGACCCAGACCGGTTACTACAAGAAGGGTCCCAAGGGGGGTATCAACCAGATGCCCGCATTCGGGTGCGTGGTGGCCAAGGTTCGAGGGCCGAACGCCCCGACTCTGCCCCCCTACGTCGCTGTCCCTCGCACCATGCGGAACGGTGGTCCGGCACACCTGGGCAAAAGCTTCAACCCGTTCGAGACCGTCACTGACCCCTCCAAGAAAGGCTTCAAGGTCCAGAACCTGGCCCTCAACAAGACGCTCAACCGACAACGGCTCAACGACCGCAGGAGCCTTCTTGGTGCACTCGATGCCCAGCGACGGCTCGCCGACCTCCAGGGAGCCTCGGAAGCCGTAGACGACTTCACCTACCAGGCGTTTGACCTGATCACCGGAGATGCCGCCCGCGTGGCGTTCGACATTGATGCCGAACCGGATTCCCTCCGCGACGCATACGGACGAACATCCAACGGCCAGAGCCTGCTGCTGGCCAGGCGACTGGTCGAACACGGTGTCACATGCGTCACCGTCCGCGTCACCGGCTGGGACGATCACACCAAGATCGCCGACCGCCTGAAACAGAAGGCTCCCAGCTACGACCAGGGAGCCGCCGCACTGGTCAGCGACCTACACGATCGCGGCCTCGCCGATGACGTCCTGGTCGTTTCGATGGGAGAGTTCGGACGGACCCCCCGCGTGAACAAAAATGCCGGCCGAGACCACTGGGGCTCGGTGATGAGTGTCATGCTGTCCGGTGGCGGACTCCAAACGGGGATTCTCGGTGCGTCGAACTCGCGGGGCGAAGTGCCCGCGGCCAATGCTTACCGACCCGAAAACGTCCTGGCGATGATCTACCGTCACCTGGGCATCGACCCGGGAATGACATTCGACGACTTCAGTGGACGGCCACGTCACCTGCTGGAACGCCGCGAACTGATCAAGGAATTGGTGTGACTGATCGGCCCGACGGCCCGGCAACTGCCGACCACCTGCAACTTGACCCGGCCCTGTGCCGGCAACGTCAACAACGGCTCATCGCCGTGATGGCCGAGCGTGAACTCGAACGGGCACTCCTGGTCCAACCCGAACACGTCCAGTACCTGACCGGCTTTCGGACACCGCACGCCCTGCTCAAGACCGCCGTCGCGCTCGACGCAGACGGCCACTGCACGCTCGCCGCCCCCAACTCGGCGCCTGACAACGTGGCCGCCGACACTGTTGTCACCTTCGAAGCGCAGTGGCACGCCACGCTCAGGCAGGAACAGCCGCGGGAATCCGGCCGCGTCCTCGCTGCCGCACTCGACGGTCGACCGCCGGCCAAACGCCTGGGTGTCGAGTTCTCCACGTTCGGCCCCCACTTCCGGGAGGCCAGCAGCCCGGCAACGTCCTCACAGACAACGGACATCGAACCCGACCTCTGGCAACTTCGCCGGAACAAAGACCCGGACGAACTGGCGATGATTGGCCGGGCCATCGAGTGCACCGAGGCGATGTACCGGCGGGCTCGTGAAATCATCCAGCCGGGCATCACCGAACTGGAGGTGTTCAACCAGTTGCACGCCGCGGCCGTCGACGTGGCCGGCGAGCCACTGACCGCCCTGGGTAACGACTACCAGGCCAACTCTCCCGGCGGACCGCCCCGACCCCGGCAGGCCGGTGCAGGGGAGCTGTTCGTCCTCGATCTCGGGCCAGCCTACCGCGGCTATTACGCCGACAACTGCCGCACGATATCCGTCGACGGGCAACCGACCGACGACCAGTTGAAGGCGTGGCAGGCCATCGTCGACACGCTGGACATGGTCGAACGAACCGTGCGGCCGGGCGTCAGTTGCCAGGAGCTGTTCCACGCGGCCCAGGAAATGCTCGACGAATACCGGCCCGGCGCATTTTTCCATCATCTCGGCCACGCCTTTGGCCTGTTCCCCCACGAAGGACCTCACCTGAATCCCAACTGGGACGACACGTTCGAAGAGGGCGACGTGTTCACCGCCGAACCCGGACTGTACGGCCCGGAGTTGCAGGCCGGCATTCGGCTGGAACAGAACTACCGGGTCACCGTCGACGGTGTTCAGAGGCTCACATCGCACCCGCTGGAACTTGCGATCGATTGATTCGGCCGGGTCACCGCCGAGCAGACGCCGGGGGAAGATCGATCGGCAGTCTGATCCGCCGCTTCCCGGGAGCACGCTCCCACAACACGAGTTCGTCGTTGTTGTCGTCAACGAGCAGACGTTGAACACCCGCATAATCTGCGGGCAATTCGGTCACAAACACCATGTACTCACGGGTGGTCGACTGACCGGCATCTATGAACGTGTAAAGCGGACGCTCAAATATCTTTCCCTGGGCCACAAGCGTTGAATACGGCTGATGCAGCCCGGTCGTTCCAAATTCGAGTCCACGAGATTTGACCCGACCGTCCTCGCGGTGTCGCCAGATGTTCAACCACGGGTAGTGCCCGGTGTCCCAGATGTAACCCAACAACAGCTTCGCCTTCGGATTTGCAGCCGTCACCCATCCGTTCCGGGTCTTACTGTCGAACACGAAGGACGAAACGTCGTGGATCGTGCCATCAGGTTGGGTCGAACGAAAACGGCGCAGATCAACCTGCTGCTTTCCGATCACCATCTGCGGCCACCGACTCGCCTTCCCGGCACTGGTGGGGACGTCTCCTTCCTGGGAAAACCCCAGCGTCGCGTTGGAATCGACCAGAGTGGAATCGTCCAGGAACGGCGCGGCGATGGAAGGATGTTGCACCATGTTGTAGATCCGCCCCAGTTTCCTGTCGTTCGTCACCGTTTCACTGACCAGTGCCACACCCGACCTCCGCGCCAGGGTGATCTTCCGGACGACCGACAGGCCTGCCAGCGGCAACCGACACTCCATCGTCAACCACTGGTGCTTGTCTGCGGTCTTCGGTGGACGCGACAGTGTCCAGTTCACCCTCGGAGCTTCGCCGTGGAACGGCACCCCACGTTTGGCCTCGGCCTCCGAAGGTGCCCCCCAACGGTCCAGGCACAGGAAATGACCCCGCAAGTACGGTTTCCCGGCCTCAACCGGTTCCAGCCCGTGAATCGTCCAGTTCAGAGGATTGACGGCATTCCTTTTCATACGGATCTCAACAATCCCTCCTCCTGCCGTCGTCACGGATAACACGGATTGTGGATTGTTCAGTGTGACCAAGCCCGGCTCGGCAGCTGACAACGCCAAACCACACCCGACCACAAGCAGGCCCACAAGGCTCCTCAGAACCTGACACCACCTTTTCATCGCCACATCTCCCGCGTCGCGTTGTTCGATCCCAACGACATCGCATTGTAAGCTGTACCGCCTTCAGCGGCGATCAATGATTCATGACGGGAGACCCTACTATGGACCTCAGCGGAAAATGGGCGTTGGTGACAGGGGCCGGACGTGGAATCGGCAAAGGGTGCGCCCTGCAGTTGGCCGGTCGCGGTGCCGATTTGGTGATCAACGATCGTCCCGGAAGCCCGGACCTTGCCGACACCGTCGGTGAAATCCAAGCGATGGGACGTCAATGCGTGGCCGTCGAAGCTGACGTATTCGAACGTGGTGGATGCGAACAACTGGTTTCGTCGGCTGTCGATGGAGCCGGACAACTCGACATCCTGGTCAGCAACCCTGCGTACAGCGAACGGTGTTCGTTCCTGGAATACCCCCCGGAACTCTTCGAACAGACCCTGCGAGGCACGTTGCTGGCAGGGTTTCATATCAGCCAACTGACGGCCCGCCACATGGTCGAACGGGGTGGCGGTGGAAAGATCGTGTTCATTTCCAGCGTGCAGGCCTACCTGCCGATCTCACACTGCGTGGCGTATGGAGCAGCCAAGAACGGACTCAACCATATGATGCGAACAATCGCAGTCGAGTTGTTCAATCACCGAATCAACGTCAACGCGATCGAACCAGGCTGGATTGACACGCCCGGTGAACACGAAACCTTCGGTGCCGAACGAATCGAAGCCGAGGCGGCAGGCTTGCCGTGGGGACGACTGGGAACCCCGGAAGACATCGGCAAGGCCGCTGCATTCCTTTGTTCCGACGAATCCGACTACGTGACCGGAACGATCCTGCGAGTCGACGGCGGTTTCGTGTACCGAGAATGCCGTCGGCCCGAGATTGAATGACCGCTGGCAAAAAGACACACCACCGGCCGGGACCCTCTCTCCAGAACACTCAAGGGATAGATTCCACCAAGCTTGTCTCTGGCAAGAGGACCCCGAACCGGTGGTGCGGCTGCGGTG
>DLVV01000452.1 GCA_003445035.1 Planctomycetaceae bacterium | reverse complement strand
CGCCGGCGGCGATCGTGTCGTTTCCACCCTGGCCTCTCAACGTGTCGTCCCCTTCGTCCCCCAGGGCCACGTCGTCGCCCGATCCTCCCAGCAGCCGATCGTTGCCGGTTCCACCGATCATCGAATCGGTTCCCGAGCCACCGATCAGTACGTCGTCACCGAACAGGCCGACGAGTTGGTCGTTTCCGATGCCGCCATCGATCCGATCGTCCCCGTCCCCGCCATTCAGCGAATCGTCGCCGGTTCGGCCCAGCAACGAATCGTCATCGTCGCCGCCATCGAGCAGGTCGTTTCCGGTTCCACCGATCAGCGTGTCGTTCCCGGCGATGCCCCGCAGGCTGTCGTTGCCGCCGCCGCCCGAGAGCCAGTCGGCCCCACTGCCGCCCTCGAGCAGATCCTGGCCTGACCGACCGTGCAACTGGTCGGCCGCTGTCCCGCCTCTGAGGGTGTCGTTCCCGGACCCGCCGATCAGCGTGACCGAACCCGAGAATCCCGAGGCGTCGAGAATGTCGTCCCCGTCGCCGGTCTTGATCCTCGCGGTTTCGACACTGACCAGGTTGCGGATCCCGGCTCCCTGAAGTTCTCCGTCGATCAGCACGGCGTCGCCGTCAATCAATTCATCAACGCGATCAACGCCGGATCCTCCGTCGAGTTGGTCGTTGCCGGAGTGTCCCCGAAGGCGGTCGTCGCCGTCGCCGGCTTCAAGCAGGTCGTTGCCCGTGCCACCGTCGAGTTGGTCGTTGCCGTCCCCGGCGTCCAGTGTGTCGTGTCCGGCCTGTCCACGGAGCACGTCGGATCCGTGGCCGGAACTGATCAGGTCGCTGCCTCCGCCTCCGAAGATCCGGTCCGCACCGCTTCCGGATCGCAGCGTGTCGTTGCCTCCGGACCCGTTGATCGTCACGGCCCAGTCGACCGCGACGGTGTCGATGACGTTGGGCGAGGTGCCTCCGATCAACTGGGCCGACTCGATTCCGATGAGTTGATCGATTCCGAGACCATCCAGGGAATCTGTCTCGAGCGTGAAGTCGGTGTCGGCCCATTCGTAGACGCGATCGTATCCCGATCCGCCGTCGAGCGTGTCGAGACCGGGTCCGCCCTGCAGCACGTCTCCACTGCTGCCCTGGCCACGGACGAAATCGTTGCCCAGCGATCCGTCGAGCGTGTCGCTGCCTCCGCCTCCCCGCAACGTGTCCTGGCCATCGCCGGCAGCCAGCACGTCGTCGCCGGAGTTGCCGTTGAGCACGTCGGAACCGGGACCGGCCATCAGCGTGTCGGAGCCGGCTCCACCGACCAGCGTGACGTCGCCCGTGAAGCCGGTGGTGTCGATCCGGTTTCCATCGGCACCTCCGGTCAGCTGTGCGTATTCGAAACCGAGCAGGAGGTCGTCACCGAGGCCTGTCAGCAGCGAGTCGGACAGTGTGAAGTCGATGTCGGCCGTCTCCGAGATGACGTCCAGGTCGTTCCCCCCGATCAGCCAATCGTCACCAGCGCCACCGGTGACCGAGTCGAAGCCGGCCTGTCCGTCGATGGAATCGTTTCCGGCCAGGCCATCAAGCGAATCTTGTCCGTTTCCGCCCTCGATGTGATCGTTCCCGTCGTCCCCGCTAACGGCGTCGTCACCGGTACCACCCAGCAACACGTCGTCTCCGCCGTTGCCGGAGATCGAATCGTGTCCGCTGCCACCGTCGATTACGTCCGCTCCCGCCGTGTCCAGGACACAGGAGGTATCCGGAAGGCACTCGTCGTCGGAGACCCCACCATGGAGGGTGTCGTTGCCCGCCTCGCCGAGGATGGTGTCGTCATCAAGCCCTCCGTGGGCCAGGTCTCGGCCGGTGCCGCCCTCGATCCGGTCGTTGCCGCCACCACCGAGCAGCGAGTCCTCGCCGGTGTTCCCGTAGATCAGGTCGTCGCCGTTGCCGCCGAAGATACGGTCGTCCCCGTCGTTGCCGTAGATCAGGTCATCGCCGGAACCGCCGTCGTTGCGATCGCCGTAGATCAGGTCGTCGCCGGGACCTCCCGAGATCGCGTCGATCCCGTTGCCGGCTTCGATGGTGTCATCGAAGCCACTGCCGATGATCGTGTCGTGGCCGCTGCCGGTGGTGATGACCAGGCTGTCGGGCTCGCTGGAGAAGGACGGGAACGTGAGTTCGGTGACGTTCGAGAGGTCGATCGCGTCATCACCGCCTCCGGTGGTGATCGACATGGTGTTCACCAGTTCAGCCGAGACCGTTTCACCCCAGCCAGCGACTCCGACCACTCCGTCGGAAACCTGGACGACGATCGTGGTCGCGTCGTCGTCGGTGGTGAACTCGAGGTGACCGGTCCCGGAATCGTAGGCCCAGAGAAGGGACAACAACGTGCGGTCTTCGAGCGATTCGATGGCCGGAACCAGCGGCAGACGACGACGATTTCGTCGCGCGCGACGAGACAAGGTCAGCCAGGACGGCAACTGCATGGGAGAGTCTCCGGAGCCCGACGTGCGAGAGTGAGAGGGGGCGCGCGGATGATCTGAGAATTGCGGAGATCGTGCAAGACGAGTCCGGGTGACTAGATCACGAAGTCGGTTTCGCGACCAAGCACCTTGTCAATCAGCTGCTGGGGCAGTTCGACGGCCGTCTCGGTGTCGGAATCCAGATCGGTCGGATTGATTCCGCAGTAGGCCTGCCAGGGACCCAGGTGACGCCAGCGACCGGCACGACGCGGCTCGTTCTCCAGCACCGGGGTCGTGCAGCGGTTGCAGCTGATCGTGGGATATCCCTGGGACAACAGGGGGTTGAGGATCACCGAGTGTTCATCGATGTATCCACTGAGCCGCTCATCCCCGAAATTGACCAGCGGATTGAGTCGCACCACGTTCATCTCGGGGTCGGCCGCCAGGATCGGGCAGTACGAGCGTTGTCCTCCCTCGCTGCGTCGCAGGCTGCCGATCAGGCAGTCGAACTGGTCGGCGACCGCTCGCAACGGCTCGATCTTCCTCAGACGGCAGCACTCCTTCTGTCCATCGGGCGTGACGTAGAGCACACCCAGTTCGGCGATCTGTTCGTCCATCGTCTGCGGGGGACACAACGTGCGGATGTCCAGTCCGTACGCCTCGCCGATGGCATCCCGGGTCGCCAGCGTTTCCGGAAAGTTGACCCCGGTGTCGACGAACAGGACGGGGATGTCCAGATCGAGTTGGCCAATCATGTGACACACGACCGAGCCGGCGGCTTGCAGTGCCGAGATGGCGGCAACGCGACCGGAGAACGTGTCGGCCGCCCACTGCAGCAGGTCCTGGGGATCGTTCGACTCGAAAGCCTTGTTTCGTTCGGCGAGGTCGGACTGGGAAAGTCGGGGCATGATCGTGATGAGCAGGTTGAGAGAGAGGGGCCGCGGGTTGTCTTGATTCGGTTGTACGGGGCGGTGCGGTGAGCGTCAACGAAGCGTGTGGCCGGCACGCGAAAAACGCCGACCACCCGCGAAGGAGTGGCCGGCGTCGAAGGAGATCTCGAACGCAACCGCGGTCGGCTGCTACTTGGTCGGTTTGACCACCACGTCCCACCACCAGCGGTCGGTGGCGAGGTCGGATGGACGAGCGGCCGGGGCAACGCCGTTGAGCCGCGAGTGGATCTTCACGGTCTGGCGATCGGCCAGCAGGCCGCCGATGTCGGCCCGGACACCGCCGGCCACCTGCACGACCACGTCGCGGCCGTTGAAGACGCGGTGGTTGACCACCGAGTCGACGGTGCGGGGCACCGGGTGAGCGGCCGGGTGGAAGTCGCCGTGGTTGCCGAAGACACCCATGTCCCAGCCGACCTGCTCGGCCAGCCCGCGACGGTTGACCAGAGCGGCGACCAGGGCCAGGTCGAAGATGTTCTGCAGATCCGAGAAGACTCGGTCCCGCTTGGACAGCGAGGCGTAGTGATCGGTGAAGTTCCGAGCGAACGCCCGGTTCGATCCGGCCGCCTGGCCTGTTGCCACCCGTTCGCCCCTGGTGTTGACGAACTCGTTCTCGGACTGGCAGAGCACGGCCGAGCCGACCAGCTGGAAGGCGTCACCAGCGGTGCTGTGCAGCACCTGGCTGTACTTCATCGACAGCCACCATCGCAGGGCGTCCAGGGAGCTGTCTTTCCGTTCGTCGGCGGTCATCAACTTGAAGATGCCCGGCACGTCCTTGCCGGCGTCGAGCTGTCCGATTCCGATCAGCTTCATCTTGTAGTCGGCTTCGACCAGAACACGGGCGACCCGTGAATCGGCGGGAACACCGGTGATGGTGATGTTCTGTCGACCCAGAGCGTTGCCCAGCCGGGTGGTCCAGTTCTTGACTTGACCGGGCGAGAGCGAACCCTGCTTGTTCGAACGGGCGACCAGGTCGTTGATCTGCTTCAGGCCCTCGGGACGCGGGTCGATCGAACAACCGATCACTCCGCCACCCTCGGCCGTGAAGGCGCGGAGGACGGTGACGAGGTCATCGAGCTGCAACACGGGGTGGCCGCTGGTGGCACCGATCGCGGTACCGGTCTTGCTGACCTTGAAGCCCTCGGCCGGACCGCCGATCACGATGTCGCCGGTCTCGGGGTAGGTGAAGATGAACCGCACCTGCTGCAGGCCGGCCAGGTGCCGGATGTCCGTCGGCAGGGGCTCGCCGGCGTCGAGGCGACGGGCGACTTCCTGCTCGAGACGAGACAACGAGACCAACCGGAGTCGGCTGCGGTTGGCGAGGTTGGCGTTGTCCGAGGCCGAGGAAACGACCTGGCTGAGTTGTTCGAGCCGACCGGTGGTGTCGATCCGTGCCACGCGAGTCAAAAGGCCACTGGGATCGACGTGGATTCCGGCCATTTCTCCGGTATCGGAGATCGTTCCACCGGAACCGTCGACATCTTCCCACGGACCGGCGGTTTCATTCTGAATCAGTTCGGTCAGGGATTCGAAGTCGGCTTCGGCACCACCGGCGACCGTGGACTGAGGTTCGGCGGCGACGGCGGTCTTGTTGACCGGGCCGGCCACCGGCTGCTCGGTGGGACGAGCGGCGAGAGGGGCCTGGATGTCATCGTTCACCGGCTGGGACCGGACCACCGCGGTGATCGCGTTGGCCGCCGGTCGTGGAGGTGTGGTGCGGGCCATTACGGCCAGGGCACCGACGACCACGAGGAACCCGGTGACCGCGACCCACATCGGGGTACGACGGACGGGGCGACGACGGTTGAGGTAGGTCTGTCTGGGATCTCGGGTGGACATTGCTGAGTCTCCACTGGTCCGGCGGGAGCCGGTGAGTTCATCCCACGCGAGGGATGCGATATTCTGTTGTACGGTGTACCTAGAGCATTGTGCAGCTTCGGCAAGCCGTCAAACAAATTCCCCACAATGACCACCCGGCTGTGGGTCGGACAATCCCGACATCCCGCACGGCCTGCACAAAACCTTACAATCATCATCTCCGGTCGAATGGCGTCCGGACACTTTCGAACAGGACAACCCCGTGCCCGAGCTGCCCGAAGTCGAGACGATGGTGCGAGGGATCACCCGGCATGTGACCGGCCGTCGGTTGCTGGAGGTCCGCCGTTATCCGTGTCGCTTCCGACCGATCGAGATCACGCCTTCGTCCAGGGAGATCCGACGCCGGGTCGAGGGAGCAGCCGTCTCGGGTGTGCGGCGGATCGGCAAGAGGGTGATTCTCGACCTCGACTCAGACGATTCTTTCGTCATCGAACCCCGGATGACCGGCCTGATGCTGGTGACAGATCCTCCCGATCGTGGGCACCTGAGATACCACTGGAGGTTCGTGCCAGACCGGTCGCCGGATCTCGTCGACGATCTCTATTTCTGGGACCGTCGCGGGCTGGGCACGATCCGGTTGCTGACGGCCGAGGAGCTGTCCGAGCGGCTCGGGCCGCCGCGACTGGGTCCTGATGCGCTGACACTGGGGGCGGCTGACTGGAGACGGCTGTGTTGTCGGACCGGCCGGGCGATCAAGGTGGCGATGCTCGACCAGTCCCTGGTTGCCGGCATCGGCAACCTCTACGCCAGCGAAATCCTGTTCCGGGCCGGGATCGACCCGGCTCGTCCGGCTGACCGGATTGCCGACAACGAGGCCGCGAGATTGTCCCGGGCCGCGCGGGCTGTTCTCAATGAGGCGATCCGTCACGAGGGCTCGACGCTTTCCGACGGCACCTATCGCAACGCTCTGAACCAGGACGGTGGATACCAGAATTCTCACCGTGTCTACGATCGGGCCGGCGAGCCTTGCCGCCGATGCGAGGCGCCAATCCAGCGGGTTGTCCAGGCCCAGCGGTCGACGTTCTTCTGCCCGTCGTGTCAGCCGTCAAGTGAAGTGGAGACCGAGTGATGTCCCAGGGCCTGGTGACACGGCAGGAGGACTTCGCGTCGGTGTGCGACGAGATCCGTGGTGCGGGGATCGTGGCGATGGACACGGAGTTCGTCTCGGAGGGAAGCTACCGTCCGGAGTTGTGCCTGCTGCAACTGGCCGTACCCGGTCGCGAGATCGTTGTCGATCCGCTGGCGGTCCCCGATCTTTCCGACTGGTGGCGGATCATGGCCGACGATGAGGTGACCGTGGTTGCTCATGCGGCTCGCCAGGAAGCCCGTTTCTGCCTGGACTTCGTGTCTTGTCGACCGGGACGGTTGTGGGACGTGCAGATTGCCGAGGGGATGCGGACTCGCAGCTATCCGTTGAACCACGAACGGCTTGTCGCACGGGTCCTGGGCAAGAAAGTCCCCGGGACCCAGTCCCGGACCGATTGGCGTCGTCGTCCGCTGAGCGATCGCCAGGTCGAGTACGCTCGCGACGATGTCCGCTTCCTGTTGGCGATTCACCAGAGGCAGAAACAGTCGTTGTCGTCACTGGGGCGTCGGGAGTGGGCCGAGGCGGAATTTGAGCGGATGATCGACGAAGTGGAAGCCGAAAGGGGGGAGGAGAGTTGGCGGAGGCTCTCGGGTGTCAACCGGCTCGACCGCACCGGGCTGGCCGTCGCCCGGGCGGTGTTCTGGTGGCGCGACCGTTGTGGTGAAGAACTCAATCAACCGGTTCGGCGTGTCCTGCGAGATGACCTGCTGATCGATCTGGCCAAGCGAAAACCCAGGACGACCGAGGAGGTGCTGGCCACACGGGACATGACCCGACGCAATTTCAAGCGTCACGCCGAGGCGTTGGCGGCAACCGTCTGCGAGGTGCTGGCCGGGCCCGAAGAGGACTTCCCTGAACGGATTCGACGACGGGGCGAGATTCACGATGACGATCATGTGCTGGGCCAGTTGCTGGCCATCGCGCTGGCCAACCGTTGCGCCGAACTGGACGTGGCGGTTTCCCTGGTAGGAACCAGTGACGAACTGAAGCGGCTTGTTCGCTGGCATGTTCATGGCGACCGTGACGGAGAGCGTCCGAGACTGTGCACCGGTTGGCGGGCCGAGGTGTGTGGGGACTTGCTGACAGATGTGCTCGACGGAAAGATCTCCATGAGGGTGTCCCCGGATCGGGACACGCCGCTGGTGTTCGAACGGGCGGAAGGCGGCGAGGAGACCGGTCGAGCTGGCGGGCCGATCGAAGTTGACGGGCCGATCGAGAGTGATGGGCCGATCGAGAGG
>DLVV01000229.1 GCA_003445035.1 Planctomycetaceae bacterium | reverse complement strand
GTAGGCCGTGACATCCGCGACCTGGGCGGGTGTCAGCAGACGCTCGAACGAGGGCATCGGTGACAGCTTCTGGCTGACCCGTTCGTCGACCATCTTTTTCGGCAACACCACCTTCCGCCCATCCGGTTGCAGCAAGGTCAATGAGGAACCCGTCTCGCCGACCAAAATGCCCGTGTGTGTCTTTCCGTCGTCGGTGACGACAAGCTGCATCGCGAAGCCTTCCTTGATCTCGGCACCTGGGTCGAGAATCGAGGTCACGACCTTTCTGGGATCGGCCTGCTTGAGCAAGCTGGACAAATCCGGGCCAAACCCAGGTGGCTGCGTCGTGTCTGTCCGATGACATTTCGCACATCCTGCGCCTCCCTCGGAAAAGAACAACGCTTTCCCCCGGTCCAACTGCCCGTTCGCCAGCAGTGGAAGGACAGACTTCACCGTGGACACTTCCGCCAATCGAGGAAGGCCAGCAGGCCGAATGATGACCAGGAAATTCGACTTGTTCCCGTCCAGGCCGTCATCGGTATTGCCACCGATCACGATTCGCCCCGCCCCGGATTTCAGCTCGAACAGGCGGAACGTCGCATCCGTCGTACTGACCATCACGTCGGTACGACGAAAGGACCGTTTCCTTTTCCCGAGCATCCACGCCGGAGGGGCTGGAACGCGCGTATCATGCCCGAGAAACAATGTGACCGGGATCACCGTGTCGATATCGAGAAACTCGTTGCCGCGCGAGGACGCATCGTCGTTGGCTGTTTGAATGATCAGTGAATTCGCGAAACCATCGGGAATCTTCTTGAAGACATACGCACGGTCGGTGTACACCAACCGCCCGGCCGCCAACCCTCCGTCCACGATCCGATAGGTACGCCCGCTGCTCGCCCGCGCGGCAATCACGCCGCTTCGGCTCGCGGCTTCGCTGATCGAAATCCGCGTGAAACGGTACTCTCCGACCGGACCAACCCGTTGCTCCCCAACAAACACCGACAGCTTCAACACCACGCTGCGAGAGAACATCCGAGCCCCACTCCACTTGGGGGATCGCATCGTCGGCACCGTGCCGTCGACGCTGTAATACACCACCCCCGGTTTGACACCGGCTTCGACCGTCACGTTCACTGTGTCGCGGAACTCCCCGCCGGCCGGAGTCACGCGAACCAGTGGGCTGCCCGCCCCCCGAGCCATCCATAGTGCCGCCACCCCACGGACTCTTTCGTCGCCATCCTTGAGCAACGGTTTCACCAACTCGACGCTGACCGCGTGATCTTCGGCCAACGCCAGCAACGCGGCCAGACGGACACCACCGGCTCGATCCACAAGTGTCGCTCGCAACACGTCCCTGGCCATCAATCGCCGCATGGCCTGCCAGCCGGCGTAAAAGACGAGCCGGTCACGTTCGACGCGCATCCTTCCGAGCAGCGCCGGCAACTTTCGCCGGTCCCGTCCACGACGCACCGCGAGAACAGCGGCCATACGAACACGTGCTTCCGGATCGGACATTGCCTCAGACACCACGCCGGGCAATGCCCGCCTGGCTCCGGTGACGCGAGACCTGTGCGAGAGAATCCGCAGAGCCTGAACCCTTAGAGCTGTCGCCCGCCCCCGTCTTGCCCAGGCGGCCACACGGTCATCGATGGACCGATCTTCCAGCGAAATCCGGCCGAGTGCCCACGCCGCCCAGGTCTGCACTCTCTCAGCCACCTCCTTACGTGTAACGGTCCTGGCAAGCTGGTCGACGACTGTCGGCCCACGCCGGATCAGTTCCTCCTGCAGGTCAACTCGCCGTGCTTCAATCGACGCCCCCAACCCGTTGATCAACTCTTCAGCCGACAGTGTTTTCACGCTGGACGCGATCGGACGACCCACCGGGGGCCTTTCACCCCATGACACACAAAACACCCGCCCCTCGTTGTTTTGTCTCCCCTGCTTGTCCAACACCGCGCCATAGGCGGTTCCCCAGCCCAGGATAAAAAGACATCCATCGGGCCCCACTTCGATGTCTGTCGGCTTGAAGAGCGACTTGCCTCCTCCGACAAATTCGCGCCACCGACCGCCTTCGGGTTCGATCAGGGCCCCTTTCCAACGGGGACGGTAAAAGAACGTTGTTCGCCTCAACCAGTCGTTGAAAAACCACACTTTCCGGAACGGTTGCGGAAAGTGGGGATCATCGTAAAACGTCATCCCGGTCCCGGAACCGTGGAACACGGGACCAGTGATACGCGCGGTCGGGAGATGGTCATGTCCGCTCCAGTGCGAACTCCAGGGATGCCCCCACCCATAATGAGATCCGAAGAACGGAGTGAAGACCCGATCGCCTTCGTTCTGATCATTGTCGGTACCCTGGAAATTGAACCCACTGTCGTAGGCAATGTCCCAGGGATTGCGAAACCCCCGTGAAACGATTTCCAGGTTCTTTCCGCCATCGTCGCAGACCAGGACACCTCCCTCGCGTCCCCAGTCATCCGCAGGATCGTGGTAGTTCCTCTGGTAATCATCCGGTCCGAACACACGGGGTGCCGGAAACACGGGCGAGTTTTTTGGTGAGCGTACGCCCCAGAGTTCGCGAAAGGGCAGGGGGGCAAGTCGCCCCGGACGGGTCAATCCCTTCGAATTGCCCTTCGACATGTACATCCGCCCGTCCGGACCCCAGTGCAACCCGTGAAGACCGTGCTCGAGATTACCGAGGTCCGTGTAGAGACGCGTGTACCGGTCGGCCACATCATCGCCGTCCAGATCCCGGACAACGGTCAGGTCCGGCGCGTTGGCAATCCACAGGTCGCGACCATGCCAGGCCATCCCCTGGATGCTGTTGAAGCCCGTGGCAAAGACGTGGCGTTTGTCATAGACACCGTCGCTGTCGGTGTCGCTGAGTATGTATACGCTGTCACCAGGCGTGTCCGGCCTGGGACTTCGATACTGCGGGCCCATCCCGATGCACAGCCGGCCCCGGGCGTCAAAGACCATCGCGCACGGATTGCGGACCAGCGGCTCCCTGGCAACCAGCGCGATCCTGAACCCATCTGGAACCGTGGGCATCTCTTCGCCGCGGAGCACCGCTGGACAGACCATCAGCACCGCCAGCAGCCCCCGCATCGGCCTTCTCATCGTGCTCGTACTCGCCGTCGGTTCTTGAACTCGATCTGGGTCAACCCCTTGGGTTTTCGTCGTGCCGTGGACACTCGCTTCCGTAGCAGGGAGGACAGCCCCTCCCTGGTGGATTTCATTTCTTCTCGGCTCGCCAGGTTGACGAGTTCTTCGGGGTCTCTGTCGCGATCGTACAACTCGGCACCCCCCGCTCCGTCCTGACCCCATTCGGTGTATCGATACCGAGCCGTCCGCAGGCTGTACCCCGAGGAATACTGCGTCAAAGCCGACGCCCGAATCGCCTTGGAAGTGTCGACAAGGGTCGGGGCCAGGCTGAGACCGGTGACGGTCTCGGGAGCTCCCAGTCCACACAGGTCTGCCAGCGTCCGATACAAATCCACCATTTCAACCGGATGACGATGTGTTCCTCCCCGTGCTGTCACTCCCGGTCCGGCAATCACCAACGGAACGCGGTCCGAATTTTCGAACAGCGTCGTTTTCTGGTAGTGCCCGTGTTCTCCCATGTGGTATCCGTGATCGGAGGTGAACACGACGACGGTGTTCCTGTCGAGTCCCGTCTGCTCCAGGGCTTTGAGGATCCGACCGATCTGAGCATCGGCAAAGGTGATCGACGCGTAATACGCCTGGATCGCTCTTCGAGCCAGTTTTTCGGGCAGATTGACCTGGTCACGTTTTCTGAGAATCGTCCGCCGAGCCGCCATCGGAAGCGTGTCAAAGTACCCATCGGGCACCTTCGGAATTCGTATGGACTTCACCGGATACATTTCGAAGTACTTCTTCGGTGCCACGTAGGGTGTGTGTGGCCGATAGAGGCCGACGGCCAGGAAGAACGACTTGCCGGTTTTGGCGTGGTCCTTCAGGCGATCAATAGCCAGCGTCGCAGCAATTCCGTCGGTCTGCTCCTCATCGGTCCCCTCGGCAGCCAGCCAACTCAGCGTCCCTCCGAACTGTCCTTTTCGGAGGCTGAAGATTTTGTGTTCATCGTCGACGTCCCGCCCGCGTGGATTGAACGTCTGATTCCACGAATAGGGATCGTCATGCCCACTCGTGCCGATGTGCTTCGGGACGTTGTAGTGGTACATCTTTCCGATCCGGGTCGCAAAATATCCATTGCGACGGAACATCTGCGGCATTGTCACCACGTTGGGGATGTGCTCGCGAATGTAGATGGCATTGCGTCGAACCAGTGTCTGGTCTGGATACATCCCGGTCAGAAATGACGCGCGACTCGGACCGCAAAGCGGGAACTGACAGAACGCGCTCGAAAACAGTACGCCCCGTTTCGCCAACCGGTCGATGTGTGGAGTTTTGACCTGCGCATGGCCGTAGCACTCCATGTCACAATTCAGGTCGTCGCAGACCAGGAAAAGCACGTTGGGCCGCGTTCGCTCGGGTTCATCGCCACAACAGGTGCCGACGATGCCCCC
>DLVV01000176.1:11104-12741 GCA_003445035.1 Planctomycetaceae bacterium | reverse complement strand
GAAATCAGATGTGACGGACGCAAGGAAGCTTGCCGGGGAGGTCAAAAACTATGATAAGGAGACACTTGCGCGATTTGGTTTGCCGCTGCTGAAACCCGATGACAAAAGCGGTTCGAAAGATAGGGTCAAAAAGTTCAGGGGCCTTATAAAAAGGCTTGATGGTGTCCACGGTATATTCCTCAACAAAGCGTTTATCGATGTGTCCGATCTCAGTTGGAAGGCCATAAAAGGCAAGGGCAACAAAAAGGCGCCTATTCCGCGGGCTTACTTTCAATCGATAGACAAATTTTGGAGATCCGTGGTCGATGTATCTAGTAACGCCTCGACTTCGGAAATATCGAAATACACCAATGCCGCAATGGGTTGTACTGTGCAAATTCGATACGAGGTGCCCGGCGCTATTTACCTGGTACCGTACAAGAGGTACGGGGAGGGTGGGCGATGACGGTATTTGTTCTGTTAAGCGGTTGGGAAGCTGTGCCTTGTTGCGTGTGGTCAACAACCGTTCGCCGTGGCGTGGTGAGTAAAATACGATAGTGGCGCGGTGAGGAAGTTGGGGATGGTTGACAAGTATCGTGTTCAGTCTGACGGCCGGGTGTTCGGCCCGTTCACGGCGGAACGTCTTGTCGACCTGTTGGTTGACGGGAAGGTCGGTGAGGACGCGCTGGTGTGCCCGCAGGGCGAGACCGAATGGGTGCCCTGGTCGAGTGTTCCGGCGCTTGGTGGCGAGGGCGAGGTGGACGGATCGGTCGTCGGGGACGACGTCGATTCTGCGGCGGAATACATGGATTCGCTTTCGGTGGATGGGGATGCGGGGGGCGGTGACGACGGGGATACGTATTCGATTCGGGGTACGGCCGAAACGGCTGAGCCTTCCGGTTCGGGGATTCCGCTTCCCGGGGCGGCAACCACTCCCGCGGCAACCGATGAGCAGCCGGGCAACGTCGCGCCGGAGGGCAACCGTGCTCCGCCTCGCAAGCTGCCGCAAAGGGCTCCGGATCCCGAGTCTGAATGGGATGACTTCGAGGAGGATTCGCCTGTAGCCGTCGGCGATGTCGCGGAACTGGTCGAAGTCGACGTGGATGCGCCGGGTTTTCTTGTTGAGGTGTCGCCGTACGGGATCAGTCAACGGCACGGGCGGTTGATGGTGGTTGTCGGCCTGTGGGGATTCGGCATCCTGGCGGCAGGCTTTGTCGTGTCGTTCACACTGTATTTGATGCGGTCGTAGTGAAGGGGGTTTGGTCGAAGAGATGAACGCGAGTGAGTCATCCTCGAAACGGTACCGGGTGAAAACCGCTGGTGTGATTCGCGGCCCGTTTACGCCCGGCCGGATCCAGCAGTTGCTCGATGACGGGACAATAGGTCCGGGTGATGGGGCGTGCGCCGATGGAGAGGATTGGATCACGGTTGCGGCAGTGCTGGGTCGGCCGGTCGGGGCGGACACAGCCAATGGGGCGTCTCCGCCCGCTTTGCCGCCGACACCCGAGCCGGAAGCAACACCGGCCGAAGACGAGACGCAAACGGCCCCGGCTGCCGGCGATGACCCCGGTGAAGATTTCGAAGACGATGCCATGGCCTTTCTGATGGAGTCCGGCGACGTCCCCGTCGCCCCCCCCTCGGCTGACACCTCGCTCGAA
>DLVV01000176.1:0-11016 GCA_003445035.1 Planctomycetaceae bacterium | reverse complement strand
TGCGGCAGTGCTGGGTCTGCCGGTCAGGCCGGTCACAGCCAGGGTGCCGTCTCCGCCCGCTTTGCCGCCGCGACGCGGTGGCGGTCCTCCGCCCAGCAGACCCTCGGTGGTGAATCGTCCGNNGAGGCCGCACCGGAGACGGAAGCCGCACCAGTGGCAGACGAGACGCAAACGGATCCGGCTACTGGCGATGACCTCGGTGGGGCTTCCGAAGACGATGCCATGGCCTTCCTGATGGAGTCCGGCGACGTCCCCGTCGCCCCGCCCTCGGCTGACACCTCGCTCGAAGACGACGATGACGACGACGATCCTCCACCGCCGCCGCGTCCGTCACCCGAAGAACGGCAGTTGCACCGGCCTCCCCCGCGACCGAAGGCTGATTCCGAAGACACCTCCAGCGCCGCCGGTGCCCTGCTCGCAGCCGGTGAATCGGCCCGTTCGGCCGCCGCCAACGAAGTCGAACCCGTCAAAGAGCGTCCCCGGGTCGACATGGATGAAGTCAAGCAGTTGGCCACTCGCAAACTGCTGCCGATTGTCGGCGGAATCGTCGTGATCTCCGGCATCTTCTTCTACCTGTTCAACTCCATGTCGGGTGGAGCCGACCTCCCGCCTCTTGCCTCGGTCTCCGGGACGATCACCCTGGACGGGAAGCCCCTGGCCGGTGCCACCGTGTTCTTCGACCCGGTCACCGACATGAAGAATGCACAACAGAGACAGACGGGATCCAGTATCGGGAGATCCGACGATCAAGGCGTCTACACCCTGGCCTATCCCGGAGATCACGACGGTGCGGTCGTCGGAATGCACACTGTCCGGGTCAACAAGACGGACAAAAAAACCGGACTGGAAACCCTGGCCAAGAAGTACCATCGTCAAAGCCAGCAGAGGCACGAGGTGAAGGCCGGATCAAACACGATCGACCTGCCCCTGAGGTCCGAACCTGCCGGCGCTGCGGGCGGTCAGCGGATCGCCGATCCACCAAGTCCCTGATCCGATTGGCCAGGACCGCCTACGGCTTCTTCTTCCCGGTCTTTCCGAACCGATCGGGATCCAGCTCTGCGGCCCTCTTCAGATCCGCCGCAGCCTTGGCCTTCCGGCCGGCCGCCCGGTGCAGTTCGCCACGCCTGGCATACGTTTCAGCCACGACGTCGTCAAACCGCCGGGCCTTGGTGAAATCCACGATTGCCCGGTCCCAGTCCCCCAGGCCCCTGTGCACTTCGCCGCGGAGGCTCCAGGCAGCGTGCCCGCCACCGGCCTTCAGCGCCTGGTTGCAGTCGTCCAGAGCCCTCGTCCACTTCTCGGCGGTGACCCAGTGTCGTGCCCGGGCCAGGTACGCCTCGACCGCCTTGGTCGGCTCGGCCGTGATCGCCCGTTGATAATCGGCCATCGCCGCACCCGTACGTCCGTCGGCTCCCAGGTGTCGAGCCCGCTCGATATAGGTCTTGGCCTGCTGCGGCGCCGCTGCCACTTTGCGAGAAAGCTGTTGGAACTTGATCAACCAGATCAATCGCTCCCCGTCGGCCAGGGCCTCCTTCGACCTCCCCAGCTTCCGGTACGCAGCGCGTCGCAACTGGTAGAACCGCGGATTGTCCCCATCCCGTTCGATCGCCGACGAACAATCGGCCACCGCACGACGGTAATCCTTGTTGGCCAGTCTCAGCAGCGCCCGGTTGTTGTAGGCCATCACGAAATCGCCGTCGCAGACCAGGGCCTGGTCGAAATCTGCCAGGGCCTTGTCGTGATCGTCGCTGCGAAAATGGGCAAACCCGCGATTGTTCCAGGCGTCGGCGTACTTCGGGTCCGCCTCGATCGCCCTGTCGAAGTTGACGATCGCCTTGTCGTATTCCTGGGCTCCGACATTCACCAGCCCGCGATTGTTGTACGCCTCGGCGTACTTCGCGTCTAATGCGATAGCCGCATCCAGGTCTCGCAACGCCGCATCGCGTTTGCCACGGGTGAACAGGAAAAAGCCACGAGCGTTGAGCCACCGCGCGGTCTTGGGCTCGACACGAATCGCGGCCGAGTAGTCCGCCAACGCGTTGGCATCCTGTTTTCTTCTCGCATAGATGTCAGCCCGCATCACGAACGCCCGGGCGTTCCCGGCATCGTTACCGATCGCCTGGCTGAGCAATTCGACTGCGGTCTTGGCATCACCGGCCTGGACCCGCTTCGCGGCACGGTCGATCAGTGCGTCAACCGCCTGGTCTTCGGGTCCACCGGTTTTCCGGCCTGCCCCCGCAACTGGGGCACCCTGGCCGGCCCCATCTCCCGTGTCCGAATCGTCGCTGCCGCATCCGACGACCCCGATCACCAGGACCAGGATCGCCCTCACCGAAAATGACAACCCGCGATTGCGACTTCGCCGGTTCACCTCGTCCTGCCGCAGCGGCCAGCATCCGCGCATCACTCAACCTCCTGGAGGGCATCCCGCTGCCGAGCGGGACTCGGCGGCTTGTAGTTCTCGGTGAACTCGAGGTCAATCCCGATCACGGCACCACCATGAAGCCGTGCTGGAGTGTCCCGACGGTGACGACTACAATCCGGTCACGACTCGTCGACACCGCTTCGACGTTCCCACACCCCGCTCTCGACAAACCATTTCAACGTGCAACTGCCCCGCAATCCGACACGTCCGGTGACCATTGGTTCGGTCACCATCGGTGACGGCTCGCCGGTAGCCGTTCAGAGCATGACGGCCACCTCGACCCGCGACGTCGCCGCCACCTCGGCCCAGGTTCGCGACCTCCACGACGCCGGAGCCGACGTGGTTCGGATCGCTGTCGACAGCACTGCCGACGCCGAGGCCGTCGTCGACATCGCCTCCGAAACCGATGCCAACCTTGCGGTCGATCTGCAGGAGAACTACCGCCTGTCGGAGATTGTCGCTCCTCATGTCGCCAAGCTCCGCTACAACCCCGGCCATCTCTATCACCACGAACGGGAGAAACCGTGGCAGGAGAAGGTACGGGGAATCGTCGAGCAGGCGGCCAACCACGACTGTGCCATCCGCGTCGGTATTAACTGCGGTTCGGTCGACCCTGACAAAATCGAACGCTACTCCCGGGACGACTCGATCTCGCCGATGCTCGACAGCGCCTGGGAGCACTGCGAGTTCCTCGATTCGCTCGATTTCACCAACTACTGCGTCTCGCTGAAGGACTCGGATCCCCAGAAGGTGATCGAGGTCAACCGCCGATTCGCCGAGCGACGGCCCGACGTGCCGTTGCACCTGGGAGTGACCGAGGCGGGACTGCCACCCGACGGGGTGATCAAGACACGCATCGCCTTCGAACAACTCGTCTCCCAGGGATTGGGAGATACGATCCGCGTTTCGCTGACCGTGCCCAACGACCGGAAATCCGAAGAGATCGTGGCGGGCCGTCAGATCCTGGCCGATATCGCCGCTGGACGTGTCCGAACCGTCGTCGATTTCGGGCTCGATACGCTCAACATCATCAGCTGCCCCAGTTGCTCGCGGGTCGAGAACGAGGCGTTCGTCGAGTTGGCCGAACAGGTCCGCGAGATGACCGAGTACGCTCGGGAACACGCGTTGACGATTGCCGTGATGGGCTGCCGGGTCAACGGCCCCGGCGAAACCGACGATGCCGACCTCGGCCTGTGGTGTGCCCCCAACTTCGTCAACCTCAAGCAGGGCGAGAAAACGCTCGGCGCGTTCCCCTACGACGAAATCCTGGACAAGCTGAAACAGGAACTCGACCGTTTGATCGCCGAACGATCAGCGGTGTCATGACCGGCTGGAGATATGCCTGACGGAGCATCGCGATGAGCATCTACCTGGGCATCGACATCGGCACCAGTGGCACCAAGACACTGGCGATCCGTGAGACCGGTCGGATCGTGGCCAGTGCCACATTCGAATACCCCCTGTCGAGCCCGCGACCGGGGTGGTCCGAACAGAACCCTGAGGACTGGTGGCAGGCGTCGGCCCGTAGCGTGAGAAAGGTCCTGAGGGACGGGAAGATCAAGCCGGCCTCGGTCGCCGGGATCGGACTCTCGGGCCAGATGCATGGCAGCGTGTTCCTGGACAAAAACCACCAGGTCATCCGGCCCGCCCTGCTGTGGAATGACCAGCGAACCGCCGCCGAATGCGACGAGATTGAACGCCGGGCCGGCGGCCGACGCAAGCTGATCCAGATGGTGGCCAACCCGGCCCTGACCGGCTTCACCGCCCCGAAGATCCTCTGGCTCCGTAACAACGAGCCCCGGCGATTCGATCGGACCCGCCAGGTGCTGCTGCCCAAGGACTACGTCCGCTTCCGGCTGACCGGCGAGTTCGCCACCGAGGTCAGCGACGCGTCGGGAACACTGCTGCTGGACGTGAAGCGGCGAAAGTGGAGTCGGCGACTACTGGAACAGCTTGAACTCGACCCCGATCTGCTGCCGGCGGTGTACGAGTCCGAGGATGTCAGCGGCACGCTGTCGAAGTCCTCTGCCAAGAAACTGGGACTGCCCGAGGGGGTGCCGGTGGTCGGCGGCGGAGGGGACCAGGCGGCCGGCGCTGTCGGCAACGGCATCGTCCGCCGTGGTGTCATTTCGGCCACGATGGGCACCAGCGGCGTGGTGTTCGCCCACAGCGAGGGGATCGAGACCGACCCGCTGGGACGGGTCCATACCTTCTGCCACGCCGTCCGCGGCCAGTGGCACGTCATGGGCGTGGTGCTCTCAGCCGGAGGCAGCCTGCAGTGGTACCGCAACCAACTGGGTGAAGCCGCGGTGACGGCAGCCCGGCGGAAGAAGGTGGACCCCTACGAGTTGTTGACGGCCGAGGCAGCCCAGGCCCCCGCCGGATCCGAGGGGCTGTACTTTCTGCCGTACCTGACCGGTGAACGCACGCCACACGCCGACCCGCATGCCCGCGGAGCGTGGGTCGGTCTCAGCCTCCGCCACGGACGCCCGCACCTGGTCCGCAGTGTCATCGAAGGGGCCACCTACGCGATGCGAGACTGCCTGGAGATCATCAAGGGGATGAACATCCCGGTCCGCGAGATCCGGGTTTCCGGCGGCGGAGCTCGCAGCCCGTTCTGGCGTCAGATGCAGGCCGACATCTACGGCAACAAGGTGGTGACCATCAACGCCGAAGAGGGTCCGGCCTACGGAGTGGCGTTGCTGGCTGCTGCCGGAACCGGGGCCTACAAAGACGTCGTCGAGGCCTGCAACGCCACGATCCGGGTGGTCGATTCGACACCGGTCCACCAGCCCACACGTCGACAGTACAACCGCGTCTACCCTCAGTACGGACAGCTCTACCAGTCACTGAAAGACGACTACGCACGGATTGCCAAGTTGGTGGATTGAAGCCGGTGCCCGCATGTCTGTCCTGTTCCTGACCGAATCCGACGTCGAATCCCTGATCGACATGTCGGCATCGATCGAGGCGGTCGAGCGGGCCTTCGTGGCGGTCGCCGACGGATCGGCCATCAACGTCCCCCGTGCCCGCGCCAAGGCACCGGGATTCCTGCTGCACTCGATGTCAGCCACCGCCGAATATCTCGGGCTGGCCGGCTGGAAGAACTACACCACGACCTCGCAGGGCGCCCGCTTCCACGTCGCCGCCTACGAACTCGACTCCGGACGCATGCTGGCACTGATCCAGGCCAATCGGCTCGGGCAATTGAGAACCGGGGCCGCCAGCGGCGTGGCCACACGGCACCTGGCTCGACCGGACGCCAACGTGCTGGGACTGCTGGGGACCGGCTGGCAGGCCGAGAGCCAGTTGGAAGCGGTTGCCAGCGTTCGGCCACTCGAGGCGGTCCGGGTCCACTCGCGGGATCCGGAACGACGCCGAGGGTTTGCCGAGGCGATGAGCCAGCGACTGCAACTTGACGTCCAGGCCGTCGACTCGGCCGAGGCCGCCGTCGACGGGGCCGATATCGTCTCGACCGCAACCACCTCGAAGGCCCCACTTTTCGAGGGACAACTGCTGATGCCCGGATCGCACCTGAACATCATCGGGTCCAACCACCTGTCGAAGGCCGAGTCGGATGTCGAATCGATCGCATCAGCCGATCTGGTGGTCTGCGACCGAATCGACCAGTGCCGGATCGAAGCCGGCGAATTGGCCGCCGCGTCCGAAGCCGGTGGCTGGAAATGGGAAGACGCGATCGAACTGGCCGACATCGTTGCCGGGACCCGCCCCGGCCGGACCGGCGACACGCAGCGAACCGTCTTCAAGTCGGTCGGCCTGGCCGTGGAAGACGTGGCCATGGCCGCTGAACTGATCACACGAGCTGGCGAACGTGGCGTCGGGCAACGTATTCCGCTCGACGTCGACTGATCGACACTGTGTAATCCCCAGAGATCGACCAACCCTTTCTCCACACCTCGAATCCCTGCCCATGGCCACAGACACCCAGAACATCGAACCGCCGCTGGTCAAAACCAAGATCATCGCCACGGTCGGCCCGGCCTGCTCCGAACGATCGGCCCTCCGTGACCTGGTGCTGGCCGGGGTCGACGTGTTCCGACTCAACTTCGCGCACGGCACTTACGACTGGCTGGATGGCGTCCTGGCGTCGATCCGTGAGGTCGAAGAAGAACTCCAACGTCCCATCGGAGTGCTCGGCGATCTGGCCGGGCCCAAGATCCGGCTGGGCGAGATCCCCGGCGGCCAGTTGTTGTGTCAGGAGGGGGCCACGGTGGTCTTCGTGAGAGGCGAGATTGCCGATGCCTCCCAGGAGTTGACCTGCACCTATGAGAACCTGATCGACGACGTCGCACCCGGCGACCGGATCCTGCTGGCCGACGGTATCGTGGAACTGGTGGTGACGGCCGAGAAAGACGACCAGGTGATCTGCCGGGTGCTGAGACCGGGAACGCTGCGAAGTCGCCAGGGCGTCAACCTGCCCGGCGTGTCCCTGAGCACCCCGAGCGTGACAGAGAAGGACCGCGAGGACCTGGGCTGGGCACTCGATCGTCATGTCGACTTCGTCGGCCTGAGTTTCGTCCGCAACAGCGACGATATCCGACAACTCCGCGAACTGATCGCTGCTCACCCGGGTGACCACGCGCCACATATCGTGGCCAAGATCGAGAAAAGCGAAGCGATTGATGACCTCGAGGCGATCATCGATATCACCGACGCGGTGATGGTGGCTCGCGGCGACCTGGGCGTCGAAGTGGACCTGGCGACCGTGCCGATCCTGCAGAAACGGATCATCCGCATGGCCAACGCCCACCGCGTGCCGGTGATCACCGCCACCCAGATGCTCGACAGCATGACCACCAGCGAATTCCCGACCCGTGCCGAGGCCAGCGATGTCGCCAACGCCACGCTCGACGGCACCGACGCCGTGATGCTCTCGGGAGAAACCGCCATCGGCGAGAACCCGACGGCGGCGGTCTCGATGATGAGCCGGATCGTCTGCGAGGCCGAGCGAACCGTCGACGGCAAAACGCCACGGCTGTTCGAGCCCGACACGCGGGCGCGGGCGTTGGAGGTCACCGAGGCGGTCACCGTGGGAGCCGTCATCATTGCCGAACAGCTCGATGCCAGCCTGTTGGTGATCCCCACCGTCAGCGGGCGAACCGCCCTGGCCGTCTCCAAGGAACGCAGTCCTGTCCCGGTGCTGGCCCTCTCGGATTCGACGGCCGCCGCCCGACGAATGAACCTCTACTGGGGCGTCCGCTCGATCATGTCGATCCAGACTGACACCAGCCCCCGTCGACTGCTCGACGAGGTCTGCCGCTGGGGACGGGCACTGGGCGTGCTCGAAGCCGGACAGAGGCTCCTGCTGGTCGGCAGCTCGAACTGGTCAGCGGCCGGCCACGACCTGGTCATGGTCCACTCTGTCCCGCCCGGCGACTGAACCGGCCTACTTGGCCGCCGCCGCCTCGGTCCCGCGCAGCCAGTCGGCGATCCACAACTGGCTGGTCTTGTCCTTGGACCGGGCCGAGGTCCACATCAGCTTCTTGCCGTCGGGGCTGAAGACCGGCAACACATCGGCGGCCGCGTTGGAGGTCACCTGACGGACGTCACCGGCCTTGACCGTCGTCTTGCCCAGCTTCAGGTCCATCGTGAACAGGTTGAAGTGAGCCCCGCGTGGCCCCTTCGAGTAATCGGCACGGGTCCAGATGATGTACCGGCTCGACGGGTGAAAGTAGGGAGCCCAGTTGACGGTGCCCAGGTTGTTGGTCAACTGGATGTCGTGCTTGCCGTCGACGCTGACGGCGAAGATCTGCAGCATGTGCTCCTTCTGCCGATCGCTGCGGTAGATCACCCAGTTGCCATCGGGCGAAAAGAACGGGCCGCCGTCATAGCCGGGGTTGTTGACCAGCTGCCGCACGTTCTTTCCGTCGGCGTCCATGATGTAGAGATCGGCGTCGCCATCGCGGCTGGAGGTGAAGACGATCTGCTTGCCATCAGCCGAATACGACCCCTCGGCATCGTAGCCGGGCGTGTTGGTCAGCCGTTTCAGACCGGTGCCGTTGAAGTCACAAACGTAGATGTCCATGTGCTTGTCGAAATCCCACTGGTACCGGCGACGGCCGCCCTTGGCCGCCAGTTCCCTCGCCTGCTGCTCGGTCTGTTCGATCCGCGGGTCGGTGTGGCTGGAGGCGAACAGGATCTTCTTGCCGTCAACGGTGAAGTAACTGCAGGTCGTGCGACCGCGACCGGGACTGACCCGCCGCGTCGTCTTCTCGCCCAGCTTCTGCACGTAGATCTGGTAGAAGGGGTAACCGACCGGATAGGCCTGGTAGACGACCCACTTGCCGTCGGGCGAGAAGTACCCTTCACCGGCCCTGGGCAACCCGAAGGTCACTCGCTGAATCTGCCCCAGGTGGCGGGCTTCCAGCGCCGCCCCCGACTTCTTGGCTGCGGCCGCCTTGTCGGCGGCACCGGCCTCCGACGTGACAACAAACAGGGCAGCCAATACCAACAACCGGACCAGAGATCTCACGGTTCCAACCCCTCTTGCCTGTCCATCTCGCTCTCGAAAACCACTCGGCCCACCGACGGCGCCGGTGGGATTCCGAGTATACAGATCGGCCGGTGCGGTCCGCCATCGAGTGCCGCTCCGGTGGCCAATCAAGTGTCGGGGTGACAGAATGGCGGCTCATTCGAATCCAGGAGATCTTTCGATGACCAGCTTCGTCCGCCCGTTGACCATGGTGCTCGCTTCCGTCCTCGTTTGGCTCACTGCTGTCTCGTCGGCGACAGCCGACGACTGGCCCCAGTGGGGCGGCCCGAATCGCGACCTGGTCTGGCGTGAAACAGGCATCGTCAAGACTCTGCCCACCAAGGGCCTGCTGCCCCGGGTGTGGTCGACGCCGGTGGGCGAAGGCTACTCGGGACCGGCCGTCGCCGATGGACGCGTCTATATCACCGACTACATCCGCAACAAGCGGATCGAACGGATCCATTCGCTCGACGCCGAAACCGGCAAGATCCTGTGGAGCCGCACTTACCCGGTCCGCTACAGCATCAGCTACCCGGCCGGACCGCGCATGACCCCTGTCATCGAGCGGGACCGGGTCTACACAATCGGTTCGATGGGGGACATGTTCTGCATGAAGGTCAGCGACGGTTCGGTGATCTGGAAAAAGAACTTCGTGGCCGACTATGGCACCAAGCTGCCGATCTGGGGCATGGTCGCCTCGCCGCTGATCGACGGTCAGCAGTTGATCACGCTGGTCGGCGGCACCGACGGTTCGCTGGTGGTCAGCTTCGACAAGCTGACCGGCAAGGAATTGTGGCGGAGCCTCGAGGACGAGATGATCGGCTACTGCCCACCGGTGATCATGACCTTCGGCAAGACCCGGCAGTTGATTGTCTGGCACCCGACCGCCATCAGCAGTCTCGACCCGACCAACGGCAAGCTGATCTGGCAGGTCCCGTTCGCGGTTCGTGTCGGGCTGACCATCTCGACCCCACGCCAGTTCGGCAACCGGCTGTTCGTCACGGCGTTCTACAACGGGCCGATGATGATCGAGGTCTCCCCCGACGGCCGCAACGCGAAAGTGGCCTGGAAGGGCAAAAGCGACAGCGAGATCAAGACCGACGGGCTGCACTCGATCATGACGACACCGATCTTCAACGGCAGCCACATCTACGGAATCTGCAGCTACGGGCACCTGCGGTGCCTGGATGCCAGCAACGGCAAGCGGATCTGGGAAACGATCAAGCCCACCGGCAAGGACCGCTGGTGGAACGCGTTCCTGGTGACCCATGAGGACCGCCAGTTCATCCACAACGAGCAGGGCGACCTGATCATCGCCAAGCTCTCGCCCAAGGGCTACCAGGAGATCAGCCGCGCGAAGCTGGTCGAACCGACCCGAAAAGTCCGGAGGCGGATGACCATCTGGTCGCACCCGGCCTTTGCGCTCAAGAGCGTCTTCGCCCGTAACGACAAGGAACTGGTCCGGGTCAGCCTGGCAGCGGGCAAGTGAGCACGCAATTCGACTGCGTGGTGATCGGAGTCGGTGGTTTCGGCAGTGCCGCGCTGGACCACGTCGCGTCCCGCGGGGCGAGCGTGCTGGGCATCGAGCGGTTCGGCATTGCCCATGACCGTGGCAGTTCGCACGGCCATACCCGGGTCATCCGGCAAGCCTACTTCGAACACGCCGACTACGTTCCGCTGCTGCTCGATGCGTACAGGCTCTGGGACGAACTGGCAGCCGACAGCGGCCAACCGCTGATCGACCGCTGTGGACTGCTGCTGGCCGGACACCCCGAGGGACCGGCCGTTTCCGGAACCCGCCAGGCCGCGGCATTGCACGGACTCGATCTCCAGGACGTCTCGACCCGCCGCCTGGCCACCGATTTCCCGGGCTTCGCCATTCCCGACAACTTCGAAGCGGTGTGGGAAGAAGCCGGAGGGTACCTGTTTGTGGAGGACGCCGTCGCCGCACACATCCAACGAGCCGTGGGTCACGGAGCCGTCCTGCAAACCGGCGAAACCGTCATCGAATGGACATCCCACGGAGATGCGATCGAGGTGGTCACCGACCGCGATCGTTATCAGGCCGGTTCGCTGATCGTGGCACCCGGTTCATGGG
>DLVV01000001.1:2761-9472 GCA_003445035.1 Planctomycetaceae bacterium | reverse complement strand
GGACCTCGCTGGTCCCAAACAGGCGATCGGCCAGTTCGCGTGTGAAGTCGTTGTCGCTCGACCAGGTGTGCCCCGGGCCCGTGTTGCCACTGGCAATCCAGGAGTCGACGAAGCACGTGCTTCGTCCCTGCAGGGACTTCAGTCCGGTCAGAAACCGGATGCTGGAAGCATCGGGCGTGGCATCCAGGTCGCCGGCGATCAACGGAGGAAAGCCATCGGGATCCGCATTGCGGTCAATGTAATCCGCGACGGCGACAGCCTGCATCTCGCGCTCCAGTTCCATGTGGGGTTCGAAGTGCGGCTTGGGATTCACCAACAACAGTCGTCCCACCGGTGACGGAACTTCTATCTCGGCTGCCTGGATGGCCCGCGGAAATTCCGCCCCACGGCTGGTGCCAGGCAACTTGACCAGGTCCGAACGGATGATCGGAAAACGACTGGCAATGGCCGTGCCGTATGGGCGATCGGGTTCTTGCAAGTCGAACTGATGGACGATCTCGTAGGAAAGACCATCCAGAATCCGTCGCGCCTGGTCTTCCGCTTCGCCGTGCCAAAGGGCTTCCTGGAACGAGACAAGATCCGGCCGCAGACGCTGTATTTCGTCGTGAACCATTCGATCCCCCGACGGGTCAGGGCGGTCGATGTTGAGGTTCAACGTGAAAACACTCAGAGGTCCTGCAAACATGACGGCCGTTGGCGATGCGATGGGGGACAAGTCCCGGGTCCTGCAAAAACGCGTGAACTCTCAGCATTGTGGCAATGTCACATCGAGATCCTCAACCGACCTTGGTGGCCATCCTGTGATTTCAGGTGGGACTCCTCGCGGCCGTGATCGTTGGTGTTCGGCTCGCCAGCCCCGGCGTGCAACTCCTGGCAACGATCTGCAGCAGTTCCAGCACTCGTCAGTTCATTCGCAATGACCAGATCGCACTCAGGCGACGTCGGGCTGGAGAGTTGGCCTCGCCTTACGGCCGAAACTGGAACGCATACAACTTGCAGTCACGCATGCGAAAACGAATCTTGACCGGGCGGGAAGCCAAGCGGCTTACGTCTCCATTTTGCCCCCAGGTCACTGTCTTTCGCACCGAATTGCAGCACAGTGGCGTGGCCTCTTTCACGGTGAAGCCGGGAATCGGATGGCCCTGTTCGTCGAGCAGTTCCACCATGACCACACCGCCGCCGCCGCTATCGACGTTCAACTCCAACCGCTTTCCCTGGAACCTCATGAGTGGTGTGACGATTTCGCCACCGTTGAAGCCGGCATCCGCGGAGAGAAAACCGTCCAGCCGCAACACCGCCCGGCCGATCCCTGTACGGTACTTGTCTGAACCCGGGATCAGATTGCCGTCATGATCCGCGTTGGATCCCTGGAAGTAGAACCACAGTTCATCTCCCATGCGGACCGGAGCAGGAAGCGCCCAGACCGAGCCGGAATAGAACGACCCTTCCGGGCCGGGGCGGAGAAAAACACTTCGGTCCGCCACCCGACGGAACTGCCGGCCATCGCGGCTCACGCACAACCGAACGTCGTACAGGTTCGGGCCCACCCTCTGCTGGTTTCCCCGCGCGTACCAATGCCAAAAGGCCTGCGGCAGCATCACGTACAGGCCGTGTTCATCAGGGTATTTGAATACGCAGGCCCCGTAGTAATCGACCGGTTTAACCCGGGCTGCGGATTTGTATTTCGCGATGTCCGTTCCGTCGGCCTGCATGACAACGACTTCGTTCTGCCAGTCAACCAGGTCATTGGACTCAAGCCGGCGATGCACGCGAAAGTTGCCGGGCCACTTCCGTGTGAAAAGCAGGTATCGCTTCACAGCCGCATCCCAGAAAGCGATGTTTTGTGTGTCGTTGTGACCGACCACGGCGGTGTGCGTCTTCTTCCAGCGGATTCCGTCCGCAGAACCATAAAACGCCAACTTCCCGGCACCTCCATATGTCTGGAACCGGTAGCGGTGTTCTGCACTGGCTCGAGGATCGATCCACACATGTCCGCCCTCCACTCCCGGGATGACGATGTTGTTGGCCCGGTCCCCCTGGTATTCGTTCAATCCCAGTTTCGGCTTGGCGAAGTGAATCCCGTCCTTTGATTCGGCGTACGCCAACCACTTGTCCGTGACGACGAATCCAACCGGCTGCGGACGGAATTCCAACTTGTTCACGTGGTACCAGAGCCGCGTCTTGCCGTCGACTCGCATCACAGAAGAGTAGCTACAGACAAACGCATCACCGGGTTTCTCCCAGGGTCGATCTGCGACCAGCACTGGATCTCGCATCACATATGGAGTGTTCATCTCCAGCCGCACGCCGCGGCTCGATGCAATCAGCCGTTCGTCGAGGAACAGTTGCTTTCGCGAGCCAATATCGATGGCATCGTGGCTTTGCTCACCCGCGTTGGACCGGGGAGAGAGCAGGCAACTGAAGAGCAGCGCCGCGAGTGGAACCGTGCGAAAAAACCGAAGGCAGGACATGAGGCCCCTTTCGAACCGAATCTCAGATTGACCGTGAGATTCCGCGAGGGCCGTCCCGTCATCCACCGGCCGGTCAGATCAGCTCGGGAATCACGTCGCGATGTTCGACCAGGTATTGTGGTCGTCCGTTGAAATCTGGCACCTTGATGTGCCGAACGTCGAGGCCAAGCTGTCGATACAGCGTGGCGAAGACCTGCTGGTAGTGAACCGGGCGATCCTGGGCCACCTCGGCAAACCTGTTCGTGGAACCGATCACCTGGCCGGTCTGCATTCCGCCCCCGGCCAGGATGCATCCGGCAACCTGTGGCCAGTGATCGCGGCCCCCGTTGGCATTGATCCGAGGCGTCCGCCCCATTTCGCCCCAGACGACCACCGACACATCCTGTTCCAGCCCACGTTCCCGAAGGTCGTCCATCAGCGCCAGCAGGCAACGCTCCAGGCGTGGAAGGTAGTCACGGAGCTGAGCGAAGTTGTTCTTGTAGGCCAGGTCGCCGGCCTTGCGGCACGAGTGGGTGTCCCAGCGACCGAAGGAGATCGTCACGCACCGGGCACCGGCCTCCACCAGCCGACGAGCTGTCAGGAAGTCCTCGTTGTTCAGTGGCGCCCCGTCGTCGACAGCGTCGAGTGAACCCTGTCCATAACGTCGCCGCACCCGAGGATCTTCCCGTTCAATGTCCAGGGCTTCGAGCAGTCGCCCGGATGTGAGCACATCCAGCGCCTGTTGGGAATAGCGGTCAACGCTGTCCATCACACCGGAGGCATCGAGACCGCGACGGAAGCGATCAAACGTGTCGCGAAGTTGTTTTCGGCTCTGCAGCCTGGTGAGCGTCAGACCGTTGAGTGCCATGTTTTGACGGTCCTCGCCGGCCGGCAGAAACGGCCGGTGAGCGGAGCCGAGAAATCCGGAGCGACCGGGATCCTTCCAGCGGTTCGGCGTCGTGTGGCACAGGCTCACAAACGGCGGGATCGCGGGATCAACCGGCCCCAGGAGTTTCGACGCCGCGGCTCCGAGTGACGGTTGATTCCTCTCCTGCGAGTCCTTGTAACCAAACCCGCTGAAGCAAATCTCCGAGGCGTGTTCGTTCTTCGCACCCACCAGTGAACGAATGACGGCAAACCGATCCATCTGCCTGGCCAGTCCCGGCAGGTGTTCGCACAGGTGGAACCCCGGGATTGTGGTCTGGATGGGCTGAAATTCGCCGCGGATCTCTTTGGGAGCATCCGGCTTCAGATCCCAGATGTCCTGGTGTGACGGGCCGCCCGGCAAGAAGACCATGATCACCGACTTGTGACGTCGGGGCGCGGTGGAGGCCGCTTCGGCGCGGAGCAGAGTGGGAAGATTCAGGCCGCCCAGTGCCAACCCACCAACCCGCAGGAACGAACGTCGCGAGACGCCGTCGCAGAACACCTGGGATTTTCCGGTGATGGTGATCATGGAACTGCGGGCCATTCTAACGGCTTGACCGACCCCTGAAACCCTCAAAAAGAGTCTCACAAATCGCTACTCGGCGTGTGGGACCTCTCCACGAGTATGCGGCCGAAACGTCCAAGGTCCCTGGCGCGGACAGTCTCGCGGAAACGTCAAGTCGACGACCAGGAGACCCGATAAGAGCCAACTCAACCGCCCCCCTTTCGGCCTATCCCGGTGGGAGACCTGTTCACAAACTCGTGTCCGTTGTTGTCCGTCTGCCCATCCCCGGACCGAGATGAAATTCGCGGATTGACTCCGTGATCCCGAATTGCTCCCATGGCCAGTTCAGGCCACTGCCCATCTTCCAGAGAGAGTCGATGTTTCGTTTCGGAGCCGTCAATTCTGCACCGTGCATCGACCTCGTTTCACGACGAGGTTTCCTGCGTGCCGGTGGCGCGACAGTCGGCGGATTGACGCTGGCCGACCTCCTGCGGGGCCAGGCACAGGCGGAGAGCAACACGCGTCCCAAATCGGCGATCCTGATTTTTCTCAGTGGGGCCCCCTCACACCTCGACATGTACGACATGAAGCCGCAGGCACCCGTCGAGTACCGCGGCGAATTCAGCCCGATTCAAACGAACGTTTCGGGAATCGAAGTTTGCGAGTTGATGCCCAAGCAGGCTCAAATCGCCGACAAGTTCACGATCCTGCGGGGTTTCCAGGGCGGGCACCTGCATACAGGAAACGAGTTCTTCAGCGGCTATCCCTGGCAGGAATCACCGCGAGCATCCATTCCTGGTGAATCACGCCGACCGGCACTGGGGTCCGTGGTCAGCCACCAGCGACGTGCGAACTCGGCCATCCCGGCTTACGTCAGCATCCGGGGCATGCATGACTGGGAACGCCCCTACTATCTCGGCCACGAACACGAACCGTTCCGGATTGCCGAAAACAGCAGCAATCACGGTCGGGAGAGCCTGGCGAACATGACTCGGCCCAAGGATGTCAGCAGGGACCGGTTGAGTTCGCGACGCGACCTGCTTCGCTCTCTCGATGAAAGCCGAAGGGCGCTCGACTTTCATGCTTCGGCTCGTGCCATCGACGCCTTCCAGGGCCGCGCCCTGGAAATCGTCGCATCCAGCAAGGTTCGGGACGCGTTCGACATTGAACAGGAGTCGCCGCAAACTCGTTCCCGCTTTGGCGAGGGCATGGAGAGCATGGGACAGGAGCCGTGGAAGTGGCTCCTCCAGGCCCGGCGGCTGGTCGAAGCCGGAGTGTCGGTGGTCACCGCCTGCACGTACGGCTGGGACACTCACAGAACGAACTTCCAGACACTCCGCAAGCTGTTGCCGTCTCTCGACCAGGCGGTGCATGCCCTGATCACCGACCTGGACGATCGTGGGTTGCTGGACGATACGGTTGTGATGATGGGCGGCGAGTTCGGACGGACCCCACGAATCGGCGACATCACACCCGACGGGCGTGGCCATTGGCCCCAAGCGGGATTCTTGTGGATGGCCGGCGGCGGGATCAGGACCGGGCAGGTGGTCGGACAAACCGATGACCGGGGTGAGCGAGTCATCGGCCGACCGATTTCTGCACAAAACGTTCACACATCGCTCTACAAGCTGCTGGGCATCGATCCGTCGATGACGTTTCCGGACCACAATGGTCGACCACAATACCTGGTCGAACGTCGTGACCCCGTCGCCGGCCTTCTCTAGGCCATCAGGCGACAACCGCCGCTGTACCCAAGGCCTTGGACCGGTGTCGCCGAGTGTTTGTTGGAGTAAGCTGGCGGTGGCTTTCCACCGAACGTCTCCCACTTGAGATCGTGACAATGGTATTGCGGCTCTCTCTCCAGCCTCCATGTTTACGGCAACGCGTCGTCGGGGTCGCCTTCGCCGTCTTGCTCGTGATTCTCAGCTATCAGCCGCCACAAGCTGACGCAGCTGGGCCACGCCCGTTCATCTGCATGTACGGACACAGTGACAACGCCGGTGTGACTGACGCCTTCCGAAAGCTCGTTCCCAGAATCAACGTGATCGAGGGCACGAGTCGAAATGCCACGTTCATCAAGGAACTCAGACGACAGAAGTGCATCTACGCGGCTCACGTCAACAGCCCTCCCGGAGCCAGTCTCGACGAACTGGTGAAACGCTGGGGAGCGCCGTTTGAGGATGATCTGGGCGGCAAGCTGCCGGGCGGATATGACGCGATCGCGATTGACGAACTGAGAGCCGACAAGGATGGCAGTCCGCAGTCGGCGATTGTCTGCGAAGCGTTGAAGAGGATTCGCAAGGCCTATCCCGACAAGCAGATCTACGCCGCGGCGACCTGGCAGTTGGGGAGGAATTCCCGGAACCATACCGAGCAACTCAAGGCAGTCGACCGGTATGTCGATGTGCTGATGCTCGAGGTGTACCTGAGGGAGTCTCGACCAGCTTATGGATACATCGCAAACTGGGCCGGTCAGATCCAGGCGATTTCTCCCGGCCTGCTTTCCAAGACGGTCTACGGCCTCGGAATCGCCCAGCGTGGCTACCTGTTTGACGATTCCACATCTCTGAGCTTCCTGGCGCACCTGGATCACCAGTTCCACGTGATTCGCCAGGATCGCAGATCGCGTCTCATGCCGGGCGTCATGTTCTGGGTCTATTACCGCAGCCAGACCGAGGTACTGCCCGAATACCTGGCCCGGCTGAGCCAGCACTACTTCCATAAGGGACAGATGACTCGCTACGGAGATGGAAAGGCAAAACAACTGGTGGGCAATCCGCAGCTGGAAGATGTAACCGGCTGGAAGTTGACCTCCGGAGGAGGCCATGT
>DLVV01000001.1:0-2388 GCA_003445035.1 Planctomycetaceae bacterium | reverse complement strand
GGGTGGGCCCGGCACGGTGCCCGGGGCCTCAAGATGACCCGGGGAGAGCGTCCCAGCCGAGCCAGCACGACTCTGTCCGGCCTGGATCCCGGGCGTGTCCATGTCGCTTCGGCGTGGGTCCACTCGGACTCGGCTCGCAACGGTGCCGGGCTACGGTTACTGGGCCGGGAAGGCCGCGTCCTGGCCGAACAGAGCACCCAGAGAGCCGGTACAGGCTCTCAATGGGACAAGTGGACGCGACTGCTTGTAACCTTTGTCCCGGATGGCCCATCAGTGAAGCTGGAACTGCACGACACCGCGGCGCGTCCCGGATCCACCCTGTACTGGGATTATGTCGAGGCCGAGTCCGCGTGGCCGGCTGAGAAACGCTAGCCGAACGGCCGCTTGCGATGCTGGCCGGCAGTCGTCTTCTGCCAGGCGACCACGCTCAGGGCTTGCCTTCTTCGGCCATACGTCGCTGAGCTGCAGCCAGTTGCTTGTCGTTCGCAAACAGGTACGCCTGCTGTGCCCGCCAGGCAGCCGCACGTTGATTGACATATTTTTTGAACATCGCATCGTCCTGCAACACCCGACGACGGACGCGACGGAATTCGGTGATCTCCCGGTTGGTCACAAACAGCTTCGGATAGGCCTGTTCGAGCTTCTGTTGAGCGGAATCGCGGCGGGCCACGAGTTCCAGCAACCCCTTGTCCTTCCGCAGCTGCTGCTTCAGTTGTTCGATGACGCGTAACCGCCGACTGTCAGGAAGATCCACGACCCCGGGCTTGCTGGCCATCACGAATTCGTCGATCGCGCGACGCGCTCGAAACATCGCAAACAGCAATTCCTTGTACCGGGGATCCTCCGCATGAAGCCGTTTCCGTAACACGGTGATCTCTTTCCGGAATTCCTTGTGCGACCGAAAGACGTCCGGATACCTCCTCTTGTTGTCAGCGTCGAGAGCATCCACCTGTTTGACGAGACGGCGGTATTCCGTATCGCCGCGATAAAGACGCTCGTGGGCATTCCTCTTCTGGATCGCCAGTTCTTCCTTGGGGGACTTCCTGACCGGGAACTTGCCCGAGACCTTCCGGACGTGTTCCAGGTTTGTCGCCTGGTCGCGGTGTTTCGATGCCGACAGAACCTGGAAGTTGTCGAACGCGGCCGCGAACTGGTCCACCTGGAGGGCCAGGTATCCCCGCTGCTTGTCCAGGATCGGATGTCGGGCGTACACCAGGTGATCCCGGTCGATGTGAGCCACCAGTTGATCCCCGATGAACTCGACGGTCATCGTGTACCACCGGTCCGGTTGGAACGCGTACGCGCATTCACCATGCCGATACGGAAAGAACGGCCCGCTTTTGTCCAGGGCCGTCTGCAGATAGAAGTGATCGCGTCGAACGTGAACCACCGCGTTGTAGGAGCCGTTGCCACCGGTAACGAGACGAATGTCTCGTGCCTTTCGAAACTGGAAGTCAAACCGGATCACCACATCCCGGTACTCAGCCCGCTTCAGGAAGATCCGCGTGGTCGACTTCGCGGTTTCCCCTCGTTCTAAAACTCCATCCTTCGCCGACCAGTCTCCCGAGAAGGCCCAGCGAGAACTGACCTGTCCGGCAGAGAAGTGATCGGAAAAATAGAGCCGGCGAGGTTCAGCCAGCAGGGGAGGGGAGGGAAGGCGAGCTCCCACGGAGTCTCTCCAGGCGGCCAGCTTCGCGGCGAGACTGTCAACCAGGTCGGGATGGTCGGCCGACCGATCGTGCCGTTCGGAGGGATCGGCCGAGAGCGAGAACAACTCACGCTTCCCCGTGTCGAAGAACTCAATCAGCTTCCAGTCCCCATCGCGAATGGCACCAGCCGACCGACCGCCGAGAAAGTGTGGCCGGTCCAGCGGGTAATGCCAGTAGAGTTCTCGATCTTTCGACTTGCCGCCGTGTCCCTTCCACGTGGCGAGTGTCGATTGTCCGTCGACGACGTGTTTCGGGTCGCGTTGGACATCTGCCGCTTCGAGCAGGGTCGGATAGAAGTCCACGTTGACGGTCGGTTTTTCCGAGACGCCGCCCGCTGACACGTGCCCGGGCCAGTGTACGATCATCGGCACCCGCAGCCCGCCCTCGTACAATTCACTCTTTCCGCCACGTAACGGCGCGTTGGAGCTGACGTTGGTCTCCCCCCCGTTGTCACTGGTAAAGACGAAGATCGTCTTCTCGGAAAGTCCCAGTTTCTTCAGCCTGTCCCGGATCATCCCGATCCCGTCATCGATGCTCTCCAGCATTGCGGCCAGGTGCGGGTTGTGGTCACCGGCCCAGTGATTCAGGACGTCACTTGCATGACCGTGATCCTGGCAAAGGTAACACCTCTGGCGGGTGCTCGGGCCCGGCCGGTGCTTCTGGCGATACTTCGCCACCA
>DLVV01000331.1 GCA_003445035.1 Planctomycetaceae bacterium | reverse complement strand
CCTCCGCTGGACCGCTGGACACAGTACGCCCAGGTGCTGCTGGGCAGCAACGAGTTCATGTTTGTCAGGTGACCGTCCAACCAACCCACAGTCCCGCGGCCGGTCGTACCGATCTATTATTCCAGAGACAACCAGGTCACCGGTCATTGCGACAGGATCCTCAATGCATCACGTCAACCCGCTCCCCGCCCTGACCCGACGCGAGATGATTGGCCGAATCGGTGCCGGCTTCGGCACCCTGGGCCTGGCCGGCGTGGTCGGCGACCCCGCCCTGGCGGCTCCCCCCGCATTGGTGACCGGTTCCATCGAAAACCGGCTGGCCCCTCTGGCCTCGCACTTCGCTCCCAGGGCAAAGTACCTGATCCAGCTGTTCATGCCCGGTGGCCCCTCGCAGGTCGACACCTTCGACCACAAGCCGCTGCTGAAGAAGCACGCTGGCCAGAGGCCCCAGCTGGTCGACCGCAAGTCACTGCGGAACACCAAGGGCGGCCTGTTCCCCAGCCCGTTCGGTTTCAAGCAGTACGGCGAAACCGGCAAGTGGGTCAGCGACCTGTTCCCCCACGTCGCCCAGCACGTCGATGAACTCTGCTTCATCCACTCGATGCACACCAACATCCCCGAACACGCCGGGGCGATCCTGATGATGAATCTCGGCCACCTGCAGCAGTCCCGGCCCAGCCTGGGATCGTGGCTGGTCTACGGGCTGGGGACCGAGAACCAGGACCTGCCGGGCTTCGTGGCGATGAGCCCCCGCGCCCAGCCTCGTGGCAAGCTCGCCAACTGGGGCAATTCGTTCCTGCCGGGCGCCTACGCCGGCACCTACGTCAACATCGCCTCGATGAAGCCCGAGGCGATCCTGCGGGACCTGAAGAACCAGTACCTGGCCAAGGCCGACCAGAAGCGGCAGGCCAGCCTGCTGGCCAGGCTCAACCGCGTGCAGCTCGAACGGGTCCAGCAGGACCAGCAACTCGAGGCGAGCATCGAGGCCATGGAAATGGCCTTCCGGATGCAGTTCGCCGTGCCCGAGGCATTCGACCTGACCAAAGAGTCGAAGTCGACGCTCGAGATGTACGGCGGCAGCGAGTACGCCAAGGGGTGCCTGCTGGCACGACGACTGATCGAGCGAGGTGTCCGCACCATCCAGCTCTCGCACTCGATCGACGGCTACGACATCGCCTGGGACACCGGTCACGGCGACATTGCCGGCGGCCACACCAAGCTGGCTCGCGCGTGCGACCAGGGCATCGCCGCCTTGCTGACCGATCTCAAGCAGAGGGGACTCTGGGACGAAACGCTGGTGTTGTGGACCGGCGAATTCGGCCGGGCCCCCACCTCCGAGGGCAAGAAGGGCCGCGACCACGACCACTACGGGTTCACCTGCTGGATGGCCGGCGGGGCGGTCAAGCCGGGCTTCAGCTACGGTGCAACCGACGAGTTCGGCCTGACGGCCGTCGAAAATCGCGTCCACGTCCACGACCTGCACGCAACGCTGTTGCACGCGATGGGGCTGGACCACGAGCGGCTGACCTACCGCTACAGCGGCCGCGACTTCCGCCTGACCGACGTCCACGGCAACGTCGTCCACGACGTGCTGGCCTGATCGAGGCGGTGAGCGTCATCGCCGTTGCCATCTCCAGAGGCAACGGCAACGCGGCTCGCCGACCCTGCGACGGGTAGGCGAGCCGGTTCCGAGGAGCGGAGAGAGAGGGATTCGAACCCTCGGAGCCGGTTAATTCCGACTCACCGGATTAGCAATCCGGCGCATTCGGCCACTCTGCCATCTCTCCTCCGAACGCCCTCGCAACCAATCCCGAGAACGTCCGTGGGACATCATATCGGGGCACCGGTTGGTTGGAAAGGGGCGCGGTCACCGACTCACCCGGTGATTCTCGCTACAATCGGTGTCGCGATGAGCAGCCTGCCAACCACTCGCCTGACACGCCGGGGGGCCCTTCAGGTCGGCAGCCTGGGAGCGGTCGGACTGGATCTGTCGAGGCTGCTGGCCGCCGACACGACTCGTTCGGCCAACCCTCCCGCAGCCAAGTCCTGCATCCTGTTTTACATGGAGGGTGGACCGTCTCACATCGACCTGTGGGACATGAAGCCGCAGGCACCCGCCGAGGTCCGTGGCAAGTTCCGCCCGATCTCCACCTCGCTGCCGGGCATCACCCTCTGCGAACACCTCGACATGTGGGCCCCGCGAATGCGGCACCTGGCAATGATCCGCTCGGCGACCCACGACGTTAACGACCACAACGCCGGCACCTACTACGTCCTGACCGGCGATCACCCTTTGAAGGGATCCCGGCTGACTGTCGCCCCCTCGCCGGACAACCACCCGCCGCTGGGCTCGGTGCTGGCCCACCTGCGACCCTCCGAGCAACTGGTCCCCGACTTCGTGCACCTGCCCGAGGTGATATTCAACAACGGGCACTTTATCCCGGGCCAACAAGCCGGATTCCTCGGCGACGCCTGCGACCCGTTCGTTGCCGGCAACCCCGGTCTGCCCGGCTACCGGGCCCCCGGCCTGGGCCGCATCAGTACGCTCGATGAAACCCGGCTGAACCGGCGGAAGGGCCTGCTCTCCCGCATCGATCGGGTCGGTCGCCTCACCGACCCGACGCCGACCGGCACCCGCCTGGACACGTTCTACAAAAAAGCCTTCTCGCTGGTCGCCTCGCCCGCCGCCCAGCGTGCCTTCGATCTCACGCAAGAACCCGAATCGCTGCGTCGACGTTATGGGCTGGGATTCGCGCCCAAACAGCCGGTTCGCAAGGGCGGCGGCTTGCCCTGCCTGGGCCAGAGCCTGCTGTTGGCCAGGCGGTTGATCGAAGCCGGGGTGCGGCTGGTGACCGTCTGCAGCGGACTGAGGTACGACCAGTCATGGGACACGCACCGGTCGCACTACCCGCTGCTCGAAAAATCCCTGCTGCCGTTCGCCAACCGCGGCTTCGCTGCACTGCTGGACGATCTCCACGAACGGGGCCTGCTGGACGAGACGCTGGTGGTGGCGATGGGCGAATTCGGCCGAACGCCCAAGCTGGGCCAGATCACCTCGGGGGCCGGAGCCGAGCCCGATGGCCGTGACCACTGGCCACACTGCTACTCGGTCTTTTTGGCCGGGGCCGGAGTCAAAGCTGGCACGGTCTTTGGGTCCAGTGATCGGCACGCTGCCTACCCGGCCGAAAATCCGGTCGGACCTGCCGATATCACCGCCACGATCTACTCGCTGCTGGGCATCGATCCGCAGGCCCGCATCCGTGACCGACTCGACCGGCCTCACACCATCAGCAATGGCACTCCAATTGCCGGAGTGATGGCCTGAACCGACCCGGCAAAAGGTCCGGTCAAGCAGTCTGGGTCGAGCTTACCACTTGCGGTCCCATTCCGGATTGTACTAATGAACCGGAATGGATGGGGTCGATTCAAAGAGATGGGGAGCCGTCCTCTCTCGCCAGGGATGTCGCGATCATGGGCTCATTTCACCTCTCATCTCGCTTTCTGCGTGCCTTCTCGGCAGCGTGGCTGTTGTCTCTGGGCGGCCTCTCAGTGATGGCTCAGGCGCCCGACGGGAGCGGCCGGCAGCAGTTCCTGGAAAACCAGATCCGGCCGCTGATCGCGCCCGAATTCGAAACGCCCCCGATCGAAGACCAGTTGTTGATCGATCACGGTGCGGTATTGCGTTCGCTGACGACCTGGTTCGAAGACCACGGCAACAGCCTGACGTTTCCCCAGTCGTCCCGGGCGCTGCACATCGCCGAAATCCGCCCCTGGGCCAGCCTCTCCTACGGCGAACTTCACCGCGGCTACTTCCGCGGACAACTGGGCTACCTGACATTCAACGACGGTGACCAGTACGGCAATGGACCCAAGCGAGACGTTCAGGGTCCCTACGTCGACCTGGGTTACTACGAGTTCGACGTGGATGCCGCGGCAAGAAGAAGCGGGATCAGCGAAACCGACAACTGGGCCGCCGACTTCTCGATCGGAAGACAATACCTGTACCTCGGTCGTGGAATCGCCTTCGGCCTGACCACCGAGGCCGTCAGTCTCGACTGGGCCCATGGCAACTGGGCCGGACTGGTCTTCGGCAGCCAGTCGATCGATCGGCGGGTCAGATTCAACGGTGCCCCCAACTCTGTCGCCCACCAGCTGGATCGCCGCCGCTTCTACGGCGGGCAGGTCGAATACCAGGGCTGGGACCGCCAGGAACTCTACAGCTATGTCCTCGGACAATTCGACAACTCGTCAGTGTCCCCCGGTGCTCCGGTGACTTACGACTCGACCTACTGGGGCATCGGCACGACCGGCGAAGTGCTCTTTGGCGACCCGGGCCAGGAATGGGGAATCCCCAACCTGAGACACCACACCGAGTTCATCGTCCAGAACGGCACCAACCACCATTCGTTCGCTACGGGACCGGTGCCCACAGTCACCGACATTTCCGCATGGGCCGTCGATACGGGACTGGACTACTTCTGGACAGTTCCGGGACGTCCTCGTGTCGGGGTCAAGTACGCTCGGGCCAGCGGTGACGACACCCGTGTGG
>DLVV01000130.1 GCA_003445035.1 Planctomycetaceae bacterium | reverse complement strand
GTTTCCTCGAGTTCGGAACCAACGCCACGGTCCTCGCGCACGGGAGGCTCCGGTCGCCGCCCTAACGCCACCGCGTTGGGAAGATCCGCAAGGTCGCGGAGTCCGAACAGTTCCAGGAATCTCGGGGTGGTTTCGTAGAGGTAGGGGCGGCCCAGCGCGTCGTCATAACCTCCGAGCCGGACCAGGCCGCGATCCATCAGGAGCTTGAGCGTATCGACCGGATCGACTCCGCGGATCGCCTTGATATCGGCCCGAGTGATCGGTTGGCGGTAGGCAACAATCGAAAGCGTTTCGAGTGCCTGGGTCGAGAGTTTCAGTTTGACCTGGCGGTTGTGGAGCCGGTCCAGCCAGTGCGCGAATTTGGGTAGAGTGAGCAGTTGAAAGCCCGTTGCCACTCGTTCGACGTGAACCGCAGTTTCCCCGGCATCGTAGATCCGATTGAGCCGTTCGACCAACAGGCTGGCTTCGCCCGGTGAGGCGAGCATGGCCAACTGCGCGAGGCGACGCGGTGACATGGCCGAGTCAGCAATCAGCAAGACGGCTTCGAGACGGGCCAGTTTCTGGCTGCGATGAACTTCGATCGCCGCAACGCCGACCTCGTCTTCTTCCGCCTTCCTCCGACGGAAGAACTGCCGACTCAGTTCATCGGTCGGAAGCGGCTTGGCCCTCAGCCGTTCGCCACGCCGATCACCCAGCCCGCACGACGACTGGCCCGATCTCTGCCACATCGCTTGACCTCGTAGAAGCTATCTCGCCTTCGCCACATGGCGAATGGCGAAATCGGCCTGTTCGATCTGCTGCAGTACGTCACAAGCCGCCCGCACGGGATCGGCCGCCTCCGCCTCATACCGTCGCACCACGCGTGCCAGGCCGGAAACCGGTCGCACACAACTGAAATGCACTTCTCCGGTACGACTCCCTGGCTGAATCTTGAATCGCCTGATCCCGTGGGCCGACAGTGCGGTACGGACGTCGTTCCATGTCGATCGGGGCATCTCCGCCAATCGACGATTTCGAGCACGCCGTGATGTGGCTGGCAACGGTCGAGACAACCGCTCGGCCCGACCCGAGGCGTTCATCTCGATCTTCTTGACCGCATGTGCGGTGACGGTTTTCCGGTTGCCGGGTGAGCCGACGTCTGCGCTGTCGGACCATCCGGGCAAAACCACCGACGGGGCAATTTGTGGCACACCGTAGACGACCATGGCCAGCATCGCCATCAGGGGGCCCAGCAACACAATCGCCCCCAGGCACTTCGCGATCATCCTTGCCATTCACCGATCCTCTGGTCCATCCGGGCGGGAATAATACGGAACGGGTCTCCTGCCGACAATTGCAATCCCAACATCCGATCGGACTCCGACCGGCTCATTGCGTCACTCTCCACCGGGCTATTGACCTCGTGTGGCCCCCGAATACAATCCGCCCCCCTGGAGTCGACTGCCCCACAACATGCCGAATCTCTCGCCCCACCCCCTGTCGTCAAGTCGCCGCCTGTGGCGAGTGGTCGAGTCGATCCGTTTCATTGCCCTCCTCTCCATCCTCCTGGCAGGGTTCTCGAAATGGGCACAGGCCGTCGAACCGAAATGGACAACCGTCCAACGTCACGGCCCGTTCCTGGTCCACTCGGAATTCGCTCTGGACCGACACCGGCACGTCCTGGATTCACTCGAAACGCTTCCGGCCCGGTTCCACAAGACGCTGGATCTGCCGGTCGCCGGTCAACCCATCCACGTCCACCTGCTGTCCAGCCGTCGTCGATACCGGGCCCACGTCCGCGAGAGAATCCCGGACAGATCCAGGCGTCGAGCTCTGTACCTGAAGGCTCCGGACCGCGGTTACGTTTTCGCCTACCGGCACAACGACTGGTCCCGCGACCTCCACCACGAATGCACCCACGCACTGATCCACAACGCCCTGCCCTACCTGCCCTTGTGGCTGGACGAGGGCCTGGCCGAGTACTTCGAAGGGCCCGCCTCAGTACCAGCCCGATCGCACCCACATCTCTCCAGGCTCCGCTGGTCGATGCAGTTGGGATGGACGCCGTCGCTGGAACGGCTCGAGTCCCGTCGTGGGTTTCAATCGATAGCGACACGGGATTACCGGGAATCGTGGGCCTGGGTGCATTTCCTGCTGCACGGGCCACCGGCCGCTCAACGTGCTTTGGCCGATTATCTCGTCGCGATTCGACAAAACCGGCCTCCTGGTCGCTTCAGTCGATGGATCAAACCACGACTGCCCGGTGCGGCTGACGCATTGAAAATGCACCTGGCCGATCTGTCTCGCTGACAGATCCCCGTCAGCCCCAAGCCCGTTCTCCACTGCCCAAAAACCGTGCATTTGCATGGTTCCGACTGGAGTTGCCACGTCACCGATCCGATAGGAAGGAATATACGGGTTATCCGGATTGCACCCATTGACAGGGTGGATCCGCTTGTCACGGATGACAGGGCACCCGATGCGAACGAGACAAATCCTGAGCCAACGGGTTGCCTGCAAGAGGAACGGACCGATGAAACGGATTGTCAACCGCAACACCTGGACCTGGTCCTTGGTCGCGCTCTCGTGCATCAGCTTGATGATTGGGCAACTCCCCGCCTGGGCTTTTGGGCCACCGCAATCCCAACAACCGGATTCCACTCTCCAACCGACCCTTCCCATCACCGACGTGGTGCTGGATGACAGCGGCCGTCTGGTCGGCCAGATCGTCGATGACCAGGGGAATCCCCGCGACGGCCTGGTGGTCGTGCTGCGTCAGGGCAGCCGCGAAGTGGCACGTACCGTGACCGATTCGGAGGGCCGTTTTGCCCTGTCCAACGTCCCGGTCGGCCTCTACCAACTCGACGCCGGATCGACACGGGCCATTTATCGTGTCTGGACAATTCAAACCGCCCCTCCCCGATCGCATCACCAGGCAGTGCTGGTGGCCGAAACCGAAACGGTCGTTCGGGGAAACCACATCGAATCAGCCGTCGACCAGCTCGACGCGATCACCCTGGCCATGGTCAGCTCCTCAATCGCCGCCGTGACAATCGCCGGTGTGACACTCGACAAGATCAACGACCTCGAGGACAAGGTCGACGCGCTTTCCGGAGGCGGTGGCACGCCCGCCAGCCCCTAGTCGACCGCCGATTCCCGGCTCGCTTTCAGACCTCACCACTGTTGTGGTGAGGCTTTTTTTTTGGTCTCACTCAACCAGCTGCGGAAACCGGTTTTTTCCGACCGATCTGACTGACCGGCCCGCCCTGGCTCGAGCATCGTTGTCGGAGACGATTTCCACCCAAGCTCACCCCGCCACCACGACGATAGACTCCTCGCCGGGACTCCCGCCGTCCGCTTCCCGGTCCACGACTTCGTCGCCGGGTCCCTTTCAGAAGCCCCATCGCGACACCCAGGACATGGAATGAACACCACTGCCCGGATTAGCCGCATGACTCGCACCACCCTCACTCTCCGATCCACCTTCTGCCTGGCGTCCCTGGTTGCCGCACTGGCCCCACAGGCCCAGGCTGCCGACCGCGTCGCGGTCAAGCCGTCCACCAGCCGTGGCGGCGCATTGAAGCAGGCATTGAAGATCGCCGGCGAAAGCCGCGCGGCACTGCAGACGGTCAAAACCTATTCCGCGACATTCTCCAAGAAGGAAGTCGTCGGCAAGAAAATGATCGAGCAGACAATGCAGTTGAAGATGCGACACAAGCCGTTCTCGGTCTACCTCAAGTTCGCCAACCCGCACAGCGGCCGCGAAGTGATCTACGTCGACGGTCACAACGACGGCAAACTGGTCGTCAACCTGGGCGGCACCCTCGGGAAGATCCTTGGCCTCCGAAAGCTCAAGCCCAACGCCAAGCTGGTGATGAAAGAGAACCGCTACCCGATCACCGACATCGGCATCCTCCGGATGCTCGAAACTGTCGTTCAGCGGTGGGAGAAGCTTCCTGGCAACTCGAAGGTGCGGTACTTCCCCAACGCCAAGCTGGGCAAGAAAAGCGTCCGGGTCATCCAGGTGATCCATCCCAAGCGATCCGCCGGAAACCCGTTCCACATGACACGGCTCTACATCGACAACAAGACCCGGTTGCCGATCCGTGTCCAGCAGTACGGATTCCCGAGGAAATCCGGTGGAAAGCCGCCGCTGATCGAGGAATACACCTACTCGAACCTGAAGCTCGACAAGAGAATCGGGGACTCCGATTTCACCCTCGAGTAGGAACATTTCCCCGGGGAACCGGTGAAGCTCGAAGAGAGCCCGGAAACTCCGACTTCGAACTCACCACCACGGACGATTCTCAACGGCGAATCGCCCAGCACGCGACAAGACGGCACGATTGGCCACGACGGCCGATCGTGCCGTCGGTCTTTGCGCCGGCCACATCTCAACCACGGACCCACCTCGTCAAATCGACGGCCAGACAATAGAATTCCGTCAGAACTGCACGCCCGGCCGTTTCTCGGTCGTGGACTGGACTGGCCCGCACGAGGTTCGAGCCGCTCGGATGAGGACCACCGAAAGTGTCGAAGAGGTCCGGGATCTGGTCGCCGCAGCCCGGCGGGACGGTCGCCGCATTGGTTGTGTGCCGACAATGGGGGCATTGCATCGCGGGCACACCAACCTGATCAACTCGGCGGTGGACGATTGCCAACTGGTCGTGGTGACCCTGTTCGTCAACTCTCCGCAGTTCGACGACCCCGACGATTTCCATCGGTACCCGAGACCGTTGGAAGATGACCTGGCAACGTGTCAAGAACTGGGAGTCGACATCGTTTTCGCTCCCGATGACCAGGCCGTTTATCCTCCGGGGGGCCAAACGACCATCGACGTGGGACCACTGGGCCGGATCTTCGAGGGCTACCATCGGCCGGACCACTTCCTGGGCGTGGCCACCGTCGTCGTCAAACTGCTCAACATCACGACTCCGGATGTGGCCTACTTCGGCCACAAGGACTTCCAACAGCAACTGGTCATCCGTCGCCTCTGCCGTGACCTCCACCTGCCAGTCGAGATCGTCACCTGTCCGACGGTTCGTGATTCCGACGGGCTGGCACTTTCCAGTCGGAATGTGTTGCTGGCCCCCGATCAACGCATCGTCGCCACGTCGCTGTTCCGGGCTCTGAAGCGGGCCGAAGACGGTTTGAACAACTCCGCAGGTGATCTCCAGACGGTCCGACGTGAGCTGCGAGACGAGCTTGGATCGACGCCCGGCCTCGATGTCGATTACGCCACGATCGTTGACGCCGGGACACTGGAAGAAACCGACGATGTGACCGAATCGATGGTCGCACTGGTCGCCGGTTCGGTCGGAGGCGTTCGCCTGATCGACAACCTGCCACTGAACACCGAATCCGCTCCCAACCCCTGAACGGTCCCCTTCCTCCCATGCGCCAGACACTGTTCCGTCTCCAGCTCGACTCGCTGTTTTCCACCGAGTCAATCGACGGTATCCCTCTGCTTGGGATCGGCTGGATGGCGGTGCCATGGGCGGCCTTGACGCTCTACTGGATCTGGCGAGCGGCAGAAAGCGACGCGCCCCAGGCCGAGCGGAAAGCCCTGTCGATCCAGTTCGTGACCGGACTGGTCGCGATGGTCATCATCAACCTGGTGACTCGAGGTGGGCCCCCCGGACCGATCGTCCCCGTCTTCGGCTACGGTTTCCTGGTCTTCCTGGGCTGCGTCGCTGCGGGAATGCTCGGAGTCCGTCACGCTCGGCGGCAGGACATCCCCGAGCAACTGGTGTGGGATCTGGCGATCTGGTTGTTCGTCTCGGGAGTCATCGGAGCCCGTGGGTGGTACGTCATGCAGTACCACGAGAGGCTGTTTGCCGAGAAAACCTCGCTGCTGGAACAACTCAAGGCCGCCGTCGACATCTCCTCCGGTGGACTGGTGCTCTACGGTGGAGTCGGCCTCGCACTGGTGGCGGTCGTCGTCTTCGCCAGGCGAAACCGAGCGGAGTGCCCACCGCTGAAACTGATCGATCTGATCATTCCCTCGTTCTTCCTGGCCCTGGCCTTTGGACGACTCGGTTGCCTGATGAACGGATGCTGCTGGGGCGACGCCTGTCAACTTCCCTGGGCAATCAGCTTCCCGCACGGGAGCGTCCCCTTCAATTCGCTGGCCGCCCGAGGATTCCTCCACGCCGACGCAGCGTCCACCTTCGGGCTGCACCCCAGCCAGATCTACAGCTCGTTCAATGGACTGGTGCTCTGCCTGGTCACCTCCGCAATCTTCCGCAACAGCCCACGACCCGGCCAGACGGTCGCGGTGGCGCTGGTGGTGTACCCGATCACCAGGTTCCTGCTGGAAATCCTCCGCGGAGACGAGTTGGGACAATTCGGCACGGGCTTGACGATCTCGCAGTGTTTCAGCCTGGCCCTGCTGGCCGTCGGAATCGTGTTCTCGGTATGGCTATTCCGACAACCCGCGCCGGATCCTCCTTCTCATCCCGTAGAATCGTGACCCCCATCTCCTTGATCGGATCGCGGTGAACAACCTCAACGACCAGCAATTGTTGGAACTCTGTCGTGACGGCGATGACGCCGCCTTCGGAGTGCTGGTTGAAAGACACCAGGACCGGCTGTTCCACTCCCTGGTCTCGATGCTGAAATCGCGTGAGGATGCTGTCGATATCGTCCAGGAAGCCTTCTTCCAGGCCCATCGCAAGCTCGACACGTTCCGAGGCGACTCGGCCTTCTACACCTGGCTCTACCGCATCGCTACCAACCGGGCGTTGAGCTTCCTGAGAAAACAGAAGCAGAAACCGACATCGATCGAGGGATTGAACGAAACCAGTGGCTTCGATCCCCCTGCCCCTGATGACCACAGCCAGCCACTGAAAATGGTTCTTCGAGAGGAACATCGCCAGTTGGTCCGCGAGACGCTGGACGAACTGTCGGATGATTACCGGGTCGTACTGGTGATGAAGGAGTTTGAAGGCCTGCGATACGATGAGATCGCCGAGCTGACCGAAAACCCGATCGGCACCGTCCGCAGCCGGATTCACCGCGGCCGAATTGAACTGGCTGACCGGCTGAAGCGAAAACTCGAAAACTGGGGCGACACCGAATAGCCCGACAACGGAGCTATTCGAGTAGGGACGGTGGCAACGCACCCCAGCTGGAGAGGTACATCCCCCGAGGCACGCCGGCCTCGAGCCACTTGGCCAACTGCCGCTCGGGGTCGCGCGACTCGACATAGTCCAGCAGCAGATCGATCCAACCGGGACGAACGCGGTAGGTCACCACGTGAACCGATTCGAGTTTCAACTGGTCTTTGAGAGACTCGATCGCATTGTCCTCGTAACCGATCTCGTCGACCAATCCATGTCCCAGGGCCTGCCCGGCGGTGTAGATCTGACCGGTCGCCAGTTCACGAACCAGTGCCTCGTCCAACCGTGGCCGATTGTCAACAATCACGCCAACGAAACGGTCGAAAGCGTCGTCAAGGATCCCTTTCCAGACGACGCGGTCCTGGTCGCTGAGCTTGCGGAACGGGTTCAACGAGTCCTTCAGAGGACCTGTCTTGAGAGGATCGACGGCCACGCCGAAACGGTCGGCCAGTGAACTGACGTCGTACCGGGGAATGATCACTCCGATCGACCCCGTCCACGTCGTCGGCTCGGCAAATATCCGACCCGAAGATCCCGATCCCATCGCCACGTACAAACCGCCGGAGGTGGCCATCCTCGCCATCGTCACCGTCACCGGATTGCCCGTCTCGGCCCGATATTTCTCGAGACGGTGGTAGATCTGGTGACTGTCTGCGACCAGCCCCCCGGGACTGTCGATCGCCAACACCATCCCCCGCACCGACTCGTCTTCCTCGACCTTGTCGATCATCGCGATCACCCGACCGGTCAGTGGCGGCATGATCACCCCCGTGATCGGCACCAACGCCAACTTCGCCTCCGACGCGACATTACCCGAATGATGGACCTCCCGTGGGCCATCACCTCGGGCCGCCTGCCACAGCTGGTACTGGCCCCAGTTGACTCCCAGGGAGCCGAGCAGCAATACCAACAACACCCACCGGACCTTGGGCCACCACCCCGTCCAGCAGGATAACCGTCCACATCTCGAGGATTTCGAGCACTCCTCACCAGAGACGCCGGACTGCCCGGCGTCAGAAGTGGACTCCGGAACCGCCGCTTTGGGTTCGGACACATCGCCGTTCATCACTGCTCCTGCATCGAATTTCCCATGGCTAAGCTGGGCCAACTCTACCGGTTGTTCCGGTTGTGAGAGTTCCACCGAAGTTGACAATCGGTTCCGAACATTCGGTTCAGTTCGATCAAAACGGTTGTTCCTGTCTATCCGGCCACTTCCAGGAAAGTCGATACCGACTGCCGGGTGGTGTCACGGCAAGAGAGTTCCGCCCTTTCAACCGATTACAGAAATCGACGTCAACGGACTGACCCACCCTGATTATCGTTCGCCGCGTCGGCTCGTGCAATGAAATGAACAATCCAGAGCCTGTGAGAGAATTCACAATGTTGACGAACTCAACAATCGCACGGAGATGGTTGGCCGCCCTTGGCACCACGACGGCGATCTGCCTGGGAATCTCATTGCTGGCGACCACTCACGCTGACGAACCCTTTTCCGATTCAACCCTGTTGGCTGAACCGCTGAATGACAATGCGGAGCCAATCGAACAACAGAGTGCCTTGCCGCCGTCAAAAGGCCTGAGGCTGCCAAAGTTGCGGTTGCCGGCCATCTTGAAGCGACTGGGTTTGACGCGGCAACGTCCCGTGGAGCCCGCCCCCTCCGACGCCGTTCTTGACGAACTCCAGGAAATCTACCGCCAAAACGGTCTACAGATGCCGCCGATGACGATGGCCGGTCTCAAGGGCAAAAACCGTCCGGTCACCGTCGAAACAGCTCCTCCCGCTCCGGCGGCCATCCAGACAACCGGGCAGACCAAACCGATCGCCAAACCGATCGCCAAACCGGTCGCCAAACCGG
>DLVV01000351.1:61362-66751 GCA_003445035.1 Planctomycetaceae bacterium | reverse complement strand
GAACAGGAGCCCGAGACCGAGGGCAGCGAGTCTGTAACGTGAGCCGGACGCGGCCGGGAAGCAGGTTGATGATCGATGCGGCGGATATCGAAATCCGTGGCGCCCGCGAACACAATCTCCGCAACGTCAGCCTGAGCCTGCCACGCAACCGGCTGATCGTAATGACCGGAGTCAGCGGTTCTGGAAAGAGCTCACTGGCCTTCGACACGCTCTACGCCGAGGGCCAGAGACGTTACATCGAGAGCCTTTCCAGCTACGCCCGCCAGTTCCTGGGCCAACTCCCCAAGCCCGACGTCGACCGAGTCAGCGGCCTGTCTCCATCGATCTCGATCCAGCAGAAGTCCGCCAGCCGGAACCCTCGAAGCACCGTGGGAACGATCACCGAGATCCAGGACTATCTCCGCGTCCTGTTCGCCCGGGTTGGCCGCCCGGGGTGTGCCCGGTGCGGCCATGAAATCCAGGCACAGACATCCGAGCAGATCATCGAGTCGATCGGTGCGTTACCGACCGGGACCCGTTACAACGTGCTGGCTCCGCTGATCCAGCAGCAGAAAGGCGAGTACCGTGACCTGTTCGACGATTTGCTGAAGCAGGGGTTCGTCCGCGCCAGGGTCGACGGCGAAACCGTCTCGCTGAGCGACAATCTTGGACTCGATCGACAAATGCGTCACACGATCGAGGTGGTCGTCGACCGGCTTTCCTCCGGTCGGGGAGGCCGAAGCCGCTTGGCCGAGGCAGTCGAGACGGCGCTGCGTCTGGGAAACGGCACGTTACTGCTGACCGTGACGGAGGAGACCTCCGGTCGACCCGACCGACCGTCCTCCGACAGGGCCCCCACCCAACGAGACACGCTCTACAGTTCTCTTTACGCCTGCGCTCGCTGTGGAATCAGCTACGAACCTCCCACGCCACAGCTGTTCAGCTTCAACAGCCCGCTGGGAATGTGTCTGGAATGCAACGGCCTGGGCCGACGTCATGAGTTTCTGCCCGGGGAACTGGTGACCGAACCCGGCAAGTCGTTGTGGCGAGGTGCGATCGGCCTGCTGGGAGCCGTCAGACGCATCGGCCGCTGGCGACGTCATATCTACCAGGGTGCCGCCGCGGCAATCGAAGCCGAACTGGGCCTCGAAGCCGATTCGGTGCTCAACACTCCCTGGACCGAACTTCCCGAGGATGCCAGGCGGCTGATCCTGTTCGGGACCGGCGACCGCCACATCACCTTCGCCTGGAGATACCGCGGCGGGGTCTGGAAACACGGTGGCACGTTTGCCGGGGTGATCCCCAAGTTGCTCGAGTCGTACCACAACACGAACAATCCCATGCGGCGGCGGCAACTGGAAAAGGCGATGCGGTTCGCTGACTGCTCGGCCTGCCACGGCACGCGGCTGAACCAACAGGCCCAGGCGGTCTCGATCACCACCGCCAACCGGCAATTCGGCCGCCAGGCCGCACGTCGCCGCCGAAGCCTGCCGGAGATCTGTGCGCTGTCGATCGGTGACGCCGCGGCATTTTTCGAGGAGCTCGAACTCAACGAAACCGCTCGATTGATCGCCGGAGAGGCACTCAAGGAAATCCGCGCCCGGCTCGGATTCCTGCTCCGCTGTGGCCTCGATTACCTCGCCCTGGACCGCTCGGCACCGACACTTTCGGGGGGAGAAACCCAGAGAATTCGTCTGGCCGGGCAAATCGGCAGCGGGCTGGTCGGCGTCGTCTACGTACTCGACGAACCCTCGATCGGGCTCCACTCCCGCGACAACCAGTTGCTCCTGGATAGCCTCTGCGACCTCCGCGACCAGGGCAACACGGTGATCGTTGTCGAGCACGACGAGGAGACGATGCGGGCGGCCGATCACATCGTCGACTTCGGCCCCGGCCCGGGTGTCCGGGGCGGACGGGTGGTGGCCGAAGGAACCGTCGAGGAAATTCAACAGAACCCTCGGAGCGTGACCGGCCGGTACCTCTGCGGTGCCGACACGATTCCCGTGCCGACACGGCATCGCGAAATCAGCAGCAACCGGTTGACCATCAAGGCCGCCCGCCACAACAATCTCCGCGGCATCAACGTGCCCATTCCCCTGGGAGCCTTCGTCTGCATCACCGGGGTCAGCGGATCGGGCAAAAGCTCACTCGCCGGTGACATCCTTTGGCAGGTGCTCAACCGCGAGCTCAACTCCGGCAAGGGCGATCCGGGAGCACACCGCGAGGTGACCGGACTCGAGCATCTCGACCGCGCAATCAACATCGACCAGGCTCCGATTGGACGCACCCCCCGCTCGAACCCCGCCACCTACGTCAAGCTGCTCGACGCCATCCGTGAACTTTACAGCAAGCTGCCCGAGGCCCGGGCCCGGGGCTACAAGCCGGGGCGATTCAGCTTCAACGTCAAGGGAGGCCGGTGCGAAGCCTGTGAAGGTTACGGAGCCAACCGGCTGGAAATGGACTTCCTGGCCGACATCTGGGTCACCTGCCCGGTCTGCGAGGGGCGGAGATTTCACCACGAGACGCTCGAGGTGAAGTTCCGTACCAAGAACATCGCCGAGGTTCTCGAGATGGACGTGCAGGAGGCTCTCGAGCACTTCCGCAACCATCCACGAGTCTCCCGGCTGCTGGGAACCCTCGGTGACGTCGGACTCGAATACCTCAAGCTTGGCCAACCCTCTCCGACACTCTCGGGAGGCGAAGCCCAGAGGATCAAGCTCGCACGCGAACTGGGCAAACGGTCCACCGGCAGCACCATCTACCTGCTCGATGAACCCACCACGGGCCTGCATTTTGCCGACATCAGCAAACTGCTGGACGTGCTGCACGGGTTTGTCGACGAGGGGAACACCGTTCTGGTGGTCGAACACAACCTCGACGTCATCAAGACCGCCGACTGGGTCATCGACCTCGGTCCCGAAGGGGGGGCCGGCGGCGGAAGGGTGGTGGTGGCCGGACCGCCCGAAACGATCGCCGCCTGCCCCGATTCTCACACCGGCCGCGTCCTCGCCCCTTTGCTGTCCCCCGCCAACAGACACACCAACGGTCGCCGGAAACCGCGGACCTCGGCGAAGAAACCGCCAAACACGAGATCTCCGAAACGGCGGAAGGAGTCGACCGAAATCGTCGTCCGGGGGGCAGCACAACACAACCTGAAGGACGTCAACCTGAAGATCCCCCGCAACCGGTTCAACGTCTTCTGCGGCCCCAGTGGCAGCGGCAAATCCTCGCTGGCCATGGACACACTGTACGCCGAAGGACAACGTCGCTACGTCGAAAGCCTCTCGGCCTACGCTCGCCAGTTCCTCGGCCAGATGCCCAAGCCCCGGGTCGAAGGCGTCCAGGGGCTGTCGCCGGCGATCGCCATCGAACAAAAGAATACCGGCACCACGCCCCGTTCGACCGTCGGAACGGTGACCGAAATCTACGACTACCTGAGGGTGCTGTTCACCCGGCTCGGGACCCGCGTCTGCCCGAAGTGCGAGATCCCCATCAGCCGCCAGACCACCGACGAGGTGATCGATCGCGTCCGGAACCTGCCGGCCGGAAAACGTGTCCTGCTCCTGGCTCCACAGGAGGTTCGTGTCGGCCAGGAGTACGCCAGGCTGTGGCAGTCGCTGCAGGAGGACGGATTCCGACGGGTTCGAATCAACGGGACAACCTGCCGGATCGAAGAGGTTCCCGAGATCGACCGTCGGAGACGTCACACGGTCGAGGTGGTCATCGACCGCATCACGCCGGGAAAGACCTCACGGACTCGTGTGGCCGACAGCGTCGAGATGGCCCTGGGACTGGGTCGCGGGGAAATGAGAATCGCCACCGAACATCTCAAGCGGAACGAGCCCGACTGGAAAGTCGAACCGTTCAGCCTGCACGCGGCGTGCGAGAAATGCGGTCAGAGTTTCGAGGAACTGACCCCCAACCACTTCTCTTTCAACAGCTCCCTGGGCTGGTGCCGGGCGTGCGAAGGCCTGGGCACTCAGCAGGGCACCAACCTCTCGGCACTGGTCGCCGACGACTCCAAATCGCTCGGCGATGGAGCCATCGCCGCCTGGCCCAATCCCTCGACAGTGCCAATCTTCTCCTCGACCCTCGACGCACTGCACCGCGAATTCGACCTGCCCCTGGAGGTTCCGTTCTCTCAGCTGTCCCCGGCCGCCCGTCGACTGGTGCTCTACGGCACCGGCGACCGCTGGTTCCCCGTTCGGCTCCCCGACGGCCAGACGATCTCGATGCAGTACAAGGGGCTCTACCCGGCCATCGAGGAGGCGTCGCGGGTCTCGGCCACCTACCGCCGGCGGCTGCTGGACCTGGTGGGCGAGGTCGATTGCGGCTCCTGCGACGGCAGCCGGCTCAGGCCCGACGTCGCCGCCGTGCGACTGCTCGGCCAGACCATCGGGTCGCTGTGTGGCCTGCCGCTGGACAAGGCCCTGGAGGCACTGCGGGGCGTGCGGTTGAGCCGTGATGAGAAGCGGATCGCCGGGGACCTGTTGCGGGAAGCGATCAGCCGGCTGAAGTTCCTGGTCGACGTCGGCCTCGATTACCTCACCCTCGACCGCCCATTTCCCACGCTTTCGGGAGGCGAGAGCCAGCGGATTCGGCTGGCCGGCCAGGTCGGCCGCGCCCTGACCGGCGTGCTCTACGTGCTCGACGAACCCACCATCGGCCTGCACCCCCGGGACAACCGTCGCCTGCTGGGAGCTCTGCAGCGGCTTCGGGATCTCGGAAACACGCTGGTGGTGGTCGAACACGACCGCGAAGTGCTCGAAACAGCCGATCGGCTGGTCGATTTCGGACCCGCCGCCGGGCGGCACGGCGGCAAGATCGTCGCGCAGGGACCGCCCGATGAACTGGCCGGCAAAAGCCGGTCGTTGACCGGCAAGTTCCTCTCCAACCGTCGCACGATCGCGATCCCCGCCACCAGGCGAATGGCACCGGCCGAAACACCCGACGCCGATCCTCCGGGTGGGGCCTGGCTGGAACTCGACGGTGCCCGATTGAACAACCTCGACAATGTCCGGTTGAGGATCCCACTGGGCACCCTGACCTGTATCACCGGGGTCAGCGGATCGGGCAAGAGTTCCCTGATCGAAAACACCCTGGCCCGCGCCGTCTCCCGACAACTGCATCGAACGGGAGACACGCCCGGCCCGTTCTCTGCACTCCGGGGAATCGAACACCTCAACAAGGTGATCGTTGTCGACCAGCAGCCTCTGGGCAGCACGCCCAAGTCGAACCCGGGCACCTACACCGGTGTCTTCGACCAGATCCGCGAACTGTTCACCCGGTTGCCCGATTCGAAGGTCCGTGGCTATCGCCCGGGACGATTCAGTTTCAACCGGGCCGGTGGCCGGTGCGAGGCCTGCGAGGGAAACGGACAAAAATGCATCGAGATGCACTTCCTGCCCGA
>DLVV01000351.1:59033-61065 GCA_003445035.1 Planctomycetaceae bacterium | reverse complement strand
AGATGCACTTCCTGCCCGACGTGTGGGTCGAGTGCGACGAGTGCCGGGGGCGGAGGTACAACACCGAGACACTGGCGGTGACCTACCACGGACACACGATCGCCGACGTGCTCGACATGCCGATCGCCGAAGCCCTGAAGCTGTTCGAGAACATCCCGCGAATCCGGGCGCCCCTGGCCACTCTCTGCGCCATCGGCCTCGACTACCTCACGCTGGGACAACCCGCTCCGACGCTCTCCGGGGGAGAGGCTCAACGCGTCAAGCTCGCAGCGGAACTCGCACGACCCCAGGCCGGCCGCACGCTCTACCTGCTCGACGAACCCACCACCGGGCTGCACTTCGACGACATCGACAAGCTGTTGAAGGTGCTCGAAAGCCTGGTCGTGGCAGGAAACACGGTGGTCGTGATCGAGCACAATCTCGACGTGATCAAGACGGCCGACTGGATTGTCGACCTGGGTCCGGAGGCCGGTTCCGATGGCGGCCGGATCGTGGCGACGGGAACGCCCGAGGATGTCGTCGACCAGGCCCGGGTGGCCAAGCGGCGGGGTGGGCCCAGGTCGTGGACCGGAGAACTGCTGGGCCCGGTGCTGCGATCCGGCGAACGGGCCGACCGGGACGTGTTCAACGTGAAGACCGTCGCCGAGAAGCGGGACGGCGATCTGGATTTCCGCCAGATCGGTCGCGAAGCGCGGATGCCATGGGAACAGGATGGACGCCGCTGGCACACCACCGACCGCATCGCTCACAACGGCCAACCCGCCCGCTGGGAGGGCGGGGTTCTCGAAACGATCCTCGATCGGCTGGAAACCTGCGAAGACCTTCGCCCGGCCGATTTCAACCATCGCAGCGTGGTCACGATCAACGGGCAGGTGAAGAAAGACGGGTGGTTCTTCCACGCCCTGACCGGAGGAGAGTGGCTGGTGACGTTGAAGTTCCGCGTCCGACGCAACACGTTCCACCGCGAGGAACTCCAGCAACAACTCGATCTCAGGCCGCTCGACGACATCGACGAATTGCCGATCTACGGCCGGGGATCCCGCGTGGGGGTCAAGAACATCAAGGGGCCGTGGCAAGAAGTGACACTGAAGGTCCACTGGCTGCGAGAGATCGACACCTCCGAATTTCGGGCGTTCCTGGCGACGGCACAGGATTCGTTTCTCGGGCAAACGCGTCGTTCGAAACAGGATCCCGAGAACCTGATGCCCTGGAAGGTGCTGGGGCAAAAGTGGCACCAGATGCGAAAGGGGTTCCCGGCCGGCAAACGGGTGGGGTGGCCCGAGGAACTGGTTGAAGAACTCGCTGACGGATTGAACACCGCTGCCGGGAAACCGGTCATCGACTGGACCGGTCGCATGTCGGTCTCGTTCCGGCTCGCCGAGGCCGGCCCGGTGTGGGCGCAACTGTGGACCAAGCGGGTTCACTCGGTCGACCTGGTCCTGTTTGGTCCCCCCGGGGCGATTCCCCTGGGACGCGTGGCCTCACTGGGTTCAAAACGCGAGATCACCACCTACAAGGATGGGCGTGACGCCGTGAAGATCTCGTTCCGTTCGCTCAAACAGGCTCGCCACGCCGACGTGTCGCGGTTCCTGGAGGAACACCGGGCCGCGTGCGAAGCAAACCAGAACGCCTAGCTCAACCAGCGACAGGCGTCCTTGGCGAAGTAGGTCAGGATCATGTCGGCTCCGGCCCGCTTGATCGCCAGCAGGCTCTCCAGGGCCACGCCCTGCTCGTCGATCCAGCCGGCCTCGGCAGCCGCTTTGACCATCGCGTACTCACCGCTGACATTGTAGGCCGCCAGGGGAACACCCGGATGAGCCTGCTTGACGCGATGGATGATGTCGAGATAGGCCAGGGCCGGTTTGACCATCAGCAGGTCGGCACCCTCGGCCACGTCCAGGGCCGCCTCTCGCAGGGCCTCGCCCGCATTGGCCGGATCCATCTGGTAAGTCCGGCGGTCACCGAACTGCGGAGCACTCTCGGCCGCATCGCGGAACGGGCCGTAGAAGGCCGACGAGTATTTCACCGCGTA
>DLVV01000351.1:40281-58648 GCA_003445035.1 Planctomycetaceae bacterium | reverse complement strand
CCGACCATCCCATCCATCATTCCCGATGGAGCCAGCATGTCGGCACCGGCTCGGGCATGGGTGACCGCCTGGGTGGCCAGGATCTCCAGCGTCGCGTCGTTGTCGACATCCAGTGTTCCATGGCGGTCGTTGATGATCCCGCAGTGGCCGTGGTCGGTGAACTCACAGAAACACACGTCGGTGATCACCAGCAGGTCGGTGCCGCTGGCCTTGATCGCCCGCACCGCCTCGGCCACGATCCCCTGGTCGTCACACGCATCGCTGCCCACCGCGTCCTTCTCGGCGGGGATTCCGAAGAGGATCACTGCCGGAATGCCCAGCGATGCGATCTCCTTCACCTCGTCAGCCAGCAGGTCAACCGTCAACTGGCTGTGGCCGGGCATCGAGGAAATCGGTAACCGCTGGTTCTCACCATGCCGGATGAATAGCGGCAGGATGAAGTCCGACGGAGACAACCGCGTCTCGCGGACCATCTCCCGCAACCGGGGATGGGTCCTCAGGCGACGCATCCGGACATTGGGAAATGTCGCAGAAGCGGCCGTTTCGGGAGTGGTGGATTCTGGTGCGGTTGAAGCCATGGACTGCCGTCGGCACATTTCGACACGGTGGCACTCACTCCGTTGTAACCCCCCGTGCGAACCCGTTTCAAGCTTCGTCTTTTCCGGTCACCAATCGGCTGATCTGCCGGAATTCGTCGGTCCCGGCCACCTCGCACCACTCGAACAACACGCTCTCGGTCGTCAACACGACAATTCCCGAATCGGCGAGTCGTCCGAGAGCGGTCTTCCAGTCGAGCTTGTGCCGGCTGGCGACCGCATCGGCGGGGACATAGACACGGTAGCCCTGGGCGGCCAGGTCCAACGCCGTCTGGGTGACACAGACATGTGCCTCGATGCCACAGACGACCACCTGGTCACGCTGATCCTCATCGCCGGCCGGCCCTCCCCAGTCCAGGCACTCGACACAACTGAACCGGAGCTTCTCGGGAATCTCACCCATCAGGCCGGCCAACACCTCCGCCGTCGGCCCCAGTCCATCTGGATACTGCTCGGTCGCGGCGACCGGCACATCCAGCACCTGGGCCCCCCGGATCAGCCGCCGGCAGTTCTCGACCAGCGTCCCCGAGACCGGAATGTGATCCAGCAACTTCTGCTGCACATCGACCACCAGCAATCGGCTGGCGGTTCTCGAGAGCAGTTCGCTGCTGCGGGGAGGGCGAGTTTCCGGCTCGATCATGACCGCACACTTTGACCGCTCGAACGGCGTGCGTCAAACTCCGGGGACCGGTCCCTCTCCAATCGTTGCGGCCCGCAGGCAACTTCGATAGTAATGAAGTGGTCTGGCCACCTTCTCACCACGAGTCCCCCCATGCCCGATACGCTCAGGATCTGTTTGATCACCACCCTGATCCTCTGGATTGCCCCGACCGCTCCGGCCCAGGAAAAGAAGGACGACAAGAAATCGCCCATGACCCCCGCCGAACGACAGGCCCTGCTGAAGACCTTCAACGGCGAATTCGTCGCGATCACTCCGGGCAAGGGGAAGTTCCCGGCGACGTTCGTGATGGGCACCAAGGGCGGTGACGCCAGCGAACAACCGGCTCGGACCGTCAAGATCGCTGGAGCGTTTTCGATGGCCAAGTACGAGGTGCCCCAGAACCTGTGGGAAGCGGTGATGGGCAAGAACCCCAGCCGCTGGACCGGGCCGAGGAATTCCGTCGAGATGCTCAGTTGGCAGGAAGCGGTGGTGTTTTGCCAGAGAGCGACGCTGATGATGCGAGCGGAAAAGCTGATCGGGGCCGACGAGGAGATCCGGTTGCCGAGTGAGGCCGAGTGGGAGTACTGCTGCCGGGCTGGAACGACGACCGCCTACAGCTTCGGCGACAAGGCACAGGCCAAAGGCGACACGGGCAAGAAGGCCGGGCTGCTGGATCCCTTTGGCTGGCACAACGGCAACGCCGCCGGCAACGATCCCCCGGTCGGAGCACTCAAGCCCAACCCCTGGGGCCTGTACGACATGCACGGCTACCTGTGGGAATTCGTCGCCGATGCCTGGCACGCTGACTACAAGCGTGCTCCCGCGGACAGCGGAGCATGGGACGGCAACAAGAAATTCGTTTCGCGGGTGATCCGGAGCGGATCGTGGCGAGACCAGTACCCATCGCTGAGAAGTGCCACGCGGCTGCCGCTTCCCGATCACGTCAAGAGCGACGCGATCGGCCTGAGGTGTGTCAAAGCGGCCGTGACCAGCAACGACAAGAAGAAGGTGTCGAAATAGCCCGCCAACGGGCCATCGACCTCGCTGCATCGGAGCCTGCTGCCGTGAACGACTCAACACCGAAACCGCCCGAAGAGACGCCCACCGAGACCCGCTCGGATCAACCGGCCGAATCATCGCCCGCTCCCACGACCGAGCGGAAGCGGCCGAAGCTGAATCCCACCGGTGGAGAATCGGCCCGGCCGATTCCTTCGAGAACCAAGCCGGTGGCCACACAGGCCGAAGGGGAACCGACCGTCGAGGAGAAACTGGCCGACGTGGCTGCCGGGGTGGCCGAGTCGCCCGAGCCACCGCCAAAATCGCAACAGGCCGCCGCACCTCCGGTCGACCTGCCACCCGATGACGATCTCGACGCCGAAATTGAAGCCGAAATCGAAGCCGCCCTGGCCAGCGACGACGCCAAGCTGATCGACCTGGCCGCCCAGGCGGTCTCCAGCATCGACGCGCAGGACGAGGACGCGGTGAGCGAGCGAATCGAATCCGAGGAGGATCTCGAGGAGGGGAGCCGGCTGAAGGGGACCATCCAGGCCATTGACGCCGACAGCGTCTTTGTTGACATCGGCATGCGTGCCAACGGCATCGTGCCTCGACGTCAGTGGGACAAGAGCGAACCGGAGATCGGGCAGGTGATCGACGTCGCGGTCGAACAATACGACGCCGAAGAGGGCCTGATCCAGCTGAACCTGCCACGTGGCCGACGACGGGTGGGCGGAGACTGGAATGCCGTGACCATCGGCATGAAATGCGACTGCATCGTGACCAAGGCCAACAAGGGTGGGCTGGAAGTGCAGGTCGGTGCGCTGCGGGGTTTCCTGCCGGCCGGACAGGTCGACCGCTCCTACGTCGAGGATCTCGAGCCCTTCATCGGACAGAAACTCTCGGTCCAGGTGACCGAGGTCGATTCGCGAAAACGTAACCTGGTCGTCAGCCGCCGTGCTCTGCTCGAAGAAGAATACAAGGACGCAGCGGCCGAGTTGTGGAAACAGCTCAATGTCGGCGAAATCCGCAACGGCACCGTCAAGACACTCAAGGAATACGGCGCCTTCATCGACCTCGGAGGACTCGACGGATTCCTGCACATCGGCGAGATCAGCTGGTCTCGACTGAACCATCCCGAACAGGTGCTGACACAGGGGCAGTCGGTCGAGGTCAAGATCCTGGAGATCGACAAGGAACGCAGCCGGGTCAGCCTGGGAATGAAGCAGTTGACCAGCGACCCCTGGGGAGGAGCGGTCGACGTTTACGCCGTCGGCCGCCAGGTCAGCGGGACGGTCACGCGGATCATGGAATTCGGCGCTTTCGTGGAACTCGAACCCGGCATCGAGGGCCTGCTGCACATCAGCGAACTGGAACACACGCGGGTTCGCCGCGTCAGCGACGTGCTCAGCGAAGGCCAGTCAGTCGATGTGCAAATCCTCAACGTCGACGCCAGCGAGCAGAGAATCTCCCTGTCGCTGAAGGCCCTGACCGAGCGACCAGCCGGAGCCGGTCGGGATGAAGAACCCGACGAGGATCTGCCGCCAGTCGAACGGATCGAGCGATCGGCACTGAAGGGCGGCACCGGAGACGGCGGGAGCCTGTTCGGCAATCCGAACGAATTCTAGACCCGTCTCAGACCATCAGGTGCGACTCCAGCAGCATGCGGATCTTCCGCAGCTCGAGCGCGCGATCCAAATCGCCGTACTGGTCGGGGAAGAAGTCGACCGAGAGCGTGCGATCGTAGTTTTCGCGCCGCAGTTGACTGATCAGGCGGCTGTAATCCACCTCGCCCAGTCCCACCTGGACCTGGATCTGATCCGGTGTCGTGTCCCTCAGGTAGACGTGGTAGACGTAGGGATAGACCTGGTCGTAGGACTCGCCCTTGTGCGGACCGCAGATGTAATAGGAGGGGTCCAGCGACAGTCCGACGCCCTGGACGGCCTGGCAGAGTTCGACGGCCGTATGAGCGTCCTCGGTCAGGTGACCGGTACGGGTGCGAATCGACAGTTGCACACCGGCCGCATTGGCCACCTGCAACAGATCCTGCAACCGCTCGATCTCGGCATTGAATGGTGTCCCCAGCGGCGTCGACGGCACAGTGATCTGAACAACCCGCATCAGCTTCGCCAACCGGGTGATCTCGGTGAAGGTTTCGAGATCGACGACCTGCTCAAAACAGAACGCGACCGGGGTCAACCTCGACGAGGCCCGAAAGTTGTTGACGAACCCCTCGAGATCCGACACCACGTCGGAGGGCTTGAGGTGATCTCCATCCTCGTCAAACCAGAACTCGACCCGGCTGTACCCGTAGTCGGTCAACAGGCTGCAGGCTTCCAGGAACGGAAGGTCACCCAGGCAGCGGGAAGTCACGGCAATGTACACGTGGAATGCTCTCGGCCACTGCGACATCAGTTCAACCGGGAGCCACCACGGAAAGGTGACACCACGGCGGGCGGTAATCTAGTCCGATCACAACGATGCTGCAAGATCGATGAACTGGAGTAACTGAACGGATTCGATCGATTCTCCGCATTCTGTGGCCTCGGGGGACCTGCTGAGCCGATAACGACTCTACGGCGTCCACTGCTGAGAACGGGCATCCGGAAACCAATCGAACACACCCGGCACACTACATTCGGTCTCCAGACCGAGGGGGTCACTGGAAGATGAAAATGCGAATTGTCTTGAGCCTGGCGACCTGCCTGGCCGTTTCCCTGGCCGTCGGCTGTCAAAATCCTCGCGGAATCGTGCGAGGCCAGACCCCGGCCAGCCGTACCGTGATGCACGAGGGCGACCACGAACCACGCGGAGCCTTCCACGGAGGGCACTACCACACGTTCGAGTACAACGCGCCCAAGAACCTGAAGTACCCGCCGGCCAACCAGCCGCCGGCGGTCGTGCAGTATCCGTACTACACGCTGCGTGGGCCCACCGACTTCTTCCAGAAGTAGGATCACGGATCAGCCGGACCCTGGCTGGTCGTGTTTGACGACCTACCTCGCTTCGGCCGCAAACCGAAACGGCTCGGCGGTCACTTCGTACCCCGGCCGGATCGCGACGTTGATCAACAGCCCCAGCGCGATCGCCGTCGCTACCAGGCTCGAACCACCGTAGCTGACCAGTGGCAGGGTCATGCCGGTGATCGGCATCAACCCGACTGTCATGCCGGTGTTGATGATCGCCTGTGTCGCCAGCAGTGTGACGATCCCCGTCGCCAGCAACCGCCCGAACGGCTCGCGGGTCGACGCGGCAATCGAAAGCCCCTTGATGATCAGCACCGCGTAGGTGGCCAGTGTCAGCAGGCTGCCAATCAGCCCGAATCGCTCACCGATCAGGCAGAAGACAAAGTCGGTCCGGGCCGCCGGCAGATGGTAGGCGGCCGGATCATCGACGGGCATTCCGGCCAGGTCACTGCCCCAGGTCCCGCCCAGCGACAGCATTCTCTTGGACTGGAACAGGTGGTACCCGTCGCCCCGGGGTGCCGGGCCGTTCTCGCCCTGGGTCAGCAGCGAAACCACCCGCGACTTCTGCTCGACGTTCATCCCCAGCCACAGCACCGGGGTCACCGCCACTCCCATCATCCCGATCAGCACCAGGTGCCTCACGCGGGCCCCGGCGGCCAGCAGCATCGCGAACAACATCGGCAGGAACAGCAGGGCGGTTCCCAGGTCGGGTTCCTTGAGCACCAGCACCAGCGGAACCAGCGTCAAAAGGAACGGGGTGAACAGACCCAGGAAATGGCGGAAGTTGCGGCGGAACATCAGGTAGTGGGACAGCGCCAGGATGTAGGTCAACTTGGACAGTTCCGACGGCTGCATGTCAAAGAAACCCAGCGGAATCCAGCGTCGAGCTCCCTGGTGAGCCGGCATCAGGAAAACCAACAGCAACAGCACTGTCGTCACACCGAACAGCAGGTAACTGGCCGGACGCAGCGAACGGTACGGCACCCAGGCGGCCATGATCAGTGCCGGGACAGCCAGGGCCATCCAGATCAGCTGCCGGTTGAAGTGGAGTCCGGACCCGACCAGCTGGTCACCTCGCGAGATCCCCGCCAGGCCGAGCGCGACCAGCAGCGAGGCCGCCGTGACCACGCTCCAGGGCACCCGTTTCAATCCCTCGCCCAGCTGCACCGCTTTTCTCCCGTGTTTGACCACCCCGTCGGCGACCGGCTACTGTCGGGCGACGAGGTTGTAGTCGATTCCCTTCTCACGAGGAACCGCAGGTGGTCCCCCGGTTGCCCGGCCACAAGAGACTCATCGGCCACCTCGTACTGGTCGTCGCCGTGGCCGGCCTGTGGGCCGCGCTGGCTCGTCTCCCCCTGTGGCACACCGACCTCTGGGGCCACCTGTCCTACGGCCGCTGGATGATCGAACACGGTGGCGAGACCCCGACCACCGAACCGTTTCTGACGCACTCGGGCGACCGGCCACTGGTCGACACGGCCCGCTGGAGCCAGTTGATCGCCTTCCGGCTGATGCGGGCCGGGGGAGTCGAGGCTCTGCAGCTGCTTTACGCCACGCTGGTCGTCGGGTGCGCCCTGCTGACAGTCTCACCCGTCCTGGTATCCCGGCACCGGCAGAGGATCCCTGCGGCGATCTGTGGAGCCTCGGTCTTCCTGGCCGTCGGCTGGCAGCAGCTCCTGATCATTCGTCCTCAGCTAGCCGGGCTGGCCTGCTTCGCGGGGTTATTGGCCCTGATGCACGACCCCAGGCCATCGATACGGCGAGTGATCATCGTCGGAATCGTGATGGGATTCTGGGCCAACCTGCACGGATCATTCGTCATCGGCTGGTTGCTGCTGGGGTCACACGTGGTTGGGCGGGCGGCCGATCGATTCCGCCGCACCGGCCGTCGGACCGCCTGGAAAAACGACCGTGTGTTCGTCCATCGTCTCGGGCAGGCCGCCGTCGGATTGTTGGTGCCGTTGGTGGCCACCCCTTACGGGCCCAGCCTGCCCCTGTCGATCTGGCAAATCGGACAGCATCCGAACCTGGCCAACATCATCGAATGGCAGCCGCTGCAATGGCACCAGGCCCAGGCACGAGCGATGCTCGCGAGCATCGTTCTGGTCGTTTCCGTGGCCATGTCCAGCCGACGCCGGGTGCGATGCTCCAACTGGTTGATGCTCGTCGCGCTCGGTGTCGCCGCGTTGTCGTGTTCACGGATGATCAACTGGTGGGCACCGGTGGCCGGCCTCGTCGTCGCACTGCAGGCGGCCTCGATCAGAACAAAACGCCCGGCCGCACCGACGTTGGACCCGTCCGAACGACGCACCGTTCTACTGGCCGGCCTGGTTGTGGCAGGAGCCGCGATGAGCTCCACACCCGCGGTACGTGGACTACTGGCCGAACGGGAAACGCTGCAGGCACGTCGGCCGATGGTCTCGGCGTCCACGCCGGTCGAAGTGACCGGGTGGTTGGCCAGCCACCCCCCCGATGGAACGGTGCTGGCCTCCTACGAGTGGAGCGACTTCCTGCTTTGGCAGGGACCGTCCCGAATTCGTCTGCTGGTCACCTCGCACGCACACCTGGTCCCCACAGAGGTCTGGACCGACTACTTCGAGGTGATCGGCGTGGCCTCCGACTGGCGTCAACGGCTCCGCCGTTACGACATCCGCACCGTGGTTCTCGATCGACACCGCCAGGCCAAACTGCTGGCCACACTCGCCACCGACCCCGGCTGGCAGCAGGATTACTCCGACGAACTCGCCGAAGTCTGGTCACGGAAGCCGTAGCTGAAGGCACCCAGCAACGTGCCACGTGGCACCTCGTGGCACAGCGAACACTGTTTGACAGCTCGCACGGCCCCCATCATTTTCACCTGGCCACCCTGGCTGCGAACAACCAACGGCTCGCCGTTGCGCAGCTCGCGAAGGGCAACCTTCTCGAACCCATCCAGCGGTCTCCGCTGGACCTCCGACAACCGATCCATCCTCGGCAGGTCTTTCGAAACGTACACTCCCGGCTCGGCACTCCTCAGCAGGCTGACCAATTCGACCCGCTCCAGCTTCCACCCGGCCTCATGTTCGACGGACATCTCGTCTTCCGCCTTGTTGCCGAAGGTCACCCTGTGCCGATCGAAGTGTGCGACCCCGTGTGGCCGGAAACCGGTGACATGCTCGAGATCGCGGACCCAACCGAAGCTCACCGGCTCCGCAAAATCAAATGACAGGTTCTCGTGCAATTTGTTCAGCGCCTTCCGCGGCGCATTTTCTCCCTTCAGCGGCAACCACAGATCCGGTCGATCCCCGGTCGATCCGGCGTCACCGGTCTTCAGGGCAACCGGTTGCCGCCACGTGCGGAGTTCCGCCAGCCGCGCTCCTTTGATCGTCGGTGCCAGCATGCGGCCGATGCCGAAACCTTCGCTGCTGACGAAATTCCACACCTGGCTCGCGTGCACCATCTCCAATGACGCCCGACGGAAATGGTATCCATTGGTGAAGCCCTTCATCCCGTTCTCGAAAATGAGTTCGGAACGCTCGAGAGCAGCTTCTCCAGACTTGGTGAGCAGTGGTGGCTCGGTCGGAATGGCCGCCGCCGGTTTCAGCCGTTCGACGAGTGAGGTGAACGGGAACCTTCGCCGCGCATCCTCAGCCTGGTTGATGCCCCGGACTCCGGCCACAAGGATCATCGCCATCACGATGACGGTCGCCACCACCGAAAAACGCCCGGTCGACCACCTCCGCACTCCGCCCACCAGGCTCAGCACCAGCAACGCCAACACTTCAAGCATCAGGAACGGGCTCATCGTGAACACGGACACAACAAGCAGCAACAAATAGAGTCCCCCCCAGACCCCCAGTAACACCGCGCTGTCTCTGAAACGGCGGTTCCCCCCGACCTCCGAGCCATTTCGCCGTCGCCGCATCCAGGCTTGAACGCCAAAGGACAATGCCAGCACGATGACCGAGAAACACAGCATCAGGACGAAACGTTCGCTATAACGTTCCGCCCAGTTGTGGAAGTCGCGCATCGGACAGGCCCGTCGGCAGGCAGTGAATCAACACGACAATCATACCACCGGAAATCGGGATTGGGATCAGGCAATCGTCTCGGTCAATGCCGACCGGAAGCCGGTTTCGTCCCCGGCATCGATCGCACGCGCCACCTCTTCCAGGCACCCGATCAGCCTCTCGGAAACCGGGACCGCCGTCCCCGGCTCCGGCATTCCGGGCACCAGCCGAGCAACGATTGCTCCGGCCAGTTCGTCCAGCCCCTCGCCGGTCAATGCCGAGACCATCAACGCGCCATCGGGCAGCACCCCGTCGGTGGCATCGTCCAGATCACACTTGTTGGCCACCACCACGGCATCGGGCCACTCGTGGACCAATTGCCGAGTGAGGCCATCAAGCGGGTGCGAACGGTCAACGACCAGCACGACCAGATCGGCGGTATCCAGTTCGCGACGGGCGTGCTCGACGCCGACCGCCTCGATCTCGTCTTCGGTGGCCCGCAACCCCGCGGTATCGGCCAGACGAACCGGCCAGCCCTCCAGGGCCGTCCGGCCGGTGACCACGTCGCGAGTCGTCCCCGGCTGGTCCCAGACAATGGCTCGGCCGAACCCCAGCAACGCGTTCAACAGGCTCGATTTCCCCACGTTGGGCCCACCCGAGAGGACCACCGTCGGCGGATCGATCAGCCGACGGCCCAGGTCGGACCATTCGAGCAAACCGGCCACGCAGGCGGCGGCCTGGTGACGCTGATCCCAGCCGGTTGCTGCCAGGCGTTCGAGCGTACTCACCAGCACGCCGGCCTGCTGGTCGAGCAGGATCGCCGCCACCTGCCAGGTCGTCGCCGCGGCCAGGACTTCGGCCAGTTCCACCTCGATCCGACTGGCTGGAGATCCGGAGGGCGCGACGACCAGATCGGCCCAGTCGCAGCGAATTGCCCCGGACCCGACCAGGTCTTCAAGAATCCTCTGAACCGCCGCTGCACCGCCGTGGCAGTGCAATTCGACCCGGCTCTCCCCGGTGCGACAAACCACGACCTGCTCGTTCGGCAAGGCGTTGCTGTCACCACCCCAGAACCCGTAGCAGATCCGGCCCGGATCCTGTTCTGCCAACCGCCGGCCGTTGGCAGCCTCGAACAACCGGTGATGGTCGATCAGTTCGACTCCCCCCGAAACCACCAGGCTGGCGATGGCGCCACGTCCGCCCGGGGTCAGGACCGCCACGCGGGCGGCGGTCACGGGGACATCTCCGAAGCGTCCGCCCGAAAGACCTCGGCCAGTCCGTGCAATCCCAGGTGGGGCACCAGCCGGGCTTCGGGAAGAGCCGACGCCAGCAGCGGGCCACCCCCACCAGTCAGAAACATCTCGGCCGGCTCGTCTCCCAGCGCATCACCCAACGCGGCCGCCAGTTCGCGAACCGCGCCCAGCTGGCCGTAAAACAGCCCGCTCTTGATCGCGGCCGTCGTGTCACCACCCACGACCGGCGGAGGACCGGTGCCCAGTTCTTCGAGGGTGACCAGCGGGAGCAACGTGGTGTAACGTTGCAGCGACCTGGCCAGCAATCCGAAGCCCGGCAGAATGGCTCCGCCCAGGAACACGCCGTCGGCATCCACCGCATCGACAGTCGTGGCGGTGCCCGAATCGACAATGATCAACGGTCGTTCGTCGGTGACCAGCCGATTGGCCGCAACAGCATTGAGCAACCGGTCAATTCCGGTTCGCGAGGGCTCGTCCAGCCGCACCTTCAACGGCAGCCGATCGACATCATCCAGCACCCGTGGGCTGGACCAGCCATCAGGCCAGCCGGAAACCAGCGTGTCACGAACGACCGGGTTCGATGCGGCCACGATACTCGACGAGCGGTTTTCCAGTTCGCCGGGCCATCCACCGATCTCATCCCATGGAACCGGGCCATCGGGCGCCACGGCCAGCGACTCGATCAACTCGGGCAGGTCATCGGCGGCGGTGGCCAGGTCGAACAACCCGAACTTGATCCGGCTGTTGCCGACGTCGACGGCCAGCACCCTCGATGGGATGGGTGTATTCACGACGGAGGTGCCTCGATGCGTTCGATCAACGCGTCGACGAAGCCCTGCGTGTTCAGGTCGCCCCCCAGGTCGCGAGTCAGGCAACCGTCGGACAGTGTGCGGTTGTAGGCGGCCTTGAGTTGGTCGGCCGACTCTCGACAGGACGGATCGTCACGTGTCCCGGCGAGGTGATTGAGCATCATCACCGTCGACATCGTCACCGCCAGCGGGTTGGCCACACCCTGGCCGGCGATGTCCGGTGCCGAACCGTGGACCGCCTCGAACACCGCCAGTTCCTCACCGAAATTGGCTCCGGGCACGACCCCCAGGCCGCCAACCAGTCCCGCACACAGATCGCTGACCACGTCGCCGTACAGATTCTCCAGCAGCAGCACGTCAAACTGCGACGGGTCCTGCACCAGCTTCATGCACCCCGCATCGATGATCACCTCCTCGTACTCGATGTTCGGGTACTCGGTCTGGTGCACCTTCCGGGCACAGCGAAGGAACAGGCCGTCGGTGATCTTCATGATGTTCGCCTTGTGGAAGACCGTGATCTTCTTCCTCTTGCGGAGAGTGGCGAAACGGAAACCCCACCGGGCGATTCGGTCACAGGCCGTCTCGGTCGCCACCTTCATGCTCATCACCACGTCAGGAGTGACCTGGTTCTCGACCCCGCTATAAAGGCCCTCGGTGTTCTCGCGGACGATCACCAGGTCCACGTCATCGAACCGGGTCTCAACACCGGCGAGGTTGCGGACCGGACGGACGGCGGCAAACAGGTTGAGGTTTTGCCTGAGTTGGACGTTGACAGAAGTGAACCCCTCGCCCACCGGTGTCGTGCAGGGCCCCTTCAGCGCCACACCGCAGTGCTGGATCGCCTCGACGGTCGACTGTGGCAACACCTCCTCGCCCTGCTCCAACGCAGCCAGCCCCGCGTGGTGAACCTGGAACACAACCGGTGCGGAGACCGCATCGAGGATCTTGCAGGTGGCGGCGGTGACTTCCGGGCCAATCCCGTCTCCGGGAATCAACACGACATCATGTGAACTCATCGGTCGGTTACCTCAACTCTCGGCCGACCCCAGCACCTCGCGGACCCGTTCGTGGACAACACGTCCATCACAGGTGACCAGTGTCCCGACAACCACTTCGTCTTGTGTTTCGACATCAATCCAGCCGTCACGACAGAGGTGCAACAGGAAATTGGCCACGTTGTTGGCGTACATCAGGCTGGCATGAGCCGGTACGGTGCAGGGGAGATCCAACCGGCCGAGGATAATCACCCCGGAATCGGAAGTGAAGTTCTCGCCCGACCTTGTCAGCTCACAGTTGCCTCCACGCTCGGCGGCCAGGTCGACGATCACCGAACCCGGTTTCATCGCCGCCACCATCTCGGAGGTCAACAGCGTCGGAGCCGGACCACCATCACCATCACGGCGAGTGCCGGCCAAACCAGAAGCCTGCCCATCGAAAAATCCCGTAGACGGAGAAAAATGGAAGGTCGACATTAGTGAATGCGGGACGAAACAGATAAGACCCGTTCGACGATGGGTAGAGCCAGGCGACCGATCCGTTAGGATGCCCGAACACGTATCGGCTCACACCGGCCGTCCAGCCATTCCTCACCGGAAACGTCCTGATCTTGGATTCCTCGTCGGCAACGTCCGTGCGGTCGGCCCTGTCATTCGACGGGGTCACCGTGGCTTTCGACGCGCGACACCCCGTGCTCGAACGGGTCGATCTGAAAATCGCCGACGGCGAATTCGTGTCCCTGGTCGGCCCCTCGGGCTGCGGCAAGTCGACGGCATTGAGACTGATGGCCGGTCTGTTGGAACCCACCGCCGGCACCGTGGAGCGATCGGAGGATTCCCGCGTTGCACTGGTCTTCCAGGAACCCAACCTGTTGCCGTGGCGAACGGTCGAGGAGAATATCCGTCTGCCGCTGGAATTGCTGGGTGTGGAAGGGACAGAGGCCCGGCAGCGAGTCGGCGAGAGCCTGGAACTGATCAGTTTCGGCTCGGCCGACGCGGTCAAACGGCCGCGAGAACTGTCGGGAGGGATGCGGATGAGGGTGTCGCTGGCACGGGCCCTGGTCACTCGACCCGAAGTGTTGCTGCTCGACGAACCCTTCGCCGCGCTCGACGACCTGCTCAGAGAACAACTCAACGAGGAGTTGCTCGAAATTCACTCGGCTCGCGGCACCACGGCCGTTTTCGTCACCCACAACGTCTCCGAGGCGGTGTTCCTGGCCGACCGGGTGGTGGTGATGCCGGCGACCACCGGGGATGAATTCGTACACGTGCCTGTCGATTTCTCCCGACCTCGCAACGCCGCGCTGCGAGCCACCGCCGATTTCGCGCGCCTGGCCGGTGATGTCTCAACCAAACTGAGGGATGGCGACCGGGAGGTGGCGCGGTGAGCCCGGCATCCTGGTTCCGCCCGGCGGCCTGGTGGCCACCGCTGTTGCTGCTTTTGGTCGTGTTGACCGGGTGGCAGACGGCCGTGTGGTGGTTCGACTGGCCGGTGTTCCTTGTCCCCGCTCCCACCGACGTGGCCACTGCGGTGGTCGAGGACGGTGACCGATTGCTGGCCGCGACCGCCCGTACCGGAGTGGCCGCCGTCGCAGGGTTCGCCGCCAGCCTGCTTGGCGGTGTCCTGATCGCCGTCATCTTCTCGCAATCCCGACTCGTACGGGCCAGCTGCTACCCGTATGCGATCTTCCTGCAGACGGTCCCGATCATCGCCATCGCCCCGCTGATCATCACCTGGTTCGGCACCGGATTCGCCAGCGTCGTGCTGGTGACACTGATCATCAGCCTGTTTCCGATCATTGCCTCAACCACCTCGGGACTGCTCAACATCGACGAGGATCTGCTCGAACTGTTCCGACTCTACCGTGCCGGCCGCTGGCAGGTGCTCTGGAAGCTGAGACTCCCTCACGCGGTGCCCTACCTGGTCACCGGGGCCCGGACCAGCAGTGGAATGGCCGTGATCGGAGCGATCGTCGGCGAGTTCTTCGTCGGCCACACAACGACCCACTACGGGCTGGGGTACCTGGTCCTCAGCACGTCGCAGAACCTCAAGACGGCACACCTCTTCGCCGCGGTGATCGCCTCGGCATTCCTGGGAATCGCCCTGTTCGGAGTTGTAACCTGGACCGGATCGACACTGCTGGCACGGTGGGGGTCCGGTGGTGAGGAGTGAGAATCGCCGACGACGTGACAACCGTCCCGCGAACTACAACAATGATCCGGCCACAACCCTCCCGGACACCCTCGCATGCCGTCGACCTCCTCTCACCGACTTCGACACTGGCCGGTCGTGCTGCTGCTGGCTTGTGCAGGTTGCGGTGAAACGCGGCCTGTTCCCGGAGATGATCCCGCCAGCGAAATCGTCCGGCCACCCACGGCGGTGTCGTTGCAATTGAACTGGTTTCCGGAAGCCGAACACGGCGGATTCTTTTCCGCCGATGTCCACGAGCTTTACGACGACGCCGGGCTGGATGTGGAGATTCGGCCCGGAGGCCCAGGGGTCCAGGTCATCACCCAGGTCGCCACCGGGCGGGTCCTGTTCGGTGTGACCAACGCCGACCGTGTGCTGGTCGGCCACGCCGCCGGAGCCAAGACGGTGGCGGTGATGGCAGCGATGCAGGTCAGCCCACGGTGCGTGATGGTCCACGAGAACTCGGGAATCGACTCGCTCGAGAAACTGGGACAGGTCAGTTCACTGGCCGTCAGCAGCACCGCCACCTGGTCGCTGTTTCTGCAGAAGAAGGTCGACCTGAGCGGAGTGCAGCTGGTGCCTTATGCCGGCAACGTCACGCAGTTCCTGCTCGATGACAACTTCGCACAACAGGGTTATTCGATCAGCGAGCCGTTTGTCGCTCGCCAGAAATCCGTTCGTCCCCGCGTCCTGATGGTCTCCGACCTCGGTTTCAATCCCTACACCAGCGTGTTGATCACGACGCCGGAGGTGATCAAGACGCAGCCTGAACTGGTGACAGCCATGGTCCAGGCATCGATCTCCGGGTGGCAGAAGTACCTCGATGATCCTGGCCTGACCAACCAGGCGATCCACGAACGAAACGAAGAGATGGGTCTGCCGATCCTCGCCTTCGGAGCAAGAGAGTTGCAGGTGTTGTGCTCGACCAAGGAAACCCCCCGCAAGCAGCTCGGACGCATGACCGAAGCACGCTGGAAGACACTTCTGGAGCAGCTGGTGGAAGTTGAGGCGATCAAGTCCGGAGCGGTGAACGTGTCGGAGACCTTCACGAACCGATTCCTGGAAGACGAGTGACCTCACGGACCGGTCCAATCCGTATTGCCATTGCTGACTCCCGACGGGAAAATGACAGCGGTGGGCCGGGGGAATCGACGCAGCATGTCAGGCATCACGACCGACCGCCCACACGACGGCCCGTCCCACGACACCCCGGACGGCGGCCGTTTCTGGACCGACGAAGATCGCCAGGCCGTCGGGGAACTGGTCGAAAACATCCGTCGCGTCGAGCAGCACGCCTTCGAGACCGGTGACCGGCCGTTGATTGCCGACGCGCACAGCCTGCTGAGCGGGCTGGTGCAGCTCTACGACCTGCTCACCGCGTTCCGCAACAGTCCTGACGGTCGCATCAAGGGACCCCAGGGCGTGGCCAAGAAGCTGGGACTGACCCGCAACGGGGTCTACTGTCGGCTGGAAATGGTGGGGCTGGATCCCGAGGACCTGAGGAACCCGCCCGGGGACGTGAGGGACCTGGTCGCCCGCAGCCGCATTCTCGGCCCGCTGGCCGACCGGTTGCAGGACATCGCCGATTCGATCTAGTCGGATGTCGACAGGTTGTCGGACGTCCAGACGGTCAGCCCGTCCAGAGAACGGCCGTCGGTACCTGGCCGGCCACCCAGTGCCCAGCCGATTCCGAACAGCAGGGGATTGGCCACCACGCCAACCCAGAACGTGTCCAGCACCTGCTCGTGCAGCGCCGGGAACCACGCGGCGGCGGCTCCGCTGCCAAGTGCCACCCATCCGGTGACCAGTGCGACCGACACGGCGGTGGCGGTGGCAGCCGACCGGCCGGTGGCCCGCCGGGTGAGCAACCCCAGCAGAAACAGGCCCAGCAACCCGCCACCCAGGATACTCAGCAGTTTCGTCTGGACATCTTCGACCCCCTCGGAGGTCCGCGACGCGTGGATCAGCAACCCGCTGCCGATCATCACCGCACCGGTCACCAGGCTCAGCCCTCGCCCCACTCGCCCGTAGTGGTAGTCGTCACGATCCGGTCGCCACAGTCTCCGGTAGAAGTCATTGGTCAAGGTGGCCGCGATGGCATTGATGCTGCTGTCGAGTGTCGACATGGCGGCGGCGATCAGGCCCACGATCACGAATCCGGCCACGCCGGCGGGAACGCGAGTGATGATGAAGTGCGGAAAGATCTGCTCGGGGGACAGATCGGCGACGGCCGGATCGACCTGGAACCGGTAGAAGACAAACAGCGCAGTGCCGACGAACAGGAAATAGCCCCAGACGGGAAATGTCAGCAACCCGCCAATCCACAACGCCCGGTTGGCCTCGCGGCGACTGCCGGCAGCCATGTATCTCTGCACCGTCGTCTGATCGGTCCCCATGATCTGCAGGAACACGATCAGCTTGGTCAGCATCGTGGCACCCATCGTGTGACCACGTACGTCGCCGTCGGACACACCGAAGCTCATCTTGTCGTGCTCACCGGCCACCTCCAACAGCCCCGACAACCCTTCGGGGATTCCGTTGAGCAGAATCGGCAGGCAGATCAACCCCCCACCGATCAGCGCCACGCCCTGCAGCACATCGGTCCAGATCACCGCCCGCAGGCCACCCAGCACGGTGTAACCCGACACGATGACGCCGAAGACGATCATCACCACGTCGAGCACCCAGTCCTCGCGACGGCCAATCATCAGCTGGATCGACTCGGAAGCCACGAACAGGATCAGGCCCATCCGTGCCAGGTGGAACAGGATGAAGGCCCCGCCGGCATAGAGCCGGGCCCAGAGACCAAATCGCCGCTCGAGATACTCGTAGGCCGACTGCAGGCCGCCGGCCCGGTAAAAGGGCACAAACAGCAGCCACGCCACCGGGATCGCCAGCAGGTACATGGCGTTGGCCGGCAGGTGACGCCAGTTGGTCTGGTAGGCCGCCGCCGGCAGGGCCAGGAAGGTCATCGAGCTGACGATCGTGGCCATCAGCGAGAAACCGACGGCCCAACCGGGCAACGAGCGGTCCGCCAGGAAGTACCCGCCGGCGGTCCGGCTCTTTCGTGAACAGACGGCCCCGATCGCAGCGATCAGGGCCATCCCCAAGCCAATCACGACCAGGTCAGCGGTGCGGAGTGTCGCGGGCAAGGTCACCGCCGCACCGACCGAAACATCCGGCCAGCACGCTCCCTGAACAACGTCGGATCTAGTTCTTCTTCTTGCTCGGCTTCTTCTTACTCGTCTCGATCGCCAACAGGTGCACCTCGAAGATCAGCACCGAGTGCGGGCCGATTTCCTGTCCGGCACCGCGGGCGCCGTAGCCCAGCTCGGAGGGAATCACCAGCCGGTAAACCGAACCGACCGGCATCAGTTGCAGCGCCTCGGTCCAGCCCCGGATCACCCGGTTGGCGGCAAACTTGACCGTCTCGTCAGCTTTCGCCGGAACCTTTCCCTTGAACGACTCGTCGAAAACCTTCCCGTCAATCAGCATGCCACGATAGTGCACCTCGACGGTGTCGGTCGCCTTGGGCCTGGCACCTTTGCCGGCCTTCAGCACCTGGTACTGCAGACCACTCTTGGTCGTCTTGACGCCCTTTTTCTTGGCATTGCCGGCCAGGAACACCGTGCCCGCCTTCTTGTTCTTTTTTTCTGCCGCCTTGGCCTTGGCCGCCTGCTGGGTCTGCATCTCCTTCTGGAAGGCCGTCAGCGCCGCCTGCAACTGCTGGTCGCCCAGGGCGGGCTTCTTGCCGGCCAACGTATCGGAAATTCCGGCGGCCAACAGCTTGGGATCGATGTCGAGACCTTGCCGCTTGAGTGCCTGGCCGATCTGCAGCCCGATCGCGTAGCTCGCCTTGTCCCGATTGGTCTTCAGGGTCGAGCCAGCCGCACCCTTTTTGACCGCACCCT